>CADEGR010000093.1 GCA_902826935.1 uncultured Alphaproteobacteria bacterium | reverse complement strand
CCACGATGCTGATCGAGTTGCCCTTCTCGTTCGAGACGAAAATCGTGCGGGCTTCCGCGCTCGCGGCGAGCAATGCTGGCGCCACCAGCAAGCCCGGCCATGCCACGCCCCATCGACTGATCACCGACCGTCCTCCCCCTAATTCAGCTGACATTGGCTTTCCGGCTGATCGTAGCCCAACGTGTCCAGCGGCGTACGCTGGTGCAGAAATTGATCCTGGGGCGAGACCGAGACCAGCATGCGCGGCCCGACCACCAGGACCGGCTGGCGCAGCTGCTGGTCCCAGCTGCGGAAGGTCACGGGCTCGCCTTTGAAGGCCGCCACCTGGAAGGCGTCGCCGACCAGATAGTCATGCAGGGTCTTGGGCTCGATCGAGCTGGTGCGGGTCACCGCCTCACCGATGATCCGGACCGCCAGCCAGGCGGTGTAGTCGCGCTCCAGCATCCAGCGGCCAGCGAACTTGAAGAACCGGCGCTGCACCTGGGTCGCCCCCCATTGCTCCTGCGAGCGGTGCCAGGCGGTCGCGATCAGACCTTGGGTTCCGACGACGGGCCGCGGATCCCAGGTCTGGTACAGCAGATACTCGCCGAAGATGTCGCTCTCGTCCGCCACCAGCAGCACGTCATGCTCTTCGGCATCTTGGGTCAGCACCGGGATCTGGCGCTGAATTTGGATGTAGCCGCTATCGGTGCGCCGGGCCGTCGCCTGATATTCGTAGGAGCGGGTCTCGACGATCTCGGCGCCGAACTTGGTCGCGGCCCGCTCATAGGCCGCCTTCCAGGCCAGATCGGCGGGCTTGGTGCCATGCATCAGGAGCCATTTGCGCCACTGCTTCCAGATTAGATACTCGGCCAGCGCATCGGCCTTCATCGCCCGGCTTGGCATGACGTGGAACAGATTGGCGTGGCAATCGGCCAGGCGCAGCTCGTCATCCTCGGCCCGGCTGTTGAAGATCAGCGCGTCCTCAGCCTCGGGCAGGGTCGCCAGGGCGGTGAGCTGCGGCGCGTGCAGATCGGCGATGAACAAACGGGTGCCCTTGGCCAGCTCCGCCTTGAAGGCCGCCGCGAGATCGCCGTCCTTGGGTACGATCACCTCGTTCAGCTGGTAGTCGTGACCGAGGAAGCTGCCGGTGGTCTGGTTCTCGGTGATCGCCTGCGCCGCCCCGCGCTCGCCCAGATCCGGCGGGATCGGATAGTCGAGCAGGGACAACGGTGCGAGCACATCCTCCTGCTGGGTGATGTAGGCGATCGGCACGGCCAGCTTGTCGGCTGCCAGCACGCCGCTCGGAGCGAGCGCCAGAACAACCAGGAACCGGACGGTCCACCAGGCGATTTGACAATGCGGGCGGTCACGCACGAGCGGCAGCACTCCCGATTCTGGGCGACGGCCGCGCTTGCAGGCGGCCGATCTTGTTGGTTGTTTGGCCAGCAGCCGTCTTAGGACATAGGAGAACGTGGCATGGGCAGCAAGTGTTCCGCCGGTCCGATCGATTGGCTGGCGCCGGTCCTACGGCTTGGTCCGCTGCTCGCTTGGCTGCCGCTCGGCGCGGCTGGCGCGGCAACGCCGCCAACCTTGGCGATCATGCCCTTCGAGCTGATCGATACCAGCCTGGAGGGTGAAATGGACGGCACTCGGCCGGATCAGACGGCGCGCCTCGCCTTGATCCAGGCCGAGCTGACCCGGCTCTTGGCCGAGACCGGGCGCTACCAGATCATGGCGGTGCCGGCCGACGACCCGGGCCTGCGCGTGGCCGGATCGCTCCATGGCTGCAATGGCTGCGAGGCCGGCGTGGCGCGCAAGCTCGGCGCCGATCAGGTCCTGATCGGCTGGGTTCAGAAGGTCAGCAACCTGATCTTGAACCTCAATGTCGGGATCCGGGACGCGACCAGCCGGAGCCAGCTGTTCGCCGCCAGCGTCGATATCCGCGGCAATACCGACGCGAGCTGGCTGCACGGCATCCGTTATTTGGTCAAGCGCCGGCTGCTGCAGGACAACAGCAAGCTGGTGCGCTGACCGCCCTGCGCGGTGCCGGCCAGCAGGAGCGCGCCATGCCCCAGTCCCAGCCAACCGTTGCTCGGGCGCGCCTCGACCAGCCGCGGCACCTGCGGGTGCAATGCGCGATCGCGGGCGGTGGGCCGGCCGGCATGGTGCTGGGCTTTCTGCTGGCGCGCGCCGACATCGAGGTCGTGGTGCTGGAGAAGCATGCCGATTTCCTGCGCGACTTCCGCGGCGACACGATCCATCCGTCGACATTGGAGCTGCTGCACGAGCTTGGCTTGCTCGAGGACTTTCTGCAGCTGCCCCATCAGGTGGAGGAGGAGCTGCAGGCCGAGGTCGGCGACCTGCGCCTGACCTTTGCGGATTTTCGCCATCTGCCGACCCGCTGCAAGTTCATCGCCTTCATGCCGCAATGGGATTTTCTGCAGTTTTTCGCCGAGCGGGCGGCAGCCTTGCCGACCTTCCGGCTGGAGCTGCAGGCCGAGGCCGTGGATCTCATGCGCGCCGACGGGCGGGTCAGCGGCATCGCGGCGCGCACGCCCCATGGCGCCCTCGAGGTGCAGGCGGATCTGGTGGTGGCGGCCGACGGCCGGGGCTCGGTGCTGCGCGAACGCGCTGGCCTCCTGGTCCGGGATTTGGGCGCGCCGATGGACGTGCTGTGGTTCCGGCTGCCGCGCGCGCCGGCCGATCCGCCGGTCACCACAGGCCGCTTCGATGCCGGCCAGATCCTGATCGAGATCAACCGCGGCGACTATTGGCAATGCGCCTATCTGATCCCCAAGGGCTCGCTCGAGGATTTGCGTACCGCTGGGCTCGCGGCATTCCAGCGGGCCATCCGGCAGCTGATGCCCTTCGTCGGCGAGCGGGTCCGGACGCTCGCCAGCTGGGACGATATCCGGCTGCTGACCGTGCGGGTCGATCGGCTGGCCGAGTGGTGCCGGCCGGGACTGCTCTGCATCGGCGATGCCGCCCATGCCATGTCGCCGATCGGCGGGGTCGGCATCAACCTCGCGATCCAGGATGCGGTCGCCGCGGCCAATCGGCTGGCGCCGGCGCTGGCGCAAGGCGTGCCGGATCTCGCGGTGCTGCGCCAGGTGCAGCGGCGGCGCATCTGGCCGACCGCGGTCACCCAGCGCCTCCAGCTCCTGATCCAGCGCCGCATCATCGCCCGGGTCCTGGGCGCGCCCGGCAGCCTACGACCGCCTTGGCCGCTCCGGCTGCTGGCGCGGGTGCCCTGGCTGCGGCGGCTGCCGGCCCGGCTGATCGGGCTTGGCATCCGGCCGGAGCATGTCGATCGCGCCTGGCTGGCGCCCAGCCGCTAGGCGGCGCGGCTGGTGGCGCTGCTCAATGGAGCGGCGCGTGGCGGAGGAAGCGGTTGCGGTCGGCCGACTGGACGGTCAGGCGCAGCTGGCTCTCGGCCCGCATGATGGTGAGCGGCACCGCGACTCCGGCGGCGCCAAGCGACCAGACGCGGCGCCAGAGCTCGGCCAGGTCCTCGACCTCCTGGCCGGCCACCTCGGTGACCACATCGCCGACCTCCAAGCCGGCGAGCTCGGCCGGGCCACCCTTGGCCAGCCCGACCACGAACACGTGATCCGGACCATCCGCGGTGAACAGGCCGAGCCAGGGCCGCGGCGGCCGCTGCACCTGGCCGAAGCGCTGCAGGTCGTTGAGAATCGGCGGCAAGAGGTCGATCGGCACGATCATGTTGCCTTCCGCCGCCTGCTTCTCGCCCGAGCCATGCTGGATCAGCAGCGAGCCGATGCCGAGCAGGCGGCCATCGGTGCCGATGCAGGCGGTGCCGCCCCAATTGGGATGGGCCGGGGCAGTGAACAGCGCCTCGTCCAGCAAATATTCCCAGTAGCCGGCGAACTCCCGCTTGGCGATCAGCTCCGCGCGCAGCGCGTGGGCCCGGCCGCCCTGGCTGGCCACGATCACCGAGGCGCCCGCCTCGACCTCGTGGGTCGAGCCGAGCGGCATCGCTGGCGCCGACAGCCGGGCCAGAGCCTGGACCAGGCCGAGCCCGGTCACCTGGTCGTAGCCGACCACATGGGCCTGGGCGACCCGGCCGTCATTGGTGGTGAGCCAGACCCCTTCGGCCTCGGTCACCAGATAGCCGATGGTCACGATCAGCCCCTGGTCGCTGATCACCACGCCATTGCCGACCCGCTCAGTGCCGAGCATGGCCGCGGTGAAGGCATCCTCTGGCACTTCCGCGCGCACCGACACGACGCCGGCCAGCAGGCTGTCGAGATTGAATGGAAAATCCTCCGGCTGCGGTTGGGCCGAAACCGGGAACCGCCACTCCTTGCCCTCGCTCAACGCATCCTCGCCATGGTGAACCACGCTTATGATCGCTCCAGGATAGCACTTTCCGTCAAGGCCGCATCCCGGCCAAGGGCGGCCGGCGGGCCGCCCAGGGCTCTGCGCTCTCGAGCTGGGCCGCGAGGCGGATCAGGCCGGCTTCATCGCCGTAGCGGCCGACGAACTGCACGCCGATCGGCAAGCCCCCGCCATTCCAGCTGAGCGGCACCGACATCGCCGGCTGGCCGGTCACGTTAAAGTGATAGGTGAAGGGGGCGAATTGCCAGAGGGCTTGGGCAAAAGATTCGGCATCCGGGGTCATCATGTCGAGCGTGCCGAGCGGCACCGGCGGCGCGCCTAGGGTCGGCGTCAAGAGCATGTCGCGAGTCTCGAAGAACGCCGCGATCTGGCGGCTGATGCCGTGCAGGCGATTGAGCACGAGGACGTAGTCGGTGGCGCTGAGCGTCGCGGCCGCCGCCAGGGTCGCGAGGGTGACCCGCTCGAAGCCAGCCTCGTCCGGCTCTCGGCCGAGCGCGGCGGCGCGCTGGCGAATATTGGCGGCGGCGCCGACCGAGAACAGCTGGCGGAAGGCGTCATCCATGGCCGCGGCATCGAAGCTGGGACTGGCCTCCTCCACATGGTGGCCGAGCTGCTCGCAGAGCCGAGCCGCCGCCTCGGCCGCCGCCACGCAATCCGGATGGATCGGCCCGCCATTGAACGGCCGAGTCGCGAGCGCGATGCGCAGCCGGCCAGGCGGCGCGCCCACTTCCGCCAGGAACGGCCGGCTGGGTGGCGGCGCCTGGTAAGGGTCGCCCGGGGCCGGGCCGGCCGTGGCATCGAGCACGGCGGCGCTGTCCCGGACGCTGCGGCTGACCACATGCTCGACCGAGCAGCCGGCGATGCTTTCGCCCAGATAGGGTGCAAGCGTCATCCGGCCGCGGCTGACCTTGAGGCCGAACAGGCCGCAGCAGGAAGCCGGGATCCGGATCGAGCCGCCGCCATCGCTGGCATGGGCCAGCGGCACCAGCCCGGCCGCGACCGCCGCCGCCGCCCCGCCGCTCGAGCCGCCGGACGTGCGGCTCAGATCCCAGGGATTGTGGCAGGCGCCGAACAGGACCGGCTCGGTGGTCGCGGCGAGGCCGCATTCAGGGGTGTTGGTCCGGCCGAGGATGACCAGCCCGGCCTGGCGATAGCGGCGCACCAGCTCACTGTCGACCGGCGGCACATAATCCTTGAAGAAACGGGAGCCGGCGGTCATCGGCACGCCGGCCTGGGCGCCACCCAGGTCCTTGAGCATGAACGGCACGCCGGCGAACGGCCCGGCCGGCAGACCGGCCTTCAGCGCGGCTTCGGCTTGGTCATAGAGCTTGGTCACGACCGCGTTGAGCTGCGGATTGAGCGCCTCGATCCTCGCAATCGCCGCTGCGAGCAGGGCTTCGGCCGAGACCTCGCCGCTGGCCACCAGCGCTGCCAGCCCGAGGCCGTCATAGTCCGCGTAGTCGTCGGCGATCGCCATCGGCTGCTCCCATCGTGGTGCTGCTTGGCATGCTCGCGGCATCTTGCCGGCAACCAGCTGGCGGCACCAGGGGAGCCGGCGGTGACACTCAGTCGTGCTCCGGCATGGGCTGGCCGGCGTGATGGGCCGCGAGCGCGGCCTTGAGATCGTTCCATTCCTCGCAGCCGGAGGTCCAGCCGCCATTGCTGAAGCCGACCGCGATCCGCTTGCACTCGCGCTCCAGGGTGACCAGGAGCGCTTCGGCCTCGGCGATGCGGCCGAGATCGATATAGGCCTCGCCCAGATATTCGAGCGCGCCGCGGTTATGCGGGTTGAGCCCCAGCGCCGTCTCGTAGGCGGCCAGGGAGCGCTGGTAGTCGCCGGTCTTGCGGTAGGCGAAGCCCAGCAGGCTATGGGCATTGTCATGCCACGGCCGGCGCTCGATCACCTTGGTCATCGGCCCGATCACGCCGGCCCAGTCCTTGGCCTCGAAGGCGGCCTTGCCGGCCGCGTAGTCGGGATCGCTGGAGGGCGCCCGCTGGCTCTCGTCGCCGCTCATGACCGCATTTGCCGGCGTCGCCGCGACCAGACCCAGCACCAGCCCGAGCAGCGCCGCCGATTGCCAGCGCCGCGACCAGTTCGTGCCCATGCGCTACCTCCCTTGCCGGCCGGCTCGGATTGCCGGCCTGACTTGCGGCTCCATATTACTCGACGGCTCCAACCGGCGCCGCGTTCGGATCGGCTACGCCCAATCGGCGCCGCCGGATCACCAAGGCGCCACGCTCGAGGAATTACCCGGATGTATGAACTGGTTATCCTGGCTTGCTTGATCGCCCATCCAGAACGCTGCGACTCCTTCACCGTGCCGCTCGAGGGCGGCGGGGGCGCGCGCGAATGCATGCATGCGGGCGAGATCCAGCTGACCCGCTTCATCCAGGAGAAGCCAGGTTGGGTGGTTCGTCGCTGGCGCTGCGCCGTGACGCCGGCCTAGTCGTCCGAGGCCGAGTCGCCGCAGCTGGGGCCAAGCGGGGCGGGGAGCATTGATGGACATGAAAAGAGCCGGCGACGGGGGCAACGTCGCCGGCTCGGGGTCGTGGCTCTAAATCAGGCTCGAGTTGGTGGCAGATGGACCGACTGGATTGGCGAGGACCGGCAGAAGCCGTGTCGGCTCAACCCAGCGGGCGCTCGTCGTCCATCTGCAGGAGGCGCTCGCTCAGGGAATCGACCGGCCGATGGTCGTGCTTCGACGGCACCGCCAGCGACACCGCGCAGGTGAAGGCCAGAGCGAGAATGCATGTCAGAAGCAGAAGCCGACGCATTGCCGAAAATTCCTTTCATCGAGCAGTGCCTGTGGATCGCGTTATAAAGCCATAAGGACAATGAACGGAATGTGAATTGGCGTCGTTGTGACGCAAAAGCTACAAACTGTGTTGTTGCTGCAACGCAGCTCTCGGCGGGCCGGTCAGGCAGGCGCGGCGCGCTGGTGGCGCAACATTGGCCGCAACCTGAGGAGCAATGCGCTCAAGCAGGCGATCTCGCCCAGCACCACGCCCAGCAAGGCGTAGGTCGAGCCCAGGGTCAGCAAGATCAGCAAGGTCGCGAGCAGGCTGGTGATGGCGCCGCCGGTGTCGGCCATGGCGACCGCCCGGAACTCGCGATGGACCTGAAACACCACGCTGACCGGGGTCCGCAGCCCGACCAGGACCGTGATGATGCCGGCGCAGATCACCGGCACGGCGATCTCCGGATATTTGCCGGCGAACAGCAGCTGGAAGATCCAAGGCCAAGCTGCGACCATGCCCAGCAGGACCGCGGCATTGACCGCCGCCACGATGATCAGGGTCCGCACGGCGACCCGCTTCATGCCCCGCCGGTCGTCGGCGGCGCGCATCCTGGCCATCTGCGGGCGCATGACCATCGCCATGCCGAGCATGACCAGGCGCATCGGCCCGAACAGCGTCTCGCTGGCCGCCAGCGGCGCGAAGGCGGCCGGCGAGCTCAGCGTCGGCACGATCGCGGCGTGGCTTTGGCGCTGGGTGAAATTGACGCCGACCCCGAACAGCGACCAGGAGGTATCGGGCCAGATGTGGCGATAGCGCCGCAGGCTGCGCCAGCTCGGCCGGGGCGGCCGGCCGAACCGCCGGATCATCCCGGCCAGGCCCGGCAGGACCTGCATCACCGCCATGACCGCCAGCGCCCGGGGCAGGGTGACCAGATCGAACGCCACCAGCAGCCCGACGCCTGCCAGGGAGCCGGCCAGCAAGGTGACGCTGGTGCCGAGCGCCAGCCGCGTGGCGCCATGGGCATAGGCGGCGGAGCGCAGGAAGCCGCGCAAGGCCACGCCGCCGACATAGGCCGCCGCCGCCAGCACCAGCGCCGCCGACAGGTCGGTGAGCCAGATGGCCAGGAGGGCCGCCAGCAGCAGCACCAGGAACAGCACGTAGAGGACGTTGCCGATGGCGCTCATCAGCAAGCCCTGGCCCAGCGGTGACCGCAAGGCGGGCAGGCGCACGCTGAGCGGGGTCGCCGCGACCGCCTCCTCGATCACCAGCGCCAGGTTGGCGACGGCGGCGGTCAAGGCCAGGATGCCGAACTCCGCCGGCGGCAGCAGCTTCAGCATCCAGATCGTGACCAGGAAGGTCGACAGGCTCAGCACGCCCTGGTCGACGATCGCCGCCAGGTAGCTGGATCGCAGCAAACGGAGCAGAGCGCCCTTGGCGCCAAGCCGCGGGAATGCCATCAGCGTCGCCGCCCGAAGGTGGCCAAGCACGGCAGCCGGCCGTCGAGGCGCCTCAAGCCGCCCGGGCCGCAGTCGCCGGCGCGGCGGCCCAGGCCGGCAGAGGCCGGCCAAGGGCGCCGATCGCTTCGGCGTAGAGGGCGAGCCAGCGATCGCAGAAGCCCTCGATCGCGAAGCTGCGCTCGTACAGGCGACGGCCGGCCTCGGCCAATGCCGCCGCCGAGGTGGCGCCGGTGATCAACCTGGCGAGCGCGGCGGTCAGGCTCGCGGCATCGCCCGGCGGCACGATCAGCGCGGTCTCGCCATCGCGCAGCACTTCCGGGATCGCGCCGACCGGGGTGGTCACGATCGGCGTGCCCAGCGCCAGCGCCTCCAGGATCGCGATTGGCAGGCCCTCGGCGCGCGACGGCAGGACCAGAGCGTCCGCCTCGAGCAGCAGCCGGTGCGCGCCGGCGCGATCGACCCAACCGGGGAAGTCGGTCACCGGCGCCAGGCCAAGCTCGGCGGCCATGGTCTGGAACTGGCGGATCTCGCCGCCGCCGGCCAGCGTCAGGTGGAAGTCGTGGCCAGCGGCCCGCAGCGCCGCGGCCGCGGTCAGCAGGCTGTCGGCGCCCTTGCGCGCCGAGATGTTGGCGAGCATCAGCAACCGGGCGGGGCGACCGGCGGCGAAGGGCAGGGGCCGGCGCGCGCTTTGCGGCTGCTCCCGGCGCAGATCCGGGATGGCGTTGAACACGGTCACCACCTGCGCTGCCGGCAGGCCGACCTGCTCGATCGCATGGCGCCGAAAGCTGTCGCCCAGGACCACGACCTTCTGGCTCGTGCGCAGCACGCGGCGGACCCACCAGCGCTCGAGCGCCGAGGCGCGATCGAAATAGGGCATGAAGTCGGCGCCGTGCATGTGGGCGATGACCGGCAGGCCGAGCAGGCGGGCCAGCTGCATCAGCAGCCCCTTGCGCGGGTAGCTGAGCCGCTCCGAGGTGTTGACATGGACCACGGCGACCTCGCCGCGCAGCGCCATGGCGAGCAGCCGCGCGCAGGCGCGCAGCAGGTGCCAGGGGCTCGCCAGCACGCTGCCGCCGCCGCGCGGGTCGAGCACCACCAAATCGCCGGTCTGGCCCCGCCTGCTCAGCTCATCGACGATGTAGCCGGTGATCCGGCCCATGCCGCCGCCGGCTTCGACGCCGCCCGGGGTCACGAACACGATCCGGCTCGGCGGTTGCGGTTTCATCGGCCAGCCTCAAGCTCGGAGCTGACCGGGTTCGACACCGGCCGCAGCCGGCGGCGCAGCTGGACCGGCATCAGGCTATGCAGGAAGAACAGCAGCAGGCTCATGGCGGTCGGCCGGCCGTGGCGCAGGGCAAGGCGGAGCAGGTGCCAGCGCCGGCTCAGGCTCTCGCGGGCTTCGACCGCGCCGCCGATGACCTGCAGCAGGAGGCCGGCATAGGCGCGCGGCGAGAGCAGCGGGCGGACCGATTCGGCCCACTCCAGGCGCGCCTCGTAAGCGGGTGCGTCGCTCAGGGTCGCGATGCCGCTCTCGGCGCGGTGGTGACAGGCGATCTCGGGCAGGATGACCAGGCCGCAGCCCGGCCGGGCGGCGCAGCGCAGCAGCCAGTCCCAGTCGTCATGCACGCCGGGCTCGAACGCGACCTGCTGGGCCAGCCGACGCGGCACCAGGAGCGCCGAGGTCGGCGCGAAGGTCTCGCCCTTGAACAGGCTGCGCCGCACGAACAGGTAGTCGCCGACCGGCTCGCCCGGCGCGATCAGCCGGCGCGGCCAGATGAAGGTGCCGCGGGCGGTCTCGACCGCGCAGCGGCAGCTGACGATCGGCTGCGCCAGGCCGGAACGCTCGGCCAGCGCCAGCTGCGCCGCGAGCTTGCCCGGCTCCCAGCGGTCATCATCGTCGAGAAAGGCCAGCCATTCCGCACGGGCGGCATCGACCCCGGCCATGCGCGCATGGGCCGCGCCGATGTTGCGTTCGAGCGGCAGCACCCGGAGCGCCGGATCGGCGATCTCGGCCAGGGCGGCCTGGGTCGCCGGATCCGGGCCGTCGATCACGACCAGGACCTCGATCGGCTGCAGGCTCTGGGCGAGCGCGCTTCTGACCGCCTGCGGCACCAGCTCGGCCCGCCGCAAGGTCGGGATGATCACCGAGACCCGGGGCGGCGGGCTGGCCGCCTCCGCCTGCGCGCTCATGACCGATAGCCCGCGCGCAGCATGACGTCGCCGGCGATCGACCAGAACGTCTTCTGCTGGCGCTCGCTCCAGCTTTTCCAGCGGCCGACCGGATTGAAGCGCTCGGGCTTGGCGATCGGCTGCCAGGTCACGCCGTCGCCAACCTTGGAGGCTTCCGAGGACCCCTTGATCGGCAGGTTGGCGAGCTGGGCATGGTCGACCCGGTCCGGATCGACCTGCATGAAGCGGCAGAGCTGGTCGAAATGTCGCACCGGATCGCTCAGCACGTCCTCATAGCGGATCAGGCAGCTGCGCTCGGGGCCGACCTGCTCGACCGCGTCCAGCGCGGCCTCGGCCGAATAGGCCCATTCCAGGCAATGGTCCTTGAAGGTCTTGCCGAACGGGCCGGATCGCCAGGTCGCCCGGGTCGAGGCGATCACGTCGCGGCCGTCGCGCATCAGCACGATCAGGAGATCGTTCGGGAAGAACAAGGAGAAATGCGGCAGCATGTGGGTATGAGGCGAGCGGAACAGCAGGCGCTGGCCGGGTGGGCACATGCGCTCGGCGGCGGCTGCCAGGCCATTGCCCAGCACGGCCACGAAATCATAGCGATCGAAGACCGCGCGATTGGCGACGCAGCGCATCAGGAAGCGGCGCTGGAGCGCTCCGACATCGCTCAGCATCATCAGGAGCGGCAGCTCGTGGATGCCGATCGGATCGGCCAGAATGTCGGGATGCTGATCGAGCAGCGAGGAGACGTAGTTGGTGCCGCTGCGCGGCTGCACGCCATGCAGGAACACTGCCGGACCCGCCGGCTCGCCGCGCACCGCGGTCGCCAGATGCGCCAGGCGGGCCCGTTCGGCCGGATCGTCGATGGTCTCGAAGAACAGCTCGCGCGAGATCGAGGGCAGGCGCAGGAGCCGCCGGGTCAGACGGCCGAAGTCGTCCAGATGGGCAAAGCGCAGCCGATCGATCAGCTGGCTGAGGCGCAGCTTGGGCGTCGGGCTGGCCATGGTCATCGGGCGGCTGACGGGCATGCGTCGAAGCATAGATCGGTGGCTGTTCTGGAAAAGGTTGACTGCAATCGGGGCGGACCGAGAGCGACCTTAGCGGCGTCGTTCCGCGTGGTCGAGCCCTCTGGATTACACAACACCCAAGAAAGCGATTACACTCATCTTCATTGCACGCACTGATAGATGAATTCGACCAGCATGGCACCAAATGGTTAATTCAGCCGAGGCCGCTTCACTTGCGGCGGGTTGTAGCAGCGGCGCAACTATATTGGACTGGTTGCGCTGAGCGCCTTGCCACGCGTCTCCAATCCCTCCAGAATGCGGCCTCGACTGGGCTGAGGTGAGGGTTCCGCCGTGCGTCACGGGGGAATTCCCTGCGATGCCAATTGCTTAAGCGGGACCTGTTGGAAACGCCATGCCGATCATGCCGCCTTTGCCGCGGGATCGGGCGCCGGACGGCATCGTCGTGATTGCTCAGATCGAGGTCGAAGGCGCCTATGGCGTTTAGCCGCTGAACTGCGAGGGGCGAGTGCGTGTTCGGATCTTGTGGAGTGTGCCTGATCTTGGTCAGCGATTGCCAGTTGTCGGCACGACTGGCCAGGAACGCCAAAGTGAGCCGTCGCCATGCTGAATGAATGGAAGCTCGACCTCGGCCTGTTTGGGCGTGCGCTGGTGGCGCAGCGCCGCTTCATCATCGTCGGGACCACCCTGATCACGCTGATCGGCGTCGTCCTGCTGGCCTTGATGAAGGATCACTACGCCGCGAGCGCGACCCTGCTGGTGCAGGATCGCAATCTGAACGTGCCCGAGGCCGAGAGCATCGTGCAGAACGGGCCGGACGACGTCGAGACCGTGCTGAGCCATGTCGAGCTGGTGCGCGATCCGGAGGTCCTGCGGCGCGCGCTGGGCGATCTCGGCACCAAGGGCCTGACGCTGTACGACGAGACCGAGCAGAACCAGTCGAGCGTGCTGAGCTCGGTCGCGGCCGCCATTCCGGCCCAGCTGTGGACCCAGCCGAGCGCTGCGGGTGGCCGCGAGGAGGCCCTGCGGGCGTCGCCGGAGCTGATCGCGTTTGATCGCTCGCTCGATGTCGCCGCGGTCGGCCGCTCCCGGCTGATCAAGATCAGCTACGACCATGAGGATCCGGAGCTGGCCGCGGCGGGCGCCAATGCGGTCGCCGACGCCTATGTCAACCTGCGGCGCGAGGAGACCAACAATGTCGGCCGTGACGCCGTGCAGTGGATGGTCGAACAGGCCGACAATCTAAAGAAGAAGGCGTCGAAAGCCGATGAGGCGGTTGAAGCCTATCGGATCCGCTCGGGCCTGCTGCAGTCCGGCGGCACCCGGCTGATCGAGCAGAAGATCACGGATACCCAGGCGCAGCTGACCCTAGCCGAGCTCGACTCGCTGGCGCTCAGCACCAAGGTCCAGGCGATCGACACGGCGCTGAAGAAGAACAACCCCTTCGCGCTGCCGGAGATCGCCACCGAGGCCTCGGTGGTCGAGCTGCGCACCCAGATCACCGGCTTCGAGGCCGAGATCGCGGATCTGCGGGCCACCTTTGGCCCGAAGCACCCGACCTATGTCGCCAAGCAGGACCAGATCAACGAGACCAGGCGGGCGCTGAACAACGAGATCCGGAACATCGTGAGCGGCTTCCAGAACGAGGCCAACGGCGCCCAGCGCCGGGTCCAGGCGCTCCGCGAGCTGCTCAAGAAATTGGAAGCTGAGCTAGCCGACGCCAATCTGCGCGGGGTCGAGCTGCGCGATCTGGAGAAGGAAGCCAAGATCGGCAACGAGGTCCTGGAGGGCTTCCTCGGCCGGCTGCAGCAATCGACCGCGCGCGAGGATCTGCGCGCCCAGCCGCTCGATCTGCGGGTCGTGACCCGCGCCGAGACGCCGCTCGAGCCGGCCGGGCCGCCGCGGGCGATCCTGAGTGTGGTCTGCCTGGTCGGTGGGTTCCTGGTGTCGAGCACCGCCGCGATGGCGCGCGAATTGTCGCGCCGGCTGGTGCGCGAGCCCGACGACATGAAGGGCATGTCGACGAGCGGCCGGGTCTGGGTGGTCCCACGGCGCGAAGGCGATCCGGCCAAGATCGGCGAGCTGCACCACCTGATCAGCTCCTCGCCCTATGCCCACTTCTCGGCTAGCGTGCGCAACATCTACCGGCAGACGGTGGCCTCCCTGCCCGGCGATCAGCATGTCGTGATGTTCACCTCGTCGCAGCCCGGCGACGGCAAGACCACCATGTCCTTGTGCTTTGCCGAGGTGATCGCCAACACCGGCAAGTCGGTGGTGCTGGTCGATACCGACTTCCGCCGGCCCAAGGTCCACGTCCACACCGGGCTCGGCCGGATCGCCGGCCTGTCCGACTGGCTGGAGGGAACCGAGCCCCTGCGCTGCAAGCGGCCGCAGGGCAGCGAGTTCTATACCATCACCGCGGGCTCGTCCGAGCTCGCCCATCCCGACCGCTGGAACAACGAGACCATCGCGGAGCTGCTGGCGACCCTGAACGGCCGGTTCGACTGCGTGATCCTGGACACGCCGCCCGTGGCGGCGCTGGCCGATCCGTATCTGATCGCCGGAGAGAGCTCCTTGGTGTTCTTTGTCACGCGCTGGAAGCACACCAAGCTCTCCTATGTCCGTGATCTGCTTGGCCCACTCAAGCAGCGCACTGATCGGGTCGAGTTGATCCTGACCGATCTGGATATCAAGGCAGCGGCATCCCACGGCTATACTGCGCCCATGGAGTATTATAAGGATACGGCGCAGTATTATACGGAATAGCCAAGATGTGCTGATACGCGCCCGGCAGCATTTCTGCCGGGCGTCGGTTCAGCTAGAAGATGCTCGCTGTGCCGGACAATCAATCATGTCGCGTTCTCAACGCGGTCTCGCTGCTGTATTGACGTTTAATGTTGCCGGATTCGGCCCGTTGCCTTGACTTTGCCGGCTGATTGTTGCCATTTGGTAGCGCTAAGAACAAAGGCCAGACCGCGCGGTGAGGCGAGCGCAGTTTGTCTGGCCAGGAGGTCGCCTAGTGAGCTTTGAGCTGAAAATCGACAGGTTGCGCATGCCTGAGGCGGTCGCTGCTTGTCGACGGATGATCGAGCAACATGATCGCTGCCGCTACATTGTGACGCCCAATGCTCAGCATCTCCGGCTACTGGAGCATGACACGGCGTTTCAGGCCGCCTATCGCGATGCTGCCTTGGTGCTGGCGGATGGCTGGCCGGTCCGGCTGATCTTTGGCGCGCCCGAGCGCGTCGCCGGCAGCGATCTGGTGCCTGCGCTGTTCGATTCAGGCGCGCGTTTGCGGGTGTATCTCCTGGGCGCGCTGCGCAACAATCGCCGCCGCGCGATGGCGGTCATCGCCGAGCGCTGGCGCAATGTCACGGTCGTGGGTGGTCGCTCGCCGCTGCACGACTTCGAGCAAGACCACGATCAGTGCCGCGAGATCTGCAAGGAGATCGCCGAGGCGCAGCCCGATGTCGTCCTGGTCGCTCTGGGCGCGCCGCGCCAGGAGATCTGGTGCCGGCGCTGGGCGCCCAAGATCGAAGCGCCCTTGCTGCTGCCGACCGGCAGTGTCATCGACCTGCTGGCCGGCAAGGGCAGGGCGCCCGCCTGGACCCAGGCAATCGGCTGCGAGTGGCTGTATCGTTTGTGCCGCGAACCTGGCAGGATGGCGCCCCGCTATGCGGCAGATGCATGGTTTCTGCTGACCCGGGGTCCGATGCTGGCGACCCATCGGCTGGTCGGCTCGGCGCGCTCGGCATGAAGCGCCAAGGTCTCAAGGAGGATCGCCGGCTGAGGTAACTCGGTTTGTGCCGGCCCCCGCTGTAGGCGGACGGCCATTTCGGTTGATATGATTTGATCGACAACGGCACGGAGCGGCCCACGGGCCAAGCTGTCGTGCCCAAGGTTTGACATAAGAATTCGGCCATGGAAAGCCAGCGTGCTGCAGCATCAGGATGCGCTCATCGATGACGTGGCAGCGGTGCCCATCACCAGGGGCACCCGTGTCTTTGTCCGCATGAACCGGATGGTCTATCCCGAGGTGCGCGACCATCTGGTCGAGCAGCTGGGGTTCATCGATGTCCCGCTGTTCGAGAGCGACTACAACCCGCTTTCGGCCTGGGCGCGCTGCCGCTCGGTTCTCAAGAGCCCGGTCCAGATCATTCGCAATTGGCGGCATCTGCGGGACGCCGACGTCATCGTCGCGGCGCTGAAGAACATCAGCATCAGCCTCAAGGTGTTGGAGCGGCTGCGGCTGATCCGACCGCGCGAGCACTATTGCTACGGCTTCTTCTCCCATTCGCCCAAGGCGCTTGGCTGGTTCCGTTGGCTGGCGCTGCTGCTCGACAGCGAGCGCGACTTCTACATCGTGTTCACGGAGGAGGAGGCGCGGCGCTACAGCGAAGCGATGGCCGTGCCGCTGTCCCGCATCCGTGTCCTGCCATATAGCGACTGGGATCGCGCCGCCGAGCAGCTGGACGGAACCTACGATCCTGGCCACAAGCAGCCGCGCTACTACTTCTCCGGCGGCTACAGCAATCGCGATTACCGGGCGCTGATCGACGTCTTCCGCGGGCTGCCGGATCGGCTGGTCATCGCCTGCTCGGCGATCAACACCGAGATCAACGAGATCGCGCTGCCGGCCAATGTCGAGCTGCGCCGCGACATTCCGATCACCGAGTTCGACGCCCTGATCGAGGGCGCCACGGCGTGCATCCTGCCGATCCGCGATCGCAGCAGCGTCGCCGGCCAGAGCGTGGTCGTGAACTGCCTGAAGCATCTGACCCCGGTGATCATCATCGATACCCCGGTGGTGCGCGAATATCTCGAGCATGGCCGTTCTGGCTATCTGGTCGAGAGCATGCGCGAAGTGCCAGCCATCCTGGCGCAGCTCGATCCGGCCAGCCAGGCGTACCGCCAGCTGGTCGCCCATGGTTACCGGATCTACCTCGAGCGGCATTCGCATCGGGCGGTCGCCCAGAGGCTCGCCAAGATCCTGGGCTGACGCCAACGCGTGTTTACCGTGGCGGCAGGACCGTGCCGCAGGCTGCGGCGCGGTTAACCTTTTCTTGGCATTGCTGATTTAGGACTACGCGAGTCGTAGGCCCACTGCCCAGGCCGAGGCTGCGGCCCGGTCGTCAGCATGCTGAGAGCATCGCCATGGCTTCGTTGAACATGAACGGACCCGTCTCGATCAAGTCGGGCGCTGGTGCCGCGCTCCTCGCCCGGCTGACGGTTCGAGGTGGCCTGACGATCCTGGCGCTGGCCGGCATGCTGGGTAGCGCGACGCTGGCTGGGACCGCCTTCTATGCGTCCGGTGCGCTGGTAGCCGCGAATCAGGAGCTGGCAGGTTACACCAGCGTCGTGCGCGACTTCATGCAAGGCGACATGATGCATGATGCGCTCCGCGGCGATGTGCTCGACGCGCTGCGGCTGGGGCCGGCTGGCACGGCAGCGGAGCACGCCGCTCAGCAGGCGGAGCGCAACGAGCATGCGGCAAGCTTTCGCGCCATGCTCAAGGCCAATGCCGAGCGGCCGCTGCCGGCGGCGCTGAAGGACGGGCTGGCCAAGGTCGAGCCCCGCCTCGAAGCCTATATCAGCACGGCCGAGGAGATCGCGTCGCTGGCCGCGACCGATCGCGGGCTGGCCGAGCAGAACTATGCTCGCTTCAAGGAGTCCTTCGACCAGCTCGCGTCGGTGCAGGAGGCGGTCGCCGAGCAGATCGAGCAGGCTGCGGCCGAGGCTAATCGGCATGCCGCCGGCTCGGCTGAATTCTCCATGCAATTGATCATGGTTGGCACCGCAGCAATTCTAGGCTTTCTGATCCTGATCTCGCTGGTTGTTGGCCGCTCGATCACCCGGCCCTTGGTCGCATTTGCCGGTGCGGTCGAGGAGCTGGCGGCCGGCCGGCGAGTGGCCCTGCCGGGCGCCGAGCGGCGCGACGAGATCGGCGCGCTCGCCCGCTCGATGGATGTGATCTACCGGACCGGTCTGGCGACGGCCCAGCTC
>CADEGR010000092.1 GCA_902826935.1 uncultured Alphaproteobacteria bacterium | reverse complement strand
GGCGAACGGCCCAAAAAGGGGAGAGCAAGCGTCGGCCAGCGGGCGGACGCTAAGCGGCTGCACGACCAAGATCCACGCGCTGCCAGAGGGTTGTGGCGGAGCGGTGCTGCTGGCCCTGGCGCGCGGCAGCATGGCCGGCATCCAGGTCTTACGCAGATCGAAGCGCTGCCGCCGCCGAGGCCGGTTGGTGCCGTTCAGGCGGCGCCAGTGGCGCTCGGTCTTATGCACCCAACAGCGCTGCTGCCGGTTCGCGGGCCAGATCATTCTGACCGCCTTCCAGAAGCCGAGCGCACTGTCGCCGGTCGAGAGTTCCGGATTGACGACACCGACCATTTCCGCCAGTTGCTGGTAAAACGCGGCACGGTAGCCCGAGCACCGTGTCACGCAACAACCCGCTCAGATCGCCAATTACGCGCGCCCCCTGATCAAATAGACGTTCGGCCGTATCAAGGATTACCGCCGAGCTCACTGATCAATTCCTCGCTGCCGCTGTTCTCTCCGCTACCATCATCTGGTGAAGCGATTGAGTCGGTAGCCTAGCGCATCAGCTTGGCGTCGAAGCCGTGCTCGCCATAGGAGAGCAGGGTCTTCTTGCCCTTCATCAGGGTCTCGAGCAGGACCCGGTGGCCCCAGAGCTGGTGCAGATAGGCCAGCGTCTTCTCGGCATAGCCGATATGCAGATCGCGGCCGTCATAGTCGTGGCGCAGATAAAGCGCCCGGTTCTTGCCGTAATCGGCATCGTGGATCTTGATCACCGGCTGCGCGTTCATGCCGACCGTGCGCAGCAGGGTCTCCTTGATCTCGCGCCAATTGTCCTCGTCGGCGACCTTGGTGACCACCAGATTGTCGCCGCGCGGCTCGAACTCGAAGATGTCGAGCTCGCGCATCAGCTGCTCGGTCAAAAAGCGCCGGAGGAACGAGACGTCGCGGTCGCTCTCGCGCACCTCGAACAGCTTGTCGCGGCCGGACATGGGGCTCGGGCCATAGGCGGCCAGCTCATCCGGGCGGGGATGGTCGAAGCGGCGCTCGATGTCCTGCCAGACCTTGAAGCCGACATGGTAGGGATTGATGCTGCCGGGATGCGGGCAGATCACCTGATTGTGGCGGACCAGGAACTCCAGATAGATGTCCTGCGGCAGATCGAGGCTGTTCATCAGCTGGTGATGCCAGTAGCTGGCCCAGCCCTCGTTCATGATCTTGGTTTCGATCTGGGGCAGGAAGTACTGGGTCTCCTCGTGGGCGATGGTGAGCAGGTCCTGCTCCCAGGCCATGAGATGCGGATTGTGGTCGCGGATGAACAGCAGAAGGTCCTCTTCCGGCTCGAGCGGCACCTTGCGCAGATCCGGCTCGGCATGCTCGATCTGCCGGTGCAGATTGGCGAACGGATCGTGCCGCGGCGTCGCCGCCTCGATCCGGCGCGTCCGCTGCTCCTGCGGCGACAGCTTGCGGATCGCCGGGTTGCGCCGGCAGTTCATCGAGAGCGCGTGGGCGGCGTCGAGGATCCGCTCGACCCGCTCGACCCCGATCGAAGGGTCCTCGACATAGTCGCGCACCCGATCGGCCGCCGTCTTGAAGCGGGCCAGGGTCACATCCGCGCGGGTCGCGCTGGTGAAGGTGAAGTTGTTCTTGAAGAAATCGTTATGGCCGTAGACATGCGCGATCGTCAGGATCTGCAGGCAGAGCGAGTTGTCCTGCATCAGATAGGCGAGACAAGGATCGGAATTGATCACCATCTCGTAGGGCAGGCCGGTGACGCCGTGATCGTACAGGGTCTTGGTCTTCTCGTAGCTCTTGCCGAAGCTCCAATGGGGGTAGTGGGCGGGCATGCCGTGATAGGCCATGAAGCCCAGCATCTGGCCATGGTCGCAGACCTCGAACTCCTGCGGAAAGCAATCCAGGCCGAAGCCGTCGACCCGCTCACGAATCGCAGCGTCCCAATATTCGAGATCCTTCAGCGTCCAATTGGGCATGCCGTCCTCATTCGGAGTTGCGCTTGACCTGACGGAGCTATGCTCAACGTCGCCGGCAGGGCTTCATGACCGGCCGCGCTCATGCTTGGGCGGTCGCCCGATCGCGCGACAAGAACGCCTTGAAGCTCGGCCAGATGTCCTCCTTGCGCTCGATCAGCACCGACTGGAAGTTGTCGGCCTCGATCCGCCGGAACATGTCGAGCATCGAGCTCTCATAGTAGTGCGAGCCGAGCGGCTTGATTTCACCATAGCCGAACAGGTTGCAGACCTCGCACAGCTCCTTGGCCGCCTTGAGCGCGTTGGCGTTGTCGCTGTCGAAGTTGTCGCCATCCGAGCAGTGGAACGCATACACGTTCCATAAAGAAGGGTGGAAGCGGTCGTAGATGATCTCAAGCGCCTTGTTGTAGCCCGACGAGATCAACGTGCCGCCTGACTCCCCCTTATGGAAGAACTCCTCCTCGGAGACTTCGCGCGCCTGGGTATGGTGGCCGATGAACACCAGCTCGACATTTTGATATTTGGTGCTGACAAATTGGTAGAGGAGGAAGAAGAAGCTGCGCGCGAGATATTTCTTCATGCTGTCCATGGAGCCGGAGGTGTCCATGACGCAGACCACGACCGCATTGGACTCCTCGCGGGTGTCCTCGACCAGCCGCTTGTAGGTCAGGTCCTCCTTGCGGAACGGAAAGCGCTGCTTGGGCTCCTCCGGCAGCGGCGTGCGGGCATCCAGCGCCGCGGCGTCCAGTGCAGCGCTGCGCGCCGGCGGCTCGCTCCGGCCGAGCGTCGCGATCCGGCGGCGGATCCGCGCCTTCGCGGTCCGCCGCCGATCGAGATGCACGCGCACGCCGGCCTTGCGGTAGCCCTTGCGCTTGGCGATCCGCTCCGACATCACCTCGCGCAGGATCTTGCGCTCCATGTCCGGCAGCTCGAGATCCTCGAACATGATCTCGATCAGCTCTTCCAGGGTGACGTCGGTCTCGTAGATGTCGACGCCCGGCTGGTCGCCGGCCCGGCCGGTGCCCTCGCCGTCCTTGGGCGCCTTGCCGATCACCTGGCCAGGCTCGGTGCCGCCGTCACCGCTGCCGG
This sequence comes from uncultured Alphaproteobacteria bacterium, assembly GCA_902826935.1. Lineage (GTDB taxonomy): Bacteria > Pseudomonadota > Alphaproteobacteria > Geminicoccales > Geminicoccaceae > CADEGR01. Next base: position 14,705 of record CADEGR010000092.1, on the reverse strand, counting down.
CCTGGCCCTGGTTGTCGCCGAAGACGAAGCGGTACTCCTTGATGCCGCGAATCGGCACCTTGATCACCCGGTCACGATTGCGGCCGATGATCGATTCTTCCGAGATGATGTCGGCGATGTTGTCCCGGATCGCCTCCCGGAGCTTCTCGCGATGCCGTTGGCGGTCACCGGCGCTGCGGTCGGACCGCAGCGCGTCGGAGGAGGAGAACGGTCGAAAGGTCGCCATGCATCATCCGCACCGGAGGGGGTGGAAGCGCGTGCCGCGCAGGCCCATCGTCATCGGCCGCCGCACTGCCTAGTCACGCCACAAGTGGTTGGCCGCATATTTCAGGATCACGTCCACGCTATCCTCGCAATAGCCGCTGTCGATCAGGCTCTGCACCATGGTGTCGTATTTCGACTGCTGCTCCTCGTCGCGGGTGCGCGCCTTGGTGATGATCCGCGACAGCTCGCGCACGGAGTTCATGAGCTTGCGCTCGATCGCCTCCTTGAGCGGCTCGTAGGAGCTGTAGGCGATCTTCTCGCCGCGCCGCGACGAGGCCCAGAGATAGGCGATCACCTCCTGCCTAAAGCCGTCGGCGGCCGAGCCGATGATCGCGATCTGCTCCTCGATCGACTTCAGGAACGCCTCGTCGGGCTGCAGATCCTCGCGGGTGTTGCTGTCCCGCACCTTCGACTTGGTGACATAGGCCTCAGCGTGATCGAGATAGTTCTGGAACAGGGTCTCCGCCTGCTCCCGGTAGGAGTAGATGAAGGCCTTGGTGATGTCCTGCTCGAGCAGCTCCAGATAGGCCTTGTGCAGGGTGTCCTGCAGAAACTCCAGATACTGCTTCTTCACGTCCTCGGCGAGATCGGCCTCCTTGACCATGTTGATCATGGACTCGCGGACGCTGATCGGATGGATCGACTTCGGGTTCTGGCTGAGCGCGGTGTCGAGCGCCTTCATGATGAACCGGGTCGAGATGCCGAACATGCCCTCGCGCTTGGTGTCCTCGCGCAGCTCGCGGGCGGTCAGCTTCTTGGTCCGGCCCTTCTCGACCACCTCCTCGCCATTATACAGGCGCAGCTTGGTCATCAGGTCGCATTTCGCGGTCGGCTCCAGCCGGGTCAGGATCGCGAACATCGAGGCGACCTGGAGCGTATGCGGCGCGATGCAGGCATCGAACTTGGAGCGGCCGAGGAACTTCTCGTAGATCTTGACCTCTTCTGAGAGCCGCAGATTGTACGGCACCTTGACCACCACGATCCGGTCCAGGATCGCCTCGTTGGTGTGGTCGGCCTTGAACTTCTGCCATTCCGCCTCGTTGGAATGGGCGACGATGCAGGTGTCGACGTGGATCATGCCGTGCCGGCCTGGCGCCGGCACGAACTTCTCCTGGGTCGCGGTGATCATGGTGTGCAGATATTCGGTCTCGTTCTTGAAGACCTCGATGAACTCGACCATGCCGCGATTGCCGACATTGAACGCGCCGTTGAGCTCGAGCACGCGCGGATCGCCTTCGGAGAAGCGATCCAGCTTGGAGATGTCCTCCGAGCCGATCAGCACCGAGGTGTCCTGATTGTTCGGATCGACCGGCGGCACCACGCCGATGCCGCGCCGGCCGCGCTTCGAGAAGGTCATGGTCCGGATCGGCACCGCCTCGTACTTGCCCTCATGCTCGTTCATCAGCCGGTAGCGGCAGATCGGGCAGAGATCGCCTTCCAGCTTGACGCCCAGCATGTCCTCGAACGCCGGCCGCAGATGGCGCGGGATGAGATGCAAGGGATCCTCGTGGATCGGGCAGTTCTCGATCTCGTAGATCGGCGCCAGCCCTTCGAGGCCGCGCTTGAAGCGCTCGACCAGCGAGCTCTTGCCGGAGCCGACCGGCCCCATGAGATAGAGCACCTGGCGGCTTTCCTCGCCGCCCATCGCGGCCGAATGGAAATAGCGCACGATCTTGTCGAGCGTGCGCTCCATCCCGAAGAATTCATCCTTGAAGAAATTGTAGACCCGGATCGGCTCGTCGCCATATAGCCGCTGGGTGCGCGGGTCGTTCTCGGGGTTGATCTCGGTGAAGCCCGGCACCGCCATCATGTCATACATGCGGCGGTGCGACAAATTGGCGAGCGACGGGTCCTGTTTCACCTGCTCCAGATATTCCAGGAACGTGCCCTGCCAATGCTGCTGCTGGCGCTGCTCCCGGTCTTCCTGGATCAGTTTGGCGAAATCGATCGTCTGCTTGGCCATGCACTCCACCTCGTTGGCTAGGTAGCTCGGTGAGATCGAACGGGCTGCGGTGACGGTCTGGAACGACGGCTGTCAGGCAAGGGCGCCGGCGCATCGACGACGGGCGCGGGCAGCTGTGGTCGGCGGGCGCTGGGGACTCTGGGGCTGCCGGCCAGTCCGGCGCCTGCCGGGACCGCGCCGCGCCGCGCGCCGATCCTCATGGATCCTATGGTCGAAGGTCTGACCACATTATGAACGATCGGAAGGTCCTCCTCGCCAGCATCGCCGCCAGCTCGAGCGGCCTGCGCCGTATAGACCTCGATTACCGCTGCACATCCTACACTTGAAATAGGCCGCACGACAGGTTTGACGAGCCTCGGATATGGCCTGACAGCATCATTGCGGCAGCCTTGTGCAGCCAGCGCACGGTGCTGGCGCGGCCGATCACCGGCCCGCCCCGCCAAGTCGCCATCATCCGCAGCCCTTGTGTCCATAGTGTAGCCAAAAAATCCTGCCGCCAGCACAGTCGCCAAGATTAGCAACCGCCTCCGAATTATTCAACCATAGACGGAGACTGCAGGCCTTTAGTTAATAAATCTATAATTTTTGCTGGAGCGATTGCGGACAATAATTAACGAATGAGGGCAAAAGGCCGGATTTAGCCGCATCATCCTGGGGATTGACCTCCGTGCCGCGGCGCCGGCCGGGCCGGTGCGGGCGCAGAACGACCGTTGACCCGCCGGCACTCCTCGCCTCAAAGTGGTGCGAGAATCACAAATGCGAACAGCATGACAGCAGGGAGGCGGCGATGCAGGCGAAGCTCCAGCGGGTGCGTGTCCATCTTCTCCTAGCCGGCCTGGCGCTGCTCGGCCTGGTGGCCGGCCAGCCGGCCCTGGCCGCCTATCCCGAGCGGCCGATCACGATCGTGGTGCCGTGGGGGGCCGGCGGCGGCACCGACGCAACCGGCCGGATCCTCGCCAGCCTGATGGAGCGCGATCTGGGCGTGCCGGTCAACGTCGTCAACCGGACCGGCGGGTCCGGCGTGGTCGGCCATTCCGCGATCGCGACCGCAGCACCGGACGGCTACACGCTGGGCGTGGTCACGGTCGAGATCGGCATGATGCATTGGCAGGGCCTGACCGAGCTCAGCTACAAGGACTACACGCCGCTGGCCCTCTACAACGCCGATGCCGCCGGACTGCAGGTCCGCGCCGACGCGCCCTGGCAAAGCGCCCAGGAGGTCCTGGACGCGATCAAGGCCGAGCCCGGCAAGTACAAGGCGTCCGGCACCGGCCAGGGCGGCATCTGGCATCTGGCGCTGGCCGGCATGCTGCAGGCGGCCGCGATCGCGCCCGACGCGGCACCTTGGGTGCCGAGCCAGGGGGCGGCCCCGGGCCTGCAGGATCTGGTCGCCGGCGGGGTCGATCTGGTGACCTGCTCGGTGCCGGAGGCGCAAGCGCTGCTCGAGGCCGGCAAGGTCAAGAGCCTGGCGGTCATGAGCGCCGAGCGCAACCCGGCCTTCCCGGACGTACCGACCCTGAAGGAGGCGACCGGCCTGGAGTGGAGCGTACCGGCCTGGCGCGGCATCGCCGGGCCCAAGGGCATGCCGCCGGAGGTCGCCGACCGCCTGGTGCCGCTGCTCAAGCAGATCCATGAGAGCCAGGAGTTCAAGGACTTCATGGCGCAGCGCGGCTTCGGCCTGGTCTGGCGCGATTCGGCCGGCTTCGAGCAGTGGATGGCCGAGAACGACCAGACGCTGGGCGAGGTCATGAAGGCGGTCGGCCTGGCGAAGTAGGCCGCGGGCCGTCGGCAGCCGGCCCGATGCGGGTCAATGATGCGCTGAGCGGGGTGGTCCTGGTGGTCCTGGCGCTCGCCATGATCGCCTACACCCGGACCTTCCCCGCCATGCCCGGCCAGGATTACGGCCCGGCCTTGTTCCCGACCCTGATCGGGCTTGGCCTGATCCTGGCGGGCCTGACCCTGATCGGGCAGGGCTGGGCAGCGCGGGCGCGGGCACCCTGGATCGATGCCGCGGTCGCCTTCGGCTCGCGCCGCCAGCTCGGCCGGCTGCTGGCGGTGCCGGCGAGCCTGATCCTCTACATGCTGCTCGCGGACCCTCTGGGCTTCATCCTGACCGCCTGGCTGCTCCTGTTCGGGCTCCTGCTCCTGTTTCGCGGTGGCCAGGCGCTGTCGTCCACGCTGATCGCGCTGGTGGTCACCCTGATCGTCCACTACGCCTTCACCCAATGGCTGCTGGTGCCGCTGCCGCCCGGCCTGCTCCAGTCGATCCTGTATTGATTCCATGACCGACATCATCGCTGCCCTGGCCCTCATCACCGATCCCCAGGTGCTGCTGGTCATCCTGCTGGCGGCGGTCTTCGGCCTGGTGGTGGGCGCGCTGCCGGGCCTGACCGCGACCATGGCGACGGCGCTCCTGGTGCCGATCACCTTCTTCATGGCGCCGGCGCCGGCGATCGCCGCGATCGTCACGACCAGCGCCATGGCGATCTTCGCCGGCGACATCTCGGGCGCCTTGCTGCGCATCCCCGGCACGCCGGCCTCGGCCGCCTATGTCGAGGATTCCTACAAGATGACCCAAAAGGGCCAGGCCGAGCTGGCGCTGGGCATCTGCCTCGTGACCTCCGCGATCGGCGGCCTGTTCGGCGCCCTGATTCTGGCCCTGGCGGCGCCGGCGCTGGCGGAGGTGGCGCTCAGCTTCAGCTCGTTCGAATATTTCTGGCTGGCATGCTTCGGCCTCAGCTGCGCCGTGTTCATCGCCACCGACGCGCCGGTCAAGGGCCTGGTGGCGCTGCTGCTTGGCCTGTTCATCGCGACCATCGGGATCGACGTCACGGCCGGCTACCCGCGCTTCACCTTTGGCAGCATCGAGCTGATGGGCGGGGTCAGCTTCATCCCGGCCATGATCGGCATGTTCGCGGTCGGCGAGGTGATGCGCTTCGCGCTCGCGAGCGGCCCGCGGCCGACCGTGCCGAACCAGTCGCTCCGCCACGTGTTCCATGGCCTTGGCCGGGTGCTCTGGCGCTACCGGCTGAACCTGGTGCGCGGCAACATTATCGGCACGGTCGTGGGCATCCTGCCCGGCTCCGGCGCCGACATTGCCGCATGGGTGTCCTATGCGGTCGCTAAGCGCTTCTCGAAGGAGCCTGAAGCCTTCGGCAATGGCGGAGCCGAAGGGCTGGTCGACGCCGGTGCCGCCAACAACTCGGCCTTGGGCGGGGCCTGGATCCCGGCGCTGGTGTTCGGCATCCCCGGCGATTCGATCACAGCGATCGTGATCGGCGTGCTCTACATGAAGGGCATGAATCCAGGTCCCACCGTCTTCCTGCACGAGCCGCAGCTGCTCTACGCGGTGTTCATCAGCTTCTTCCTGGCCAACCTCTTGATGATCCCGCTGGGCTATGGCGCCATCCGCCTGGCCCGGCAGATCCTGAATGTCGACCGCGCGATCCTGATGCCGATCATCCTCCTGTTCTGCGTGGTCGGCTCATTCGCGATCAACAACACGGTGTTCGGGGTCGGCATCATGCTGGTCATGGGCGTGCTGGCCTTCTTCATGGAGGAGAACGGCTTTCCGATCGCGCCGGTGATCCTGGGCATCGTGCTGGGGCCGATGGTCGAGGAGAACTTCATGACCTCGATGATCAAGGCGGACGGCAACCTGCTCGGCTTCTTCGAGCGGCCGATCGCCGCCTGCCTCGGCGTGCTGACCTTGATCATCTGGAGCTGGGTGATCCTGGGCCTGATCCGCGGCCGCCCGGCCGTCCAGGCGGCGCCGGGCATGCCCGGCGACCAGGCTTGAGCCAGCCCGACATCATCGTGGTCGGCGCCGGCATCGCTGGGGCTTCGGCCGCCTTCGAGCTGGCGGCGAGCGCCAAGGTCACGCTGCTCGAGCGTGAGAGCCAGCCCGGCTACCACAGCACCGGGCGCTCGGCGGCGGTGTTCGCGCCGGCCTATGGCAACCGCGTGATCCGGCTTTTGACCGCGGCGAGCGAGGCGTTCTACGAGGCAAGGCTCGATGGCCTGGCGGCTGGCCCGGTGCTGCGGCCGCGCGGCGCGCTCCTGATCGCGCGGCCCGACCAGCTGCCGGCGCTGACCGCGATGCAAGCCGAGCTGCGGCCGCAGCTGCCGACGCTCGCCTGGCTCGATCCGGCCGAGATCCTGGCCCGGGTGCGGACGCTGCGCCCAAGCTATGCCGCGGCCGCCTTGGCCGACGAGACCGCCCGCGACCTCGACGTGGCGACGATCCACCAGGCCTATCTCACCGGCCTGCGCCGGCGCGGCGGCCGGCTGGTGGTCGATGCCGAGGTCCGGCACCTCAGCTGCGCTGACGGCATCTGGTGGCTGGATACGGCCGCTGGCCAATTCGCGGCGCCGGTGGTGGTGAATGCCGCCGGCGCCTGGGCGGATCAGCTGGCGGTGCTGGCCGGGGTAGCGCCGGTCGGGCTGGTGCCCAAGCGGCGGACCGCCTTCCTATTCGATCCAGGCTGGCCGGTCGATCCCGCCTGGCCGGCGGTCGTCGATGTCGACGAGCAATTCTACTTCAAGCCCGAGAGCGGTCTGCTGCTCGGCTCGCCGGCCGACGAGACGCCGCTGCCGCCCTGCGACGTCCAGCCCGACGAGCTGGATGTCGCTTTGGCGATCGATCGGATCGAGCAGGCCTTGGCCAGCCAGGTCCGCCGGGTGCCGCATCGCTGGGCGGGCCTGCGCAGCTTCGTCGCCGATCGCACCCCCGTGCTCGGGCCGAGCGAGCGCGCCGGCTTCCACTGGCTGGCCGGGCAGGGCGGCTATGGCATCCAGACCGCGCCTGCCATGGGCCGTGCCGCGGCGGCGGTGATCACGACCGGCGCGCTGCCGGCGGAGCTCTGCGCGCTCGGTCTCAGCGCCGCGGATCTGGCCGCCGACCGGCCCGGCCTGGGTGAGCGGCGGCCGGGCCAAGCGCGGCCAGGTTGAGCGGCTCCGCACCGACAGTTATCCTAGCGATCTATAGTAGATTGGGACAAAGAATTCATAGATTTCAAGTTGTATAGCGCGTGGTTAATGCTTGTCCGGGGCAACAAACGACACTATGAACGGGGGCCTCAATTATCCCTTGCGCGGCGACGGTCCGCGCCAAGGCCAATACAAAGGGATGGATGCCTTATGTCTGACAGCGGCAAAGCAATGCGCGCTGCGGTAGGACGGGCCGGGCTCGCGCTCAGCGTGCTGACCGGCGGTCTGCTCGCCAGCGGCACCGGCAGTGATGCAGCGATGGCGGCTTCGCTCCAGGCGCAGCGCAATCCGGATGCCCATGGCCTCGTGGGTGGCCTGCAGCTGGCCCAGGCCGAGCAGACCGATCCCCTGAGCGTGCCGCAGGTGCCGACCGTGCCGCTGCCCAGCGCCACATCGCCCAGCCTGAACGGCACCGAGACGCCGGGCCTGAACGGTGTCACCAGCGAGCCCGGTGCCGCGGCCCAGGCGGCACCCCTGGACGGCGCCGGCAGCGCCGCCAAGCCCTCCTTGCGCGATCTGAACTCGGCCGCGTCCAATTTGAACGAGGCGCTGGCTGGCGCCCGCGCCAAGCTCAACGAGCTGCGCCAGGCGACCGAGCTTGCCGCCATGGCGGCCGAGCTGCGCGACCAGCTGGAAGTCAGCATCCAGGAGAACAATCGCCTGGCGGCGGCCCTGGCCGAGGCCAAGAGTGAGAAGGACAAGCTGGAGCGCAACCGCAGCGATTCCGATGGCCGGATCACCGATCTGACCAAGCGGGTCGAGGCCTCGCAGCTCGAGATCGCCAATCTGAGCCAGGAGCTGACCGATACCCGCGAGCAGGTCGAGGGCATCAATGCGGCGCGCGCCCAGGCCGAAGCCCATGCCCTGGAGCTCGAGGGCAGCCTCAAGACCGCCAACGGCGACATGGACGGCCTGCGCAAGCAGATCGCCGATCTGACCGGCAAGCTCGAGCTGACCGAATCCGAGCTCAGCGAGACCAACGACGAGAGCACGCGCGCCAAGGAAGAGCGCGAGGCCGCCGATCGCGAGCTGAACAAGGTCCGGATGCAGATCGCCGGCATGCTGCGGACCGTGCTGCTGGGCGGCGAGCCGATCGACGTCGCTGCGATCAACAGCGAGGCGGAGCCAGTGCCCGAGCCGGTGTCGGCCGAGCAGGCGGCGGGCGATCTCGAGGCCGCCGATGGCCGCTACGAGACCTTGCGGGCATCCAATATCCGGGCGCAGCCGAGCGCCGATGCCGAGCGCGTCGGCTTTGCCAAGCGCGGCGAGGTCGTGTCGGTGACCGGCAAGGTCAATGGCCGCAACTGGTATCAGGTCGAGACCGCCGAAGGTGTGCGCGGCTTCATCTTCGGCGACCTGCTGCGTCCGGGCGCCTGAGCGCCGCGCAGCCGCTGGCTCGATCCGGGCGTCGCCTGCCCCGGCGCAGGCGACGCCCGGTGCCGCGTCGAGCGGCCCTGACTTGACAGAACGGCCGGGGCGCCGCAGGTCAGCAGAGGCGGGGCACAACTACCAGCGCCACCGCCTGGCCAGCAGGGAGCGCCCGTCGCGATGTCCAGCCCGCCCGTGAGCGCGCCGCCGGCTCTGGAAGTCACCGGGCTGAGCCACAGCTTCGGCCGGCGCAAGGCGCTCGATGACGTCGGGTTCACCATCCCGCAAGGTCGGTTCACGGTCCTGCTCGGCCAGAATGGCGCCGGCAAGACCACCCTCTTCAACCTGGTCACCCGCCTCTACAGCAATCGCAGCGGCAGCATCGAGATCATGGGCGTCGACCTGCGCGCCCGGCCGACGGTGGCGCTCGCCAAGCTGGGCGTGGTGTTCCAGCTGCGCACCGTCGATCTGGATCTATCGGTCAAGCAGAACCTCCTGTACCACGCCGGCCTGCATGGCCTGAGCCGGGTCCAGGCGCAGGCGCGGATCCAGGCCGAGCTGGACCGGCTGAGCCTGGCCGAGCGGGCCAACGACAAAGTCCGCCAGCTGTCCGGCGGCCAGGTCCGCCGGGTCGAGATCGCGCGTGCCCTTTTGCACAAGCCGCGCCTGTTGCTGCTCGACGAGCCGACGGTCGGCCTCGATATCGGCTCGCGCCAGACCATCGTCGACCATGTCCGCCAGCTCTGCGCGACCGACGGCCTGGGCGTGCTCTGGGCGACCCATCTGATCGACGAGGTGCGCGCCGACGACGCCGTGATCCTGCTCCATCAGGGCCGCGTGCTGGCGGCCGGCGACGGCGCGACCTTGTGCGCCAAGGCGGAGGTCAAGGATCTCGGCCAGGCGTTCACCAAGCTCACGGAGGCGCGCGCCGCATGAGTGCCAGCCTGGCCGGCGACGACCGGCTCGCCCTCGAGCAGCACGGCCTTGCCCATTACTGGCGCGCGGCCCGGGTCATCATCGGGCGCGAGGCGCTGCGCTTCATCCACCAGCGCGGCCGCTTCATCGCGGCCCTGGTCCGGCCGTTGGTCTGGCTGTTCATCTTCGCGGCCGGCTTCCGCTCGGTCCTGGGTGTCTCGATCCAGCCGCCCTACGTCACCTACGTGCTGTACGAGGTCTACATCACGCCCGGCCTGTGCGGCATGATCCTGCTGTTCGCCGGCATGCAGAGCTCCCTCGCCATGGTCTATGACCGCGAGATGGGCTCGATGCGGGTGCTGCTGGTGAGCCCGCTGCCGCGCTGGTACCTGCTGGTCTGCAAGCTGGGCGCCGGCGTGCTGGTCGCGGTCCTGCAAGTCTATGTGTTCCTGGCGATCGCCTGGTTCTGGGAGATCCAGCCGCCGCTCATCGGCTACTTCACTGTCCTGCCAGCGCTCCTGATCGCGGGCTTCATGCTGGGCTCGCTCGGCCTGCTTCTGTCCTCGGTGATCCGTCAGCTGGAGAACTTCGCGGGCGTGATGAACTTCGTGATCTTCCCGATGTTCTTCGCGTCCTCGGCGCTGTACCCGCTCTGGCGGGTCCGGGAGTCGAGCGTGCTGCTCTGGCAGCTCTGCTGGGCCAATCCGTTCAGCCACGCGGTCGAGCTGATCCGCTTCGCCCTCTATGGCCAGATCGAGCCGACCGCGCTTGCCGTCACGGTCGGCTGCAGCCTCTTGTTCCTGGCGATCGCGATCTTCGGCTACGACCCGGCGCGCGGCTTCATGCAGATCAAGCGCGGCAGCTGAGCCGGCACTGGCGGCTCAGGGGGCGAGGCGCGCCAGGCGCCAGGCGTCCCCGGGCTGGCGCGCATAGAGCAAGCGGTCGTGCAGCCGGCTTCTCTGACCTTGCCAGAACTCGATCCGCAAGGGGGTAAGGCGATAGCCGCCCCAAAAGGGTGGTCGTGGCACCGCCTGACCGGCAAAGCGGGCCTCGGTCGCCTCGACCGCGGCGGTCAAGGTGGCGCGATCGGCGATCTCCCGGCTTTGCGGTGACGACCAGGCGCCGATCTGGCTGCCGGCCGGGCGCGTGGCGAAGTAGCTGTCCGCCTCGGCCGCATCGACCGGACCGATCGTGCCCTCGAAGCGTACCTGGCGGTGCAAGGGCGGCCACCAGAAGGTCAGCGCGGCTTTGGCGCAGGCGGCCAGATCGGCGGCTTTGCGGCTCTCGAGATTGGTGAAGAACGTCAGGCCCTGCTGATCGATCGCCTTGAGCAGCACGATCCGGAGGCTGGGCTGGCCATCGGCGCCGACCGTGGCCAGCGCCATGGCGTTCGGCTCGTCGACCACCGCGAGCTTCGCCTCCTCGAACCAGCGCTCGAACTGCGCGATCGGATCGGCCAGCACATCGGCCTCATGCAAGGGCCGCGAGCTGTAGTCCTGCCGCATCGCCGCCAAGGCGCGCTGGTCCATCTATTCCTCCTGGTTCCGCCGGTGAATTCTTCGTATGAAGATCAGCCGAACATAGGGGGGCCATGGCGCCCGACCAAGGCCTCACCCGAATGTGACCGACCGGCTGCGAGCCCCAGCCGACCTTGCCGGGTTCACCGCCGCCGCCCCAGGCGGCATCTGAGGAAGGCAGCAAGCCATGTTCGACCTGCAGCGCACCCTGGAGCTGGTCAAGGGCATGATCGTCGAGCCGCGCCCGACCTGGGAGGCCTATTACCCGGACAGTGGCGACCTGCAACGCACGCTCGGCCTCCTGACCATCCCGCTGATCGTGGCGGCCGGCCTCCTGACCTGGGTCCTGTCCCATCTGTTCGGCGGCTACTACGTGTTCGGCGGCGGCTTCGGCCTGGGCCTGGTGATCACCATGATGGTGTTCTGGGCGGTCGGCATCGCCCTGTTCACCGTGATCATCACCTATCTCGCCCGGTTCTTCAAAGGCGAGGCCGACCTCGCCCATGGCCTGGCGGCGGTCTCGCTGGCCGGCGTGCCGAGCTGGATCGGCGTGGTGCTCTCGACCCTGCCGGGCCTGGGCTGGCTGCTCCAGCTCGGTCTCGCGATCTACGGCCTGGTGCTGCTCTACAAGCTCATCCCGCTCTATTTAAAGGTGCCGCAAAGCGCCCGGATCGGCCATTTCATCGCCACCCTCGTCTGCGGCATGGTCGCCGGCGTGGTGCTCTCGATCCTGCTGGCCGGCCCGATGATGGGCCGGCACGGGCCGATGGAGCCGATGATGCGCCAGGGCGGCGACCTCGGCGAGGGCCAAGGCGGCGTCGTCGGCGGCAGCGCCAGCAGCGGCGTGCCGTTCGGCAAGCAGGCGGAGCTGATCGAGGCCGCCGAGCAGGACCGCTACGAGGCGCCGGCCGACGGCATGGTCAGCGCCGCCCAGATGACCACCTACCTCGGCATGATGCGCAAGACCGCGGAGCTGCGCGGCATGTATGGCGAGGACATGGATCGGCTGGCCCAGTCGATCGAGGCCAAGGATGGCGAGGAGCCGTCGTTCAAGGACCTGGGCACGGTGTTCTCCGGGGTGATGAAGATGGGCGGCATGGCGACCGCCGAGATGGAGGTGGTCAAGAGCCTAGGCGGCAACTGGGCCGAGCATAGCTGGGTCAAGGAGCAGCTGCGCGCCGCCCGGATCCAGAAGGACGCGACCCCGGCCAGCGCCCACAATTGGAGCCTCTACCAGCAGAACGAAGCGGCCCTGCAGGAGGTCGACAGCGGCCTCTAGCGCCGCTCACGATCTGGCGAGGCCTGGCCGGCGGCCGCTTGTGCGGGCCGCTGGGCGACGCCATGCTGCGGGCCAGCCGAGCCAAAGCCTGATTTTGGAAAGGAGAGGTCCTTGCCGCCCATCGCGCGCGCCAGCCTGTCGATCGCCCTGGCCCTGGGGCTCTTCGCCGCCCGGCCCGCTGTGGCTGCGCCGGCCGAGTTCCAGCTCGATCCGCGCCATACCTCGATCACCTTCTTCACCCACCATCTGGGCTTTGCTGATATCGCCGGCATGTTCCTGAGATCGAGCGGCTCGTTCAGCTACGACGAGGCGGCCCAGGCGCTCGCCAACGTCAGGATCGTGGTCCAGACCGACAGCGTGTTCAGCAATGACGAGGAGCGGGACGGCCATCTCAAGGGCGCCGATTTCCTGAACAGCGAGGAGTTCCCGGAGATGGTGTTCACCGCCACCCGGGCGGAGAAGCTGAGCGAGAACACCGCCAAGCTGCATGGCGAATTGACCCTGATCGGCGTGACCAAGCCGATGACGCTGGACATCCGGCTCAACAAGGCCGGCCGCTACCCCTTCCTGGACGAGCATTACGCGATCGGCCTGGATGCCACCGGCAGCATCAAGCGCAGCGACTTCGGCATGACCTATGGCGTCGACGGCGGCTGGGTCGGCGACGAGATCCGCTTCGTGATCGGCTTCGAGGCGATCCGCCAGGAGTAGCCGCTTGCGCCTCCTTCCGGTCTGCGTCACCTATGGCGCAAGGACAACCCAGGGGAGGCGAGCATGCGTGCCAACGGACTGCGCGAGCTGTGGGCGGCCGGCAAGGGGGCGATCAATGGCTGGGCCCAGATTCCGACCGGCTTTGCCGCCGAGGTCATGGCGTCGCAGCCCTGGGACAGCCTGACCATCGATCTGCAGCACGGGCCGGTCGACTACCAGCGGGCGCTGGAGATGCTGCAGGCGATCTCCCATTGCGCGCCCACCCCGCTCGCCCGGGTGCCGTGGAACGAGCCCGGCATCATCATGAAGCTGCTCGATGCCGGCGCCTACGGCATCATCTGCCCGATGGTCAACACCCGCGAGCAGGCCGAGCGCTTCGTCCAGGCCTGCCGCTATCCGCCCCGTGGCTACCGCAGCTTCGGTCCGACCCGGGCGCTGCTCTACGCCGGCGCCGACTACCCCGCCCATGCCAATGACACGGTCATCGCACTGGCCATGATCGAGACCGCGGAGGCGGTCGACAATCTGGATGCGATCCTCGACACGCCGGAGCTGGACGGCGTCTATATCGGCCCGGCCGATCTCAGCCAGAGCTGCGGCGGCAAGGAGCGGGTCGATCTGACCGAGCCGCGCATGGTCGCGATCTTGGACCAGATCCTGGCCGGCTGCCAGAAGCGCAACCTGATCGCCGGCATCCATTGCATGAGCCCGGCCTACGCCAAGGGCTGCCTCGACAAGGGCTACAAGCTGGTGACCATCCAGGCGGACGGACGGCTGCTGGCGGGCGCCTGCCAGCAGGCAATCGCGGCGGCGCGCGGCGAGGGCGGCCAGGGCAAGGCGGGCGGGCCTTACTAACCCGCCAGCTGGCGCGGCCGACGCCCGACGTCAGTCAGCCGCGCCAGGCGTCGAGCCGGTCCTGCCAGCGATACCAGGCGCCGAGCAGTGGCAGGAACCAGGGCCGGCCGCGATAGAGCGGATGGCCCGGCAGCGCCAGGGTCTCGAATACCGACGGCCGGTTGCGCCGGCCCAGGATCTCGAGCGCCATCTGGCGGCCCAGATAGGTCGCCATGGCGACGCCGCTGCCATTGCAGCCCAGGGCGTAGTAGAGGCCGTCGAGCCGGCCGCAATGGGGCAGGTGGTCGAAGGTGAAGCCCAAGAAGCCCTTCCAGGCGTGGCTGATCGGCACGTCGCGCAAGGCCGGCCAAACCCGGCCGAGGCGGGCCCGCAGGCCGGCGGCGGCAGTCCGCTCGTCGACCTCGCGCAGGCCGAGCCGGCCGCCGAACAGGACCCGGCGGCGATCCGGCGACAGGCGGAAATAGGCGAGCAGCCGGTTGCTGTCGACGAACATCCGGCCTTGCGGATCGAGCTCGGCGACCAGGGCCGGCGGCAAGGGCTCGGTCGCGATCATGTAGCTGCCGACCGGCACGATGCGTCGGCGGAGGCCGGGCGTGGCGTGCCCGGTGTAGCCGTTGGTCGCGATCAGGACGGCGCCGGCCGAGAGGTCGCCGCGGCTGGTGCCGACCTCGAAGCCGGCACCGTTCGGCCGCAGGGCGTGGACCGCGGTGCGCTCGACGAGCATGGCGCCGGCCGCCCCGGCCCGGGCGCGGAGGCCGGCATGGTACTTGGCCGGATCCAGGCCGCCGGAGCGCCGGATCAGGAGGCCGCCGTGGTAGAGGTCGCTGCCGATCTCGCGCCGCTG
>CADEGR010000091.1:4148-17837 GCA_902826935.1 uncultured Alphaproteobacteria bacterium | reverse complement strand
CCGCCGGATCGCGGCCACGCCCATGCCAGCTAACGCCTTCTGCCATCGCTAGAAGGTCGCCTCGGCCACGCCGTTTCGCTACGATTGATCCCCTGCATCAATCGCTCACGCTCAACCCGCCGCAGTTCTCGCCAACCGGCGTGCGGCTCTCCGCCTGCCGCAAAGGCAAAGGCCGATCTGCTCGTCACGCAAGACCCCAGGAGCAGGCGAGCGCGTCGCTACCTTGGCTGCAATCCGCACGAGTGCTTCTTCTCAAGCAGTTGCCCATATAGTCCAATATGAAGTGTCAACGCTGACCTTGGTCGCCGAGCTTCGATCCGTTCGGATCACGGCGCCCCAGGGGGTCGAGGGGCCGATGGATGGTGCCGCTTGCATGCCGCTCCCGGTCGGTCGGGGTCCTGATCTTCCGGCTTGCCAGCTTGCTCGCCGGACCTGCCCCCGATCGGAACGCCTCTGCAGGCTGAAGACGTTGCTCAGTCCGGCGGCTGAGCGCACCGGCGACGGCCGGCACGACGCTATCGGCCGGGCGCCCGATGGCAATCGCCTGATCGACTTGAGCGGTCGCGCGCGCTAATGGGCGGCCGGCGGCGGCTCACCGGGCCGCCGCGCCCAGGCTCTTGCTGGCGATCTCGTAGCTGTCGCGGGAGAGCTTGGGGGTTGCCAGGATGCGGTCCAGCTCGGCCTGCATCAGGGACTGGCGCGCGGGATCGTAGCGGCGCCAGCGGCCGAAGGCGCCGAGCAGGCGGGCGGCAATCTGGGGGTTGAGGCGATCCAGGCTCAGGATCTGCTCGGCGACGAAGCGGTAGCCAGCACCATCGGCGCGGTGGAAGCCGGTCGGATTGGCCATGGCGAAGCTGCCGATCAAGGCGCGCACGCGATTGGGATTGGTCAGCCGGAAGGCGGCATGCGCGAGCAGGCCTTGAACCACGTCAAGCGCATCCGGCCGCTGCGCGGAGGCCTGGAGCGCGAACCATTTGTCGATCACCAGCGCCTCATCCTGCCAGCGCTCGTAGAAGCGCTGCAGCAGCTCGGCCCGCGCCGGCAGCGCGCTCTCGGCGATCAGGCCCAGGGCGGCGAACCGGTCGGTCATGTTGTCGGCCTCGGCGAATTGCGCGAGGCAGCGCTCCTCGCCGGCCGGATCGGCCGCCGCCATCAGATAGGCGAGCGCCAGGTTCTGCAGGCTGCGCCGGCCCATGGCGGCGGCAGCGAAGCGGTAGGGCTCGTTGCTCCGGCCGGCGGCATAGGCGGCGCGCAACGGCTCGGCCAGCTGCCCGCCGAGGGCGGCGCGGGCGAATTGGCGGGCGCCGTGGATCGCGTCGACATCGATCACCGCGAGCTGCTCGCCGACATAGGACTCGGCGGGCAAGGTCAGCAGCTGGGCGGCTAGCGCCCGGTCAAGCTCGGGCTCGGCCAGGATGCGGGCGAAGGCCTCGGCCAGGCCCGGCGCCAGCTGGAGCGGCCGCCCCGCCTGCCCGGCCGCAACCAGATCCAGCAGCATGCCGGTCGCCAGGCTCTGCCCCGACTCCCAGCGGACGAAGGCGTCCTCGTCATGGGCGAGGCGAAAGGCCAGCTGCGCCTGATCGACCGCCTCGTGCAGGATCACCGGGGCCGAGAAGCCGCGCAGCAAGGACGGCACCGGCGCTGCCGGCACGTCGACGAAGGTGAAGTCCTGGCTGGCGGCGCTCAGCTCCAGGATCCGGGTGGCGCCGGCAGCGGCCGGCTCGCCCGCGAGGCGGAGCGGCAGCGCGCGCCCGTCCGGATCGAGCAGCCCAACCGCCAGCGGCATGGTCATCGGCTGCTTGTCGGGCTGACCTGGGGTCGGCGGCACCTGCTGCTGCACGCTCAGCACGTAGCGCTGCGCGGCCGCGTCATAGCGGCCGCTTACCTGCAAGCGGGGCGTGCCGGCCTGGGAGTACCAGAGGCGAAGGCCGCCAAGGTCGCGCCCCGACGCGTCCGCCATCGCCGCCACGAAGTCCTCGCACGTCACCGCCTGGCCGTCATGGCGCTCGAAATAGAGCCGCATGCCGGCTTGAAAGGCATCCTCGCCGATCAGGCTATGGATCATGCGGATGACCTCGGCACCCTTCTCGTAGATCGTGGTGGTGTAGAAATTATTGATCTCGACATAGCTGTCCGGCCGGATCGGATGGGCGAGCGGGCCGCCGTCCTCCAGGAACTGGCTAGCGCGCAGCCGCTTGACGTCGTCGATCCGCTTGACCGCGCGCGAATGCACGTCGGCGGTGAACTCCTGGTCGCGAAAGACCGTCAGCCCTTCCTTCAAGGTCAGCTGGAACCAGTCGCGGCACGTCACCCGATTGCCGGTCCAATTATGGAAATACTCATGGGCGATCACGCTCTCGATGCCGAGATAGTCGGCATCGGTCGCGGTATCCTGATCGGCCAGCACATACTTGGTGTTGAAGATGTTGAGGCCCTTGTTCTCCATCGCTCCCATGTTGAAGTCGGAGATCGCGACGATCATGAACAGATCGAGGTCATATTCCAGGCCGAAGCGCTCTTCGTCCCAGCGCATCGACTTCTGGAGCGAGGCCATGGCGTGGGCACATTTGCCGGCATGCTGATGCTCGGTATAGATCTCGAGCGCGACCGTCCGGCCCGAGCGGGTCATGAAGCGATCGGCGACACAAGCGAGATCACCCGCGACCAGGGCGAACAGATAGGCGGGCTTGCGGAACGGATCGTCCCAGAGCGCGAAATGCCGGCCATCCGGCAGCGGCCCGGTGGCACCCCGATTGCCGTTGGACAGCAGGACCGGATAGATCGTCTGGTCGGCCTCGATCCGGACCTGAAAGCGGCTCATCACGTCGGGCCGGTCGAGGTAGTAGGTGATCTTGCGAAAGCCCTCCGCCTCGCACTGGGTGCAGAAGATGTGGTTCGAGACGTAGAGGCCTTCGAGCGCCGTGTTGCGGTTGGGGTGGATCCGGGTCCGGGTCGTGAGCGTGAACTGCCCGGCTCGCGGCTGCAGCGTCAGGGTCTTGTCGGTGACCGCATAGGCATCGGGCGACAGGGCCTGGCCGTCGAGCGCGAGGCTCAAAAGCTCCAGCTCCTCGCCGTCCAGGACCAAGGGCGGCAAGCCCTCGCCCGCTGCGGGATTGCGGCGCATGGTCAGCTCGGCGCTCACCTCGGTCGCCGCCTCATCGAGCGCGAAGACCAACGCCACCTCGTCGATCAGGTAGTCGGGCGCCCGGTAGTCCGCCCGGTGCTTGGCCTCCGGCGGCGTGTGGGCGGCGGGCGCGGTCATGGGCGATCCTCGGCTGGGGCGGCAATGGCGGGCGCGAGGATAGGTGCCGGGCCGGCCGGCGCGCAACCCCCGGCTGGCGTCCGACCGCCCGCGCCGGACGCCCCGTCGACGGCGCTCGCCGGCCGGCGTCGAGAGTCCACCGCCGCGGCGTTCAGCTTCGCGCAGGTCGGCAGCGCCGATCGCCAAGCCGTTGCGCGAGCGCGCGAACCCCGGCGTAGTTCAGAAGCCGCTCAAGGGATCACGGCGCCCGGGCGGCTGAACGCCCGGAAGAACCAGTCGCGAAAGCCGTCCATCCGCGCCAGGGCCGGGCGATCGGCCGGCTGCAGGCCGGCGGTCATGCCCCAGTCCAGAAAAGGGCGCAAGAGCTTGGGATCGCCTGCAATCACATGGATCGGCACGTCGCGGCCGGCATCCGGACCGGTCATCATCGGCGCCGGCTGATGGTCGCCCAGCACGATCAGCACCGTCTGGTCGTCGACATAGCGGGCGGCATAGGCGCCGACCACCTGGATCACGTAGTCGAGCGAGCGGGCATAGTGCTGGCGCACCCGCTCCGGGTCCTGCCACAGCACCGACGCCGGCTCGCCCAGCCCGGCCCATTGCGAGAACAGCGCGCCATCGCCGATCTGGTCCCAGTCGACCACGGCCTGCGGCAGCTGGGTCCAGGGCGCATGGCTGCTGATCAAGGCGAGCTCGGCGAACACCGGCCGGCGCCCGGCGCGGCCCGTCCGCTCCCGCTGCTCGAAGGCGGCGAAGCTGTACTGGTCCGGCATGGTCACCCAATCATAGGGCTTGCCGGCATAGCCGAGATCGGCGGCGCCATAGACCTGCTCGAAGCCGAGGCTGGTGCCCTCCGGCCAAGCCTTGGTCAGCGCCGGCTGGACCGTGACCGTGCGGTAGCCGGCCCCGGCGAAGGCCTTGGTCAGGCTCAGCCGCGAGCTGGTCAGGTAGGAATCGTAATACGCCTGGTGCTCCAGCCAGAGGCCGCTCTCCAGGGTGCCGTGGGCGAGCCAGGACTGGCCGCCCAGGGTCGGCGAGGTCAGGTAGCCCGAAGCGGCGTGCAGCCCCTTCGCCGCCAGCACCTGCTCGACCCGCGCCAGCGCCGGCTTCACCAGATCGGCATAGCGCGGCTGCTCGAGCGCGCTGCGGCCATAGGACTCGAAGAACGCGACCACGACGTCGGCGCCGTGCAAGCCCGCCACCAGCTCGGCTGGCGGCACGTCAGCGAAGGGATCGATGCTGGCCGCCTCGGTGAACTGGCCGATCGCCTGGACCATGCGCCAGCTATGCTGGCCCTGCTCCCAGACAATGCCGCTGGCATGAGCCTCGACCAGCGGCTGACCACGCTGCGGCATGCCGAGCACGAGGCGCGTCGGGCCCAGCTGCACCAGCAGCAGGGTCAGGCCGAGCGCCAGGACCACCCGGCGCAGCGGGCGCTCCTCCAGGCCACGCTGGAGGGCGGCCGCCGCCTGCAGCGACAGGCCATAGGCGATGGCGAGCAGCGCGCCGAAGCCGATCAGCGCCAGCCAGACGCCGGCCTCGCCAATGGCACCTCCCAGCAGCTCCAGGACCGCGCCGCCCAGCCGGATGTCCAATAAGGGCGTCAGCGGCCGCGCCAGAGCCTCGCGCATGCCGTAGTCCGCCAGGCACAGCAGAACCACCAGCAGCGTGCTGATCGCTACGCCATGGCGGAGGACGCGGCCAGCCTGGCCGCGCCGCAAGGCGGGCAGCGCGGCCAGCGCCAGCAGCAGCAGCACGACCTCGAGGGCGAGCCCGTTGAAGAAACCGGGGTGCAGATCCTCGGGCTGGTTCGGCAGATGCCAGAGCAGCAACAGCCAGAGTGCTGCCGCCAGGACGGCCAGGCTGCGGCGCCAGGTGAAGGCGCTCGTGCGGGTTGCGGCCGGCGGGCGCGGCAGCGCTTCGGCCGGCAAATTCGGCAGCAGGCCCGCAGCACCGCTTGGCAGCGTTGCGGCGGCTGCGACAGCTTGGCTCGCCTGCCCGCCTCTTTCGGGAATGAGCGCGTCCATTAAGATGCCAGCCGGACCTGCCGGAGATCGGTCATGCAGTATTCCTTGGGTGAGTTGCAGCTCGCGACGGACGGCGATGCGTTCTGGATCGCCCCGACTGCGGCGGTCATAGGTAAGGTCAAACTCGCCAAAAATGCTAGTGTCTGGTGGCACGCCGTGCTGCGCGGCGACAACGAGCCGATCAGCATCGGCGCCGGCTCCAATATCCAGGACGGCTGCGTCTTGCACACCGATCCGGGCTTTCCGCTGGTGATCGGCGAGCAGGTCACGGTCGGCCATCTGGCCATGCTGCATGGCTGCACGATCGGCGCTGGCTGCCTGATCGGGATCGGCGCGGTGATCCTGAACGGTGCCCGGATCGGCCGGAACTGCCTGATCGGCGCGCGCGCCCTGATCACCGAGGGCAAGGCGATACCGGACAATTCCATGGTCCTGGGCGCTCCCGGCAAGGTGGTCGGAGAGGTTACGCCAGCGCATCTCGAACGGATGCATGAGGGCGCTTTGCGCTATGTCGAAAAATCCGAGCGCTATCGCCGCGAGCTGGGGCCGGCCCGGCCGTGACCACGTCTGAGGCGGCCTTGCCGCTCGAGCTGGGCCTGCGCAGCGGCTGGCCGGACAGCTTGCGCTTCTTGCTGCAGCGCTACCCGCGCGCCATCTGGCCGGGTCACCGCAATCTGGGGCAGCTCGGCCAGTTCTGGCTGCAGCGCCATCAGATGTTCAAGGAGCTGGCGCAGATGCTGCTGGCCGGCACCCAGGAGCTCATCGCCGGCCGGCTCGATGCGGCCACGTTCAATGGCTGGTTCGCGCCGCGCTTTGCCTTCTTCGTCCAGGAGCTGCAAGGCCACCACCAGATCGAGGACCAGCATTATTTTCCGGTGTTCATGCGCGCCGAGCCAAAGCTCCGCTTGGGCTTCGAGGTGCTGGAGCAGGACCACGACACCATCCATGCCGCTTTGGACAACCTGGTCGCGGCCAGCGAGGCGCTGGTCCGGGCGCTGGTCGCCGAGCCGGCCATGGTGACGGCCAGGGCGGAAGCCATGGCCGCGGCGATCGAGCGCTTCTTGCCGCTGCTCGGCCGCCACCTCGAGGATGAGGAGGATCTGCTGATTCCGCTGATCCTCGAGCGCGGCGATGCCACCATTCGCTGACCGGCAGCGTTGCGCGATCGCCGCAGCCGGGCAATCGCCGGCCTGACCAGAGGGTCCGGCGCTTGCAATTACGGCCGGACACTGGCAAAAGCGGCCACTCAAGATGTCCGGATCGAGCTAGTTTTACTGTAGGTTTTATAATACGGAGCAGCGATCACTTAAGCGTTGTCAGAATGATGGGCAGATCTGGCGATTGCAGCGTCTCAATCATTGCTGTGCGCTTGGGCGTTTGACTTACCCGTATACGCATCCCGTCGCCGGACAGACCGGCATATGCGGCACTAACGAACGACTGGAGCGACGCATGCAACGTCTGATCCCGGCCCTGATGGCGACGACCGTGCTGGCCATGCCCGGCGTGGCGGCCGCCGAGACCTACTACTATGGCGAAATATTTGGTGGTGGCACCTATCTGAGCGACACCACGCTCGATTTCGGTGGCGGCACCGAGGGCGATCTGCAGAGCGACTTCGGCTACAATATCGGTGGTGCGGCCGGCATGGGCATCCGGGTCGGCGGCGGCTTCGTCCGGCTCGAGGGTGAGCTGGCTTACCGCAGCAACGCCAACGAGCAGCTGGATGTCGACGCCGGCGGCGGTCTCGAGATCACGGTCGAGGATCTCGATGGCGACTACACCGCGCTGAGCGGCATGGGCAATATCTACTACGAGCTGGTCGATCTCGACACGCCCCTGACCTACTGGGTCGGCACCGGCATCGGCTATGCCAAGCTCGATCTCGAGCTGACCGGCGATCTGCTCGGTGCCCCGGTCGACTTCTCCGACTCCGATGGGGTGTTCGCCTACCAGTTCATGGCCGGCACCAGCTATGCGCTCAACGAGTTTCTGACCCTGAAGCTCGGCTACAACTACTTCGCCACCGCCGACCCAACCTTCACCGGCAATGACGGCGGCGATCTGCCGGCCGAATATTCGAGCCACAACGTCAAGGCCTACGTGACCTACAACTTCTACTAGCGGCGCGGGCCCGGCCGCCTCGGCCGGGCCAAGTCACCCGCTTTCAGCCCGCTAGTCGAAGGCGGGCAGCCAGCCGCCATGGCGCTCCAGGCAGGCCAGGCCGAACGCCGTGGGCGCCTGATGCGGCGGTCGGTCCTGGACCGGGCCAAGGCCCAGCCGGCGTGCGGTCAGGCGTTTGCCGTAGCACAAGAACTGATCGATCGACTGCATCAGGAAGGTGATCAGCGGCAGGATCCGGCCGTAGAGCTGGTCCGCCGCCGCCTCGTCCCCTGGCTCCCCTCGCGCCATCAGCTCGAAGATCTTGATCTGGAGATCGCAGCATTCGGGTGCCGGGATCAGGCCGGCGCAACCCGCGCGCAGATTGTCCGGCAGCTCCAGCCCGCCGCGGCCGTTGAACACCGCGAGGCGGCCGTCGACCGCCTCTATCGTGGCCCGGATCTGCAAGGCGGAGCCTTCGCCCTTGAGCAGGCGGAAATTGGCGTGGTTGCGGCAAAGCGTGGCCAAGCCGTCATCGGACAGGCCGGAGCCCAGATATTGTGGCGCGTTCTGGATCGCGACCGGCAGCGGCGCCTGGTCCAGCACGCTGCCGAAGAAGCGGAGCAGCTCCGGCTCCGCCAGACGCTCGGCCTGCGGCGGCTGGAGGATCACCCAAGCCGCGCCCTGCGCCGCCGCCGTCCGCACGAACGCGCTCTGCGCCGCCGGCGTCTCGCCGAACACCGTGATCGCGACCGGCACCCGTCCGGCGACATCCTCGAGCAGCCATTCCATCACCTGATGGCGCTCGGCGAGGTCGAGCTTGGCGACCTCGGTCGCGAGGCCCAGCGCTGCCAGGCCATGGGCGCCGGCGTTCAGGCACGCCGCCGCCTGGCGCGCCATCGCGGCCCGGTCGAGCCGGCCGTCCGGGCCGAAGAACGCATAGAGGATCGGATAGATGCCGCCGAAGCTGGCCTCGGTCGAATCGGTCCCGGCCATCATCGCCCTCTCCCCTCGCCTGGGTGCCGCTGGCCGGCGGATTCCGCCGGGCCGGGCTTTCGGCTATGCTAGCGCCAATCCGCGCCGCGGTCGCCTTGCCGCTGGGCGCGATTTCTCCTATAGCCCTGGACCGGCCGGCGCTGGCTGCCCCGCGCCGCCCATTCGGATCATCGGACAGGCCATGCTGGACAAGACCTTCGAACCGGCCGAGGTGGAGGCCACGCACGACCGCCGCTGGGAAGCGGCCGGCTACTTCAAGCCCGATCCCGATCCGACGCGGCCGCCTTATTGCATTGTCATGCCGCCGCCCAACGTCACCGGCAGCCTACATATGGGCCATGCGGTCGACGACACGCTCCAGGACACGCTGATCCGCTTCAAGCGCATGCAGGGCCATGCCGTGCTCTGGCAGCCGGGCATGGACCATGCCGGCATCGCGACCCAGGCGGTGGTCGAGCGGCAGATCGCGCCGACGACGCGCCAGGAGCTCGGCCGCGAGGCGTTCGTGGCGCGGATCTGGGAATGGAAGGCCCAGTCCGGCGGCATGATCAGCCAGCAGCTGCATCGCCTGGGCGCTTCGGCCGACTGGTCGCGCGACCGCTTCACCCTCGACGAGGGCGTGTCCCAGGCGGTCCGCAAGGTGTTCGTCCAGCTCTACCGCGAGGGGCTGATCTACAAGGACAAGCGCCTGGTCAACTGGGACTGCCAGCTGCAGACCGCGCTGTCCGACCTGGAGGTCGACCAGACCGAGGTCGACGGTCATCTCTGGTACCTGCGCTACCCCCTGGAAGACCAGCCCGGGCGCCATATCGTGGTTGCCACGACCCGGCCCGAGACCATGCTGGGCGACAGCGCCATCGCGGTCCATCCCGAGGACGAGCGCTACCGGGCGCTGATCGGCCGGCATGCCGTCCTGCCCCTGGTCGGCCGCCGTCTGCCGATCGTCGCCGACCTCTATTCCGATCCCGAGAAGGGCTCGGGCGCGGTCAAGATCACGCCGGCCCATGACTTCAACGACTTCGAGGTCGGCCGCCGGCATCAGCTGGAGCTGATCAACATCTTGGAGCTGGACGGCCGGCTGAACGAGCAGGTGCCGGCGGCCTATCGGGGGCTCGACCGATCGGCGGCGCGCCAGCGCGTCCTGGCTGACCTGGAAGCAGCCGGGCTGATCGAGAAGATCGAGCCGATCCGGCATGTCGTGCCGTTCAGCCAGCGCTCCGAGACGCCGATCGAGCCGTTCCTGTCGGATCAGTGGTATGCCGACGCCAAGACCCTGGCGGCGGAGGCGATCCGCGCGGTCGAGGACGGCCGCACCCGGTTCGTGCCGCGCCAGTGGGAGAACGTGTATTTCGAGTGGATGCGCAACATCCAGCCCTGGTGCATCTCGCGCCAGCTCTGGTGGGGCCATCAGATCCCCGCCTGGTACGCGCCCGACGGCAAGGTGTTCGTGGCGCTCGACGAGGCCGAAGCGCAGGCCGAGGCCACCCGGCACTACGGCCATGCGGTGCCGCTCGAGCGCGATCCGGACGTGCTCGACACCTGGTTCTCGTCCGGCCTCTGGCCGTTCTCGACGCTGGGCTGGCCGGAAGAGACGCCGGAGCTCGCCCGCTTCTATCCGACCAGCGTCCTGGTGACCGGCTTCGACATCATCTTCTTCTGGGTCGCCCGGATGATGATGCTGGGCCTGAAGTTCATGGGCGAGGTGCCGTTCCGCGACGTCTGCATCCACGGCCTGGTGCGCGACGAGCGCGGCCAGAAGATGTCCAAGAGCAAGGGCAACGTGGTCGATCCGCTCGACCTGATCGAGCGCTACGGCGCCGACGCCTTGCGGCTCACGATCCTCGCCAGCACGGTCCAGGGCAGCGACATCAGGTTCGGCGAGAGCCGGGTCGAGGGCTACCGCAACTTCGCGACCAAGCTCTGGAACGCCGCCCGCTTCTGCGAGCTGAACGGCTGCGAGCTGGTGGCGGGCTTCGCGCCCGGCGAGTGCCGCGAGGTGGTCAATCGCTGGGTGCTCAGCAAGCTGGCTCAGGCCGCGGCCGAGACCGAGGCGGCGCTGGAGGCCTACCGCTTCAATGATGCGGCGATGGCGCTCTACCGCTTCGCCTGGAATGAGTTCTGCGATTGGTATCTGGAGCTGGCGAAGCCTGCGCTGGCCGGCGAGGACGGTGCGGCCAGGGCGGAGACCCAGGCGACGGCCGCCTTTGTGCTGGCCCAGCTGCTGCATCTGCTGCATCCGCTGACGCCGTTCGTGACCGAGGAGCTGTGGCAGCGCCGCTATGATGCGCCGGGCGGCCCGCTGATCGCCGCCAGCTGGCCGAAGCTCGAGCGGACCCTGATCGCGCCCGCAGCCGAGGCTGAGCTGGACTGGCTGATCCGCCTGGTCAGCGCGCTGCGCGGCGCCCGCAACGAGCTGGGTGTGCCGCCGGGCGCCAAGCTGGTGCTCCAGGTCCAGGACGCGGCCGCGGCGACCCAGGATCGGCTGACCCGCCATCAGGAGGCGCTTGGCCGCCTCGCGCGGATCGAGCGGATCGAGCTGGCCAGCGGGGCCCAGGCCAAGGGGGCGCTGCAGGTGGTGGTGGATGAGGCGACCTACCTGATGCCGCTGGCCGACGTGATCGACCTCGACCAGGAGCGCCAGCGGCTGGAGCGAGCACTCGCCAAGGCTGCGGCCGAGCTCGAGCGCTTCGACAAGAAGCTGGCCAATCCGCAGTTCCTGGATCGGGCGCCGGTCGAGGTGATCGAGGAGCAGCGGGCCCGCCGCGCCGAGGTGCTGCAGGCCCATGACAAGCTGAGCGCCGCCCTCGCCCGGATCGCGTCGTGACCGGCCGGCTGAGCTGCTTCGCCGAGCCCGGCCAGGCGGAAGGCAAGCCGGTCTGGGCGGTGTCCAAGAGCCAGTATGCCGGCTGGCTGGAGCAGCAGCCGGAAACCAGCCGCAACTGGTTGGCCGCCGGCCGCTTCGAGCCCAAGCCGCAGCGCACCGCGCTCCTGCCGGATGCCGCGGGCGGCGTCGCAGGCGCCGTCCTGATTGCCAGCGACCCGGCCGAGCTTTGGGACTACGCCGCCCTGCGCCAGGCGCTGCCGGCAGGGGTCTGGCGCCTCGCGGCGGCCGATGGCCGGCTCGATCAGGCGCGAGCCGGCCTCGGCTGGGCGCTCGCCAGCTACCAGTTCCAGCGCTACCGCAAGCCCGCGGACGAGCCGCCGGTCCAGCTCGCGATCGAGCCCGCGCCGATGCGCCGGGCCGAGATCGTGGCCAGCGCCATTTATCTGGCGCGCGATCTGATCAATACCGGTGCGGGCGATCTCGGCCCGGCCGAGCTGGCGGCGGCCTGCGGCGCGGTCGCCGACCGCTTCGATGCCAGCTTCCGCACGATCGAGGGCGAGGCGCTGCTTGCCCAGAACTACCCGGCGATCCACGCGGTCGGCCGCGCCAGCAGCCAGGCGCCGCGCCTGGTCGAGCTGGTCTGGGGCGATCAGGCGGCGCCGAAGGTGACCCTGATCGGCAAGGGAGTGTGCTTCGACACCGGCGGCCTCGACATCAAGCCATCCGCCGCCATGCTCTTGATGAAGAAGGACATGGGCGGCGCCGCCGTGACGCTGGGCCTGGCCCAGGCGATCATGGCGCTGCGCTTGCCGGTCCGGCTACGCCTCCTGATCGGCGCGGTCGAGAACAGCATCGCCGGCAGCGCCTTCCGGCCGGGCGACGTGCTCGCGACCCGGCGGGGCCTCACGGTCGAGATCGGCAACACCGACGCCGAGGGCCGCCTGGTGCTGGCCGACCTGCTGACCGAGGCCGATCGGGAGCAGCCGGCCCTGATGCTCGACTGCGCGACCCTGACCGGGGCCGCCCGGGTCGCGCTGGGGCCGGATCTGCCGGCCTTGCTCACCCCCGACGACGCGCTTGCCGCGGACTTGCTGGCGGCCGGCCAGGCGGCCGAGGATCCGCTTTGGCGGTTGCCCTTGCATGCGCCTTATCGAGAAATGCTGGACAGCCCGATCGCCGACATCAACAACGCCGGCAGCGGCGGCATGGCGGGCGCGATCACGGCGGGCTTGTTCCTCAAGGACTTCGTCACCGAGACTGCGGCCTGGGCCCATCTCGACCTGTATGCCTGGAATCCGAGCGGCCGGCCGGGCCGGCCGAAGGGTGGCGAGGCGACCGCCTTGCGCGCTTTGCTGGCCCTGGTCGAGCGCCGGTTCGGCGGCTAGCGTTCCGCGCCGGAGACGCCTTGCGATGCCCGCCACGCCGCCGCCGTTGCGCGCCCACTACCAGCGCTTCTATCCGATCCCGACCCGCTGGCTCGACAACGACATCTATGGCCACGTCAACAACGTCAACTATTACAGCTTCTTCGACACCGCGATCGCGCGGCTCCTGATGACCGAGGGCGATCTGGTGCCCTGGCAGAGCCCGGTGATCGGCTATTGCGTCGAGAGCGGCTGCCGGTTTCGCAAGGCGCTGCGCTTTCCCGACGAGATCACGGCCGGCTTGCGGATCGGCCATCTCGGCCGGACCAGCGTGCGCTACGAGATCGGGCTGTTTCGCGGCGACGATCAGGACGCCGCGGCGGATGGCCACTTCGTCCATGTCTTCGTCGAGCGCGCGAGCGAGCGGCCGGCACCGATTCCCGAGGCGATCCGGGCGGCCCTGACCAGCCTGCAGGCGGCCGCCGGCTGACCGGTGATCTCCAGCCGGATCAGCTTGCCTCAAGCGACCTCCAGCCGGTAGATTGCGCCGGACCGCAAGCACTTATTGCGCATCATAGCCAGCGGAGAGCCCCTTGGACGAACCGCGTGCCCGGCTGCGGCTCAATCTGGCTCAAGGCGAGGTCGAGATCGAGGGCAGCGAGAGCTTCGTCGCCCGCTATGCCGAGCGCTTCGACGCCCTGCTGGCCCGCTTGCCGCTGCGTGATGACGCCCCCGCTTCGCCGGTCGCCGCGGCACCGCCGGCGCTGCCGGCGCCCGCGGCGTCGGACGCCGCCTCGCCCCCGACGCCGGCCCGCGATGACCAGCATTTCGGCCTCTTGCTGCAGGCCCTGCCCCGCTCGGCGAGCGACGTCGATCGGATCCTCCTGGCCGGCTACCACGTCCAGCGCTTCAGCGCCGACAAGTCGTTCGGCACGGGCGAGGCCAATGCGCTCCTGGTCGAGCAGGGCATCAAGGTCGGCAACCCCTCGCAATGCGTGAAGCAGAACCTGATCGCGCGCCGGGTGTTTCGTCACCAGCGGCGCTATCGGCTCTCGCAGGTCGGCCAGGAGCATCTGCGGCAGCTGCTGGGGCCGAGCTTTCCGGGCTGAACGGAGC
>CADEGR010000091.1:0-4048 GCA_902826935.1 uncultured Alphaproteobacteria bacterium | reverse complement strand
GGACTATCTTGCGGCCATGGCACAGCAGCTCCACAGCGGCTTGCGAATTAGCGACCCGGCCTCCGCGCGAGGCCGGGCTGTCGCTGAACTTCGCCCTGCTGCTTGGAATGAGGTTGCTTGCCATGTCGTCCCTTGCCCTGGACCGGGTTGATTGCTTCTCGGTCTTCGCGGTTGCCGATCCCTCCGTTCTGCCCCGCCTCCTGGATGTGTTCGGCCTGTTGAGCCTGATCCCGTCGCGCGTCCACAGCACGCTGTTGGACCAGGATGGCGGCCAGCTGGTGGTCGACTTCCAGATCAGCGGCCTGACCCAGGCCGAGGCGTGCCGCCTGGCGCGGCGCCTGGAGCGGACCATCACCGTGAGCCAGGTCCTGTGGTCGGAGAAGCAGCGCGCGGCGGCCTAGGCTGGCTGCGCGCGGCCGCTCTGGCGCTGCTGGCGCTGGCCTGCCTGACCGGACCTGCGCGCGCCGAATCGCCTTGCGCCAAGCTGTTCCTGCCGGCCGAGCACCAGCTGATCTGCACGGTCGAGGCAGGTGCTGGCGGCGCGGACGATTGGCAGCTGACGGTGCGGCCGGCCGACGGCAAGTTCGGCTGGCTGACCCGGCTCACGATCCGGCCGGTGTCCGAGCCGGTCCCGGATCCCAAGGTCTGGCTGCAGAGCCAGCTGAAGCTCGACGTCTCGGCGTTCGACGATGCCTTGACCGGCCTGATGGAGGATGAGGATAGCCCGTTCTGGCAGAGCGAGCTCTGGGCGCCGCTCGCCTCGGTCAAGGACATGGTCACGGCGCTCGCCGATCTGCCGCTCGAGGCGTGCGAGCCGCCCGCCGAGCACGGCGCGCGAGGCTGGCAGATTGCCTGCGACTGGGGCGTCGGACCGGTGCAGCAGTTCCTGCAGGTCCGGCTGGTCGAGCGGTCCGGCCAGCGCTACGGCCTGCGGATCGAGACCATGAACCCCCGGCGCTACAAGCATCTGGTCGCGATCGCCAACTCGTTCTAGCGTCTTGGCTACGCCGCAGGAGGTCGTCATGTCATCCAAGCTGCAGCCCGTGGACGGCCCGCCTGCCAAGGCCGCGCCGACGTTCCAATGGGACGACCCATTCGGCTTCGAGCAGCAGCTGAGCGAGGACGAGCGCCTGATCCAGATGACGGCCCGCGACTTCGCGCGCGAGCAGCTGATGCCCCGCATCCTGCTCGCCAACCGCGAGGAGCGGATCGATCCCGGCATCTTCCGCGAGATGGGGGCGTTGGGGCTGCTCGGCGCCACCTTGTCCGGCTATGGCTGCGCCGGGGTCAACTACACCAGCTACGGCCTGGTCGCGCGCGAGATCGAGTGGGTCGACAGCGGCTATCGCTCGATGCTGAGCGTGCAGTCATCCCTGGTCATGGCGCCGATCCACGAATTCGGCAGCGAGGCGCAGCGCGCGGCCTATCTACCGGGCCTCGCCAAGGGCGAGCTGATCGGCTGCTTCGGCCTGACCGAGCCCGATCACGGCTCGGATCCCGGCTCGATGATCACCCGCGCCCGGGCGGCGCCCGGCGGCTTTCGGCTGAGCGGCGCAAAGACCTGGATCACCAATTCGCCGATCGCCGATCTGTTCCTGGTCTGGGCCAAGGACGATGCCGGCAAGATCCGGGGCTTCCTCCTGACCAAGGACTCGCCCGGCCTGAGCGCGCCCAAGCTCGAGGGCAAGTTCGCCTTGCGCGCCTCGGCGACCGGCCAGATCGTCATGGACGAGGTGTTCGTGCCGGAGGATCACGTCCTGCCCGGCGTGAGCGGCCTGAAGGGCCCGTTCAGCTGCCTCAACCGGGCGCGCTTCGGGATCGCCTTCGGCGCGCTGGGAGCCGCCGAATTCTGCTGGCAGGCCGCCCGCAGCTACGTCCTGGAGCGCCGCCAGTTCGGCCGGCCGCTCGCCGCCAACCAGCTGATCCAGAAGAAGCTGGCCGACATGCAGACCGAGATCGGCCTCGGCCTGCAGGCGGTCCTGCGGCTCGGCCGGCTGATGGACGAGGGCCAGGCGGCGCCCGAGCTGATCTCGCTCTGCAAGCGCAACAGCTGCGGCAAGTCGCTGGCGATCGCCCGCGAGGCGCGCGACATGCATGGCGGCAACGGTATCGCCGACGAGTACCACGTGATCCGCCATGTGATGAACCTGGAAGCCGTCAATACCTATGAAGGCACAAACGACATCCACGCCTTGATCCTGGGCCGCGCCCAGACCGGCCTGCAGGCCTTTACCGGCTGACCGCGCAGGCGCTGCAATTCCCCATGGTCCAGGACCATGGTCCGGCTGGACATGGCCCGGACCGGCTTCTATAACTCCGTCGTCCCAACGGCCTGCGCCGCCCGCCCAGGTAGCTCAGCTGGTAGAGCAGCGGACTGAAAATCCGCGTGTCGGTGGTTCGATTCCGCCCCTGGGCACCATCCTCCAAGACGACGTTGAGAGCGACGAGCGCCGATCCGGTTGCCGCTTTGGCAATCGGTTGGTCCGCCGCCGCGGCTCCATGTTGATCGCGTCATGGCCGCCTGGGTAGCTCCTGGCGCCTCGAGCCCGCGCCTGCGGGTGTTCAGGTCGCGGATGAGGGCCAGATGAGGCCCCGATGAAAAGGCCGTAAAACCAGCCGTTCCCTCCTGCCGCGGCATTGCTGCGGACCCGGGCGCCGGATAGATGCGGTATCGGGAGACAACTGTTGGATCAGGGAGGTGCCGGTGGCTTGCGGTCGTCTTGGGCTCGGTCTTGCGTTGCTCGCGAGCCTGGCCCTGCCCGGTGCGGCCAAGGCGGCCGATCCGCTGGCGGTGACGATCAGCTATCTGAGCCAGGCCGTCGACCGGCCGCCACCACTCTCGCTGGTCGATCCGGTCGAGATCTCTGAGAACGGCCTGGCGGGTGCCAAGCTGGCCTTGGCCGACAACCAGACCACCGGCAGCTTTCTCGGCCATGACTATCGGCTCGAGCCGCGGATCGTGCCCAAGGATGGCGACCTGGTCGCCGCGGGCGGCGAGATCCTGGCGGCGGGTGGCCGGCTCCTGGTGGTCGACGCGCCGGCCGAGCAGCTCCTGGCGCTGGCCGACCTGCCGGCCGCTAAGGACGCCCTGATCTTCAATGTCAGCGCGCCGGACGATCGGCTGCGCACCGACGACTGCCGGGCCAATCTGTTCCACATCGCCCCGAGCCGGGCGATGAAGGCGGATGCGCTGGCGCAGTATCTGGTCTGGAAGCGCTGGCGCGCTTGGTTCCTGGTCCATGGCACGCGACCTGATGATCTGGCCTACAAGGCGGCGCTGCAGCGCGCTGCCACCAAGTTCGGCGCCAAGATCGTCGAGACGCGGGCTTACGAGTATCAGGCGACCGCGCGCCGCACCGAAACCGGTCATGTCCAGATCCAGACCCAGATGCCGGTGTTCACGCAGAATGCTCCGGCTCATGACGTGCTGGTGGTCGCCGACGAGAGCGATGCGTTCGGCGAATACCTGCCCTACCGCACCTGGGACTCCGATCCGGTGGTCGGCACCCAAGGCCTGATCGCCACCGCTTGGCACCGCTCCCACGAGCAATGGGCCGGCACCCAGATGCAAAGCCGGTTCGAGAAGAGTGCTGGCCGCTGGATGACCGAGCTTGACTACGCCGCCTGGGTCACGGTCCGCAGCCTCGGCGAGGCGGTGACCCGAGCCAATACCGCGGACCCGAATGCCCTGCGCAGCTTTCTGCGCGGCGATCAGTTCCAGGTCGCGGCCTTCAAGGGCGAGGGCCTGACCTTCCGTGGCTGGAATCAGCAGCTGCGCCAGCCAATCCTGCTGGCGGCCGCGCGCTCGTTGGTCTCGGTTTCGCCCCAGGAGGAATTTTTGCATCAGCGCACGCCGCTTGATACGCTGGGCTTCGACGAGCCCGAGTCCCGTTGCCGCCTGCAATAGCCAGCCTTGATCGGGAGCCTGAACGCATGACGACCAAGCTGATCCTGCCTGCCGCCGCGGCCTTGCTGCTGGTGACGCAGGTCGTCGAAGCCCGCACGATTTTCGTCTCGAACGAGAAGGGCAACTCGATCAGCATCGTGG
>CADEGR010000090.1:13560-17905 GCA_902826935.1 uncultured Alphaproteobacteria bacterium | reverse complement strand
GTCGCGGTGCGCAGCTCGGCGACCGCCGAGGATCTGCCGACCGCCAGCTTCGCCGGCCAGCACGACACCTTCTTGAACGTCCGCGGCGAGGCGATGCTGCTGGATGCGATCCGCCGCTGCAACGCATCCCTGTTCACCGACCGGGCGATCTCCTATCGGACCGACCAGGGCTTCGACCACTTCAAGGTGGCTCTCTCAGCGGGCGTCATGAAGATGGTCCGTTCGGATCGGGCGGCCAGCGGCGTGATCTTCACGGTCGATACGGAGACCGGCTTCAAGGACGTGGTGTTCATCACCGGCGCCTATGGCCTGGGCGAGAACGTGGTCAAGGGCACGGTCGATCCGGACGAGTTTCATGTCCACAAGCCGACCTTCGCCGCCGGCCACCGGGCGGTGCTGCGCCGCCATATCGGCGACAAGCAGGTCAAGATGATCTACGCCGCCGGGCGCACCCGCGAGCCGGTCACCAACGTGCCGACGCCTAAGGCCGACCGCCGGCGCTTTTGCATCACCGATGCCGAGGTCCTGGAGCTGGCCGACCAGGCGATCAAGATCGAGGCGCATTACAGCGCCAAGGCCGGCACCTATCGGCCGATGGACATCGAATGGGCCAAGGACGGCCTGGATGGCCGCCTCTATATCGTCCAGGCGCGCCCCGAGACGGTCGTGTCGCAGCGCTCGGGCGCCACGCTCGAAAGCTACAGCCTGCAGGCACCAGGCAAGGTGCTGATCAGCGGCCGCGCGGTCGGCACCAAGATCGCGGCCGGGCCAGCCCGGATCGTCAAGGACCTGCACAAGCTCGCCTCGGTCCAGCCGGGCGACGTGCTGGTCGCCGACACCACCACGCCGGACTGGGAGCCGGTGATGAAGATCGCCGGTGCGATCGTGACCAACCGCGGCGGCCGCACCTGCCATGCCGCGATCGTGGCGCGGGAGCTGGGCATTCCGGCGGTGGTCGGCGCCGAGCACGCCACCGAGCTCCTGGCCGACGGCCAGCAGGTGACCGTGTCCTGCGCCGAAGGCGATACCGGACGGGTCTACGAGGGCGCGCTCGCCTTCGATCGCACCGCCACCGACATCAGCGTGATCGCCCGGCCGGCGACCCATATCATGATCAATCTGGGCAATCCGGAGCTTGCCTTCGCGACTGCGATGCTGCCCAACGATGGGGTTGGCCTCGCCCGAATGGAGTTCATCATCAGCGAGTCGATCAAGGCCCATCCGATGGCGCTGGTCCATCCCGAGCGGGTCGAGGATGACGTCGAGCGCCGCCAGATCATGGCGCTGACCGAGGGTTACGCGCAGCCGGCCGACTATTTCGTCCAGGCACTGGCAGAGGGGGTCGGCACGATCGCCGCCGCTTTCTACCCCAAGCCGGTGATCGTGCGGATGTCCGACTTCAAGACCAACGAGTACGCCGCGTTGCTCGGCGGGCGCTGGTTCGAGCCGGCCGAGGCCAATCCCATGCTCGGCTTCCGCGGCGCCGCGCGCTATGCCCACCCGGCCTATGCCGAAGGGTTCGCCTTGGAATGCGCGGCGATGCGCCGGGTGCGCGCGACCATGGGCCTCTCCAATCTGAAGCTGATGATCCCGTTTTGCCGGCGAGTCGACGAGGCCGATCGGGTGCTGGCGGCGATGGCCAAGCACGGCCTGAAGCGCGGCGAGGACGGCCTCGAGATCTACGTGATGTGCGAGATCCCGAACAACGTGATCCTGATCGACGAGTTCGCCAAGCGCTTCGACGGCTTCTCGATCGGCTCGAACGATCTGACCCAGCTGGTGCTGGGCGTCGATCGCGACTCCGAGATGGTGGCGTTCGAGTTCGACGAGCGCGATCCGGGCGTGCTGGCGACGCTGCGCCTCGCGATCGAGGGCGCCAGACGCAATGGCCGCCATGCCGGCATCTGCGGCCAGGCGCCCTCCGACTATCCGGAGATCGCGGCGTTCCTGGTGCGCGAAGGCATCGATTCGATCAGCCTGACGCCGGATCGGGTGATCGCGACCACGCTGGCCGTGCTCGAGCTGGAACGACGCCTCCAGCGCCCGCCTGCGCGCGCCGCAGCTGCCAGCTGAGCGCCCGGCACGCCGGGCGCCGCCCGCAGCCGCTCAGTACTGCACGCCCTTGGTGAGCGCGCCGTCGATCACGAGGTTGGTGCCGGTGGTGAAGCTGGACGCCGGGCTGGCCAGGAACACGATGCCGCGGCCGACCTCCTCGGCGGTCGCCATGCGGCCGGTCGGGTTGAGGTCGAGCGCCTGCTTGAACAGCGCCGCGTTGTTCTGCTCGATCCACTGCCAGATGCCGCCCTCGAAATAGGTGTTGCCGGGCGAAACCGAGTTCACCCGGATCAGCTTGGGCGCCAGCTTGTACGCCAGGCCGTGGGCGTAGTGAATCAGTGCCGCCTTGAATGCGCCATAGGCCGGGCCGGTGAAGTCGATCTCACGGCCGGACACGCTCGACACGATGGTGATCGAGGGGTGCTTCGACGCCTCCAGATGGGGCAGCGCAGCGTTGACCGTGCGCACCGTGTGCAGCAGGTCGACCTCGAACTCCTTGCGCCAGGCCTCCTCGCTGTCATCGACCGCGAGCGCGCTGACATTGGCGATCACGATGTCGATCCCGCCCAGCGCGATCGCCGAATCCGCGACCCACGCCTCGAGCGCCGCCTTATCGCCGACGTCGAGGGCGGTGCCATGGGCGGTCACCCCCTTGCCCTGCAGGCTGGCGACGCAGCTCTCGACATCGCCCTCGGTGCGGGCGCAGACGCTGACATGGCAGCCCTCGTCGGCGAGGAAGTCGGCGGCCCGGCGGCCGATGCCCTTGGTCCCGCCGGTCACGATCGCGCGCAGGCCGCGCAGTCCCAGATCCATGTCGCCCCCCTTGGTCCGCTGGCTTGTTGTCGGGCGGCTGAAGCCGGGCCATAGCGGCGGCATCAGCCGATCCATGTGATGCAATTCACTTATCGGCCAAGCCGGACGGGCGCACAATGCGGGGCCTTGCGGCGGGGCGCGACGCCAGCCCTGCGGGAGATGCGCGATGTCCCTGGAAAGCCAAGTCGCCAGCCACTACGGCAGCAGCGATCTCGAGCAACGGATCCTGAAGGCCCTCGCAGCCAGCGGCAAGGATCTGGCCAAGCTCGACCACGTAGATCTGGCGCCAGTCGACGAGTTCCATATCGGCGGCCGAGAGGCGACCATGGCGCTGATGGCGCAGCTGCCGATCACGCCGGCCATGCAGCTCCTGGACATCGGCTGCGGCATCGGCGGCCCGGCCCGCTACGTCGCCGCCCAGCATGATTGCCACGTCATCGGCATCGATCTGACGCCCAGGTTCATCGAGGTCGGCAGATCGCTGACCGCGCGCGTCGGTCTCGCCGATCGGGTCGCGTTGCGGCAAGGCACCGCGCTCGAGCTGCCGTTCGACGCCGCGCGTTTCGATGGCGCCTACATGCTCCATGTCGGCATGA
Source organism: uncultured Alphaproteobacteria bacterium (assembly GCA_902826935.1). GTDB lineage: Bacteria > Pseudomonadota > Alphaproteobacteria > Geminicoccales > Geminicoccaceae > CADEGR01. The sequence continues at coordinate 14,441 of CADEGR010000090.1, read as the reverse complement.
ACATCGCCGATAAGGCGCAGCTGATCGCGGAAGTGGCGCGCGTGCTGCGGCCGGGCGGCTGGTTCGCCATCTATGACGTGATGCGGCTGGCGGACGGCGCAATCACCTGGCCCGTGCCCTGGTCGCCCGGCCCCGAGACCAGCTTCGTCGCCTCGCCCGAGCAGTATCGGACGTGCCTCGAAGCCGCCGGCTTCACGGTCCAGGCCGAGCGTGAACGGCGCCGATACGCCATCGATTTCCTAGAGGCCGGCCTGGCCCGCGCCAGATCGGCGGAACCACCCGTGCTAGGACCGCCGCTGATCATGGGCCCGGAATTCCCGATCAAGATTGGCAATCTGCTCGAGGCCATGGCCCGCGGCGTGATCGGCCCGGTCGAGCTGATCAGCCGAGCCGGCGCGGCCGCCGGCTAGCCGTCAGCCCGTTCGCGTGGCGCACCTCCGCACGACCAAGCTCGGCTGATCACCGACCAGGGCTGCGATGTAGGCTGACTGCGTCTCGATCCTAATGATCGCCGCCTTGCAGCAGCGTCTGGCCGAGCCCGGTCTCGTAGGCCTGCGCCTCGGCGGTCAGCACGGGCAGATTGCCCTCGCCGGTCAGGATCAGGCCCTTGCGCACGAGCGCGTTCCAGACGTTCGGGTTGCCGAGCCCGGTCGCGTCGCGGCTGGCGACGACCTGTCCGCCGATATGGAAGTGATCGCCATGAGCATGGGGCAAACGGCGCAGCATGATGCTGCCATCGGCCTGGGGCGGATCGGCGAAGTCGGCTTCCTTGGCGATGGCCTGCAACAGGGCGAGGGTTTTGAGCTGGAGCGGGTTGAGCTTCTTGGGATTGGCACGCAAGGTCGGAACTCTCCAACAAAAGCAGTGACATCGACAAGGCA
>CADEGR010000090.1:11719-13460 GCA_902826935.1 uncultured Alphaproteobacteria bacterium | reverse complement strand
GGGGGAGGCACCGATGCAGAGCAGCGCGGCGGGCTGGCAATGAGCAGCGTGACCCACGAGGACCGCGCAACCACGGCGGAAGGCGAGCCCAGCCTGGTGCGGGTCATGGGACCCTGGCTCCTGCTGCTGTTCATCGTCGGCGACATCCTGGGCACCGGCATCTATGCGCTGACCGGCCAGGTCGCCAAGCAGGTCGGCGGCATCGTCTGGCTGCCCTTCCTGGTCGCCTTCGTCGTCGCCGTGATCACCGCCTTCAGCTATCTGGAGCTGGTCACCAAATACCCCAGAGCCGCCGGGGCTGCGTTGTACACCCATCGCGCCTTCGGCATCCACTTCGTCACCTTCATCGTCGCCTTCGCGGTGATGTGCTCGGGCATCACCTCGGCCTCGACCGCATCGCGCGCCTTTGCCGCCAATCTTGCCGAGGTGATCGGCCTCGAGAGCGCCGGTCTCGGCATCACGCTGCTGGGACTTGCCTTCATGGCCGGCGTGGCCGCGATCAACTTCCGCGGCGTCGGCGAGAGCGTGAAGGCGAATGTCGTGCTGACCTGCATCGAGCTGTCCGGCCTGCTGCTGATCATCGTGATCGGCTTGTGGGCGATCGGCGCCGGCCAGGGCGATGTGAGCCGGATCACCCAATTCTCGAGCTCGGGCGACACCGGCGCCTTCTGGGCGGTCATCGCCGCCACGACGCTCGCGTTCTTCGCCATGGTCGGCTTCGAGGATTCGGTCAACATGGCCGAGGAGTGCCATCACCCGACCCGGATCTTTCCCAAGGTGCTGCTGATCGGCCTGGCGATCACCGGCGTGATCTATGTGCTGGTGTCGATCTCGGCGATCACGCTGGTCAGCCCGGCGGAGCTGGGCGAAGGCGAGACGCCGCTCTTGAAGGTCGTCCAGGCCGGTGCCCCGGGCTTCCCGATCGGCATCTTCGGCATCATCACCATGTTCGCGGTCGCCAACAGCGCGCTGATCAACATGCTGATGGCCAGCCGGCTGGTCTATGGCATGAGCCGCGAGCACGTGCTGCCGCGGATGCTGGGCAAGGTCCATCCCGGGCGCCGCACGCCCTATGTCGCGATCGCCTTCACCACCGTCCTGGCCTTCGCCCTGATCACCTTCGTCGGTGAAGTGCCAGCCTTGGGCGGCACCACGGCGCTCTTGCTGCTCTGCGTCTTCACGGTGGTCAACATCGCGGTCCTGGTCCTGCGCCGGAGCCCGGTCGAGCACAGCCATTTCCGTGCGCCCACCTTTTTGCCGATCCTGGGCGCGCTGTCCTGCGCCTTCTTTGCCGGCCCGTGGACTGGCCGCGACGAAGTCCAATATCTGATTGCCGGCGTGCTGATCGCGATCGGCATCGTGCTGTGGGGCGTGACCGTGCTGATCAACCGCGCCACCGGCCAGACGCCTACCGACCCGACCATGGAGACGACCGGCAGCCGCGGGCCGATCAACTAGAGCGGCCGGTCTGCCCCGACGTGGGAGCCCAGTGATGATCACCTTGCCGACGGCCGAAGCGGAGCGCGCGGCCGGCATGGCGCCCGAGCTGCGCCGCCAGATCGAGCAGCGCGCCCATGCGCTCTGGGAGGCCGCCGGCCAGCCCTCCGGTCGCGACGTCGAATTCTGGCTGCAGGCGGAGCGAGACCTGGCGCCGCAGGAGTCGATCGCGGGCGAGGAAGATCCACTGGCCGGCATCGACCAGGAGCCCCGCCTCGGCTGAACGTCGGCCCAAGGGCGAGCC
>CADEGR010000090.1:0-11619 GCA_902826935.1 uncultured Alphaproteobacteria bacterium | reverse complement strand
CCTGTCGGAAAGCGCGCAGCGCACCCCAGATGGTTGAAGCCTTAGGTCAACCCTAAGCCCTGATCAAAATGGCGCTGCACCTCGGGCGGCCGTGGTGATCGCGGCATGCAGCAGAACCGATCAATGACGCGCTCCAGCGGCAACACCTGCGGCCTGCGCAATCGACGGCAAAGCTGTCGGCCGAATCGTCGTGCTTCGGGCAATCAAGAACCCTCAAGCACGAATTCCGCGAAAGGTGACCTCGTCACTGCAGGCGTCTCGTCACCAGTCAGCGTGGCAAAGCGCAATGGCACCATGGACCCGCTCATGGCTCACCCGGGCGCTACTGTGCTGCGACGGCTTTTCGATGCGCCACAAGGTCCAAGCCAGCGCGTCCGCGATTGGTCGGCAAGTCTGCAGGATGGCATTGATGGTGAAAGCCGCTGCCAGCTGGCTGCGGTCCGGCTCAATCCAGCCCGCTGGCGCTAGCTAGCTGCATCCATCGGCGATCAGCTGGCGGAGCGCTGGCAGGATCCGCTCGGCCCAAGACGCAATGTGATGGCGGGCGCCCGGTGGCTGGCGCAGGATTAGCTGGCGGTCAAACGGCATGGCAGCGCTCGCCAAGGCGCGCAGCCAGATCAAGCCGTCGGTGCCAATCCGGTCATCGTCCAGATCGACCAGCATCGCTTGCGGCCGGTCAGACCCGCTGGCCGTCCAGGCGCTGGCCAGATAGCCCGCGATCGGCGGGTCGCGCAGCACCGGCGACATCGCCAGGACCCGGCCGAAGATGGCGGGGTGAGCGAGGCCGATCTGGAGGGCGCTGACGCCGCCGAGCGAGGCACCGGCGATCGTCCGGCAGCGCCGGTCCGGCCTGGTCAGGTAGCGCTGGTCGATGACCGGGATCACCTGCTCGGCGACGAACGCGCCATAAGCGGCACCCTCGGGATCCGCAGCACCCGCCCAAGCCACCGGCACCAGATCGTTGTTGCGAAAGCCATCATCGGAGGCGATGCCGACAATGATCGTCGGCGGCAGCAGGCCGGCCTGCACCGCCTGGTCCAGCTGGCGATCGAGCCGCCAGCTGCCATACCAGCGCTCGCGCCAGGCGAGGTCCAAGGCAACCGCCGGCGTCAGCTCCGCCGGCAGCGGATACCAGTCGAACAGATCCTGGCCGTCGTTGAAATAGACGACCGGATAGCGACGCTGATCGCAGCCATAGCCGGGCGGCAGGTAGACCAGGAGGCGCTTCTCGCGTCCGAGTGCTCGCGCCTCGAGCGCCAAGCTGTCGAGCCGCTGGGCCGCTACGGTGCAATCCGCCGCGACCGCCGCCGGGCCATCCACGCCGCACGCGATCAGACCGGCTGCCGCCAAGCCAGCCCAGCACAACCAAGTGGCGCTGCGCCCGACCATGCCGGCCTCCCGTCATGCGCCGCCGAGCCGCCATTCTACTCCGCGCCCTTGGCCCGAGCCACGCGCGATCGAGCGACGCCACCATCGCCCAGCAGGGTTAAGGAATGATGAAGCGCCGGCCAGTCTCCTTCGTCGGGTCAGAACGGCAGGATCACGTCCAGCACCTGACTGCCATAGCGCGGCTGCTGGACATCGGTCAGCTGGCCGCGGCCGCCATAGGCGACCCTGAGCTCGGCGATTTGATCATGGCTGATCGTGTTGTCCGGGCTGATGTCCTCCGGCCTGACTACGCCTGCGACCACCATCTCGCGCACCTCGAAATTGACCCGCACCTCCTGCCGGCCGCGGATCACCAGATTGCCGTTGGGCAGGGTCTGGACCACCACCGCTGCGATATTGGCCTTGATGTCCTCGGTCCGCTTGACGTTGCCCTTGCCCTGGTTGGACAGATCGCTATTGAGGTCGACCAGCTTGTTGGCGTTGACCGTGCCGGGCATGATCCGGTCGAATCGGTTCTGGATGCCGAACAGGCCGCCGGCCCCCATGGCGTCGGTGTTGCTGCGGCTGCGCGACGTCTCGTTGGCGAGCGTCGCCTTGTCGGCGATGGTCACCTGCACGGTCAGCACGTCGCCGACCGTGCGCGCCCGCTGATCCTTGAAGAACGACCGGGCGCCCTGGCGCCAGAGCGAGTTGGCCTGATAGACCTCGGGCTCGGGCCGCGGCATCGGCATGGTCACCGGCATCTGGGCGACATCGCCCGCCGCCCCGATCGGGGTCAGCTCGGGCGTGCTGCCGACCCGGCTCAGCCGGTCCAGCGCGCTGCAGCCGGTCAGCAGGGTCGAGCAAGCGGTCGCCAGGACCAGGCAACGGACTGCGCGCATCGGCCAGGCTCCGTCAGTTCGAAGCCAGGGTCGGCTCGCTGAGATCACCCAGCGCCACCTCGTCCGGACCGGAGACAATGCCCTGCACTTCCTGCCGGCTCATGGTGTTCAGGATCCGGACCGGCTCGCCAAGCGCGCCATCGTCGCTGGCCATGCCGATCGCGGTCAGCACCAGACCATCATTCTGGTAGATCAGGCGCACCGGCCGGCCGCGATGCACCAGCATCGACGGGCCGAGATCGCGCGAGGTCAGGACGCGGCCTGCGGGCAGCGGCCGGCGCGCCTCGAAGCCGATCAGCTGAGCAGGATCGGTCAAGGCGGTGCTGGCGATCCGCTTGGCGTCAAGCTTCACCCAATCCAGGTCGGCCGCCGCGACCCGCTCGCCCACGGCCATCGCCCGGCGCAGCACTGGCAGCTCGACCAGGGTCTGGACCCGGCCGTGGATCGGCAGCTGAAAGCGCTGGTCGCCATCGGCCATGCCGACCAGGAGCCCGCTGAACCGCGCGGCCGCCGGATCGTAGCTCAGCGCCTGGACGTCGATCTCGGTCGCGGCGGCGCTCTGATTGCCGAGCGGCAGGCTCGGGCTGTCGATCACGATCTGGAGCTCGCTGCCCGGCAGCTGGGCGGGCAGCTGCCGGCTCAGGAGCTGCTCGACGAAGTCCCGGGTCAGCGGCTGGCCGGCCGCCAGGACCGTCGCGTCGGCGGTGCCACCGACAACCAGAGCCAGGAGCAGCGGCAGGAGACGGAGCATGAGCATGGCAAGAAACCTCATCGCAGGAGGGAGCTAGCGCAGCTGGGTGACGGTCGCCATCATCTCGTCGCTGGCGGTGATCACCTTCGAGTTCAGGTCGTAGGCCCGTTGCGCCGTGATCAGCGAGGTGATCTCGGACACCGGGTTGACGTTGCTGCTTTCCAGGAAGCCCTGGAGCAGCTCGCCGAAGCCGACCGTGCCCGGTGCCGCGACATTGGCGGGGCCGGAGGCCGGCGTCTCGATCAGGAAGTTGTTGCCGACCGCCTCGAGCCCGACCTCGTTGGAGAAGGTCGCCAGCTCCAGCTGGCCGAGCTCGACCGGGGCGACCTGGCCCTGGAGCTTGGCCTGGACCTGGCCGGTGGCGCTGATCACGACTTCGACCGCATCGTCTGGCACGGTGATGCCGGGGCTGACGGTGTAGCCGTCGCCGGTGACGAGCAGTCCGTCCTGGCTGCGCTGGAAGCTGCCGTCGCGGGTGTAGGCCAGGTCGCCATTGGGAGTCTCGACCACGAAGTAGCCGCGTCCCTGGATCGCCAGGTCCAGCGAGTTCTCGGTCTGCACCATGTTGCCCTGGACGTTGACCCGGTAGACCGCCGCCGGCTTGACGCCGAGGCCGATCTGGACGCCCGCCGGCACCACCGTGGCGGCCGAGCTGTTGGCGCCCAGGCGCCGGCCGCTCTGGTACAGCAGATCCTGGAATTCCGGCCGACGCCGCTTGTAGCCGGAGGTCGTCATGTTCGCGATGTTGTTGGCGATCACGTCGACATGGAGCTGCTGCGCCATCATGCCGGTCGCGCCGATGCTGAGCGATCTCATGCCGCGCTGCCCTTATGGCCAAGCTGTGTCCGGGTGATGATGGTCATGCTGCCTAGCCGCCCAGCTGCATCAGGCGCTCGATCGCCTGGCGCTGCATTTCGTGATGGGTCTCGACCAGCCGCTGGCTGCCTTCATAGGCGCGCACGGTCGCCATCATCCGGGTCATCTCGACGATCGGCTGAACATTTGAGGTCTCCAGCACGCCCTGGCTGATCCGCGCCCCGGTCGCGGGATCCGGCGCCTGCTCGCTCGAGAACAGGCCGTGGCCGACCTTGCGCAGGGCCTGCTCGTTGGCGAAGCTCACCAGATCGATCTGGGCAATCACGCCGCTGGCGGTCGAGATCGTGCCGTCGGCGGCAACCGCGATCTCGCCTTGATCCTGCGGCAGGGTGATCGGCGAGCCGCCATCGTCGAGCAGCCGGTTGCCCTCGGCATTGATGATCTCGCTTTGCTCATTCAGGCTGAATTGGCCGCCGCGGCCGTAACGCGGGCCCTCCGGCGTCTCGAACACGAACCAGCCCGAGCCATCGATCGCCAGATCGAGGGGGTTGTCGGTCGGCGTCAGATGGCCCGGGCTGAAATCGCGCACCACCGCAACGTCCTGGACGAAGGCGAGGCGTTGCCGGGACCCGGCATCGACCAGCACCGGCTCGGCGAGCAGGGTCTCCGCCCGGAAGCCGCTGGAGGTCATGTTGGCCAGATTGTTCGCGACGACCTCGAGATTGCGCTCGAGGACGAGCTGACGCGACAGGCCGATATAGGTGGTGTTTTCCATGGCGTCCCTCTTCGCACCGATGCCCCTTCAGCAGCTTTCATGCCACCGTTCCAAGTGAGCAATTCCGCGCACTTGGTGATGCTGCAGCCGGGTCGCCGGCAAAGCTTGCCCGGCAATTTCTGCCGCCGGCCAGCCGGGCGCGACGGGACCGCTTAACGAGGTCTTAACCAATGGGTGCTTAGGTAGCGGCGGAGCGAGGCGGATCGGGCCGGCCACGCGCAGCAGTGACAGAGGCACCATGAGCGCCAATCAAGGTGATGCCGGAGCCGCCAAGGGCGGCGGCAAGATGAAGCTGATCTTGATGATCGTGCTGCCTGTGCTGCTCCTGGGCGGCGGCGGGGCAGCCGCGTTCTTCATGGGGCTGCTGCCGGGCAGCAGCCATGCAGCCGTCGACGAACATGCAGCGCCTGCCGCCGAGGCCGAGGCCACAGCGGAGCATGCCGAGGTCGAGTTCGTCGATCTACCGGACCTGCTGATCAATCTGAACGTCACCGGCAAGCGCCTGCGCTTCCTGAAGATCGCGACCTCGCTGGAGGTTGCAGGCGCCGAGCAGGCGGAGCAGGTGCGCACCCTGACGCCGCGGATCGTGGACAGCCTGCATCTCTATTTCCGCTCGATCAAGCCCGAGGAGCTGGCCGGTCCCGATGGCGTCTACCGGATCAAGGAAGACCTCCTGGTGCGGATCAATGACGCCGTGAAGCCAGCCGCGATTCGCGACGTGCTGGTCAAGGAGATGCTCGTCCAGTGATGGCGGCTTGAGCCGAGGTTGCCAGCATGATCGCGAATGAAGACGAGCCAGCCGCCACGCCCGCTGACGCCGGCGAGACGGCCGCTGACGCGGATGATCCACCGTTCGATCCGTCGATGCTGCTGCCGGATTCCACCAGCGACATCCTGGGCCAGGACGAGATCGACAGCTTGCTCGGCCTGGGGGTCCAGGCTAGACGGGACGAGTCCGGCATCGAATCGCTGGTCAACAGCGCGACCATCACCTATGAGCGCCTGCCGCTGCTGGAAGTGGCGTTCGACCGGCTGGTGCGCATCCTGACCACCAGCTTGCGCAACTTCACCTCCGAGAACGTCGAGCTGTCGCTCGATGACGCCAACTCGATCCGCTTTGGCGAATATCTTGAGAGCCTGCCGCTGCCGGCGATGATCGCGGTCTTCCGGGCGGTCGAATGGGACAACTACGGCCTGATCACCATCGACAGCCCGCTGATCTACTCGATCGTGGACGTGCTGCTCGGCGGTCGGCGCGGCACCACGCCCATGCGGATCGAAGGCCGGCCGTTCACCAGCATCGAGCGGGTGCTGGTCGAACGGCTGGTGCGCCTGGTCCTGCAGGAGATGTCGAACGCCTTCGAGCCGCTGAGCAAGGTCGAATTCCGGCATGAGCGGCTGGAGACCAGCCCGCGTTTTGCCGCGATTGCCAGGCCGACCAACGCCTGCGTCCTGTTCCGCATGCGGGTGGATATGGACGACCGCGGCGGCAAGATCGAGATCCTGCTGCCTTATGCGACGCTGGAGCCGGTGCGCGATCTGCTGCTGCAAATGTTCATGGGCGAGAAGTTCGGCCAGGATTCGATCTGGGAGACCCATCTCGCCCGCGAGATCATGGTCACCGACGTCGAGCTCGAGGCGCTGCTCGAGGAGCAGACCGTGCCGCTCAGCCAGATTCTGCAGCTGAGCGTCGGCATGACCTTGCCGCTGCATGCCCGCCCTGGCGATCTGGTGACCCTGCGCTGTGGCCATGTGCCGATGCTGAGGGGGACGATCGGGCGGGTCGGCGAGCATATTGCCATCCAGGTCGAAGAGCGCATCAGGCGCCAGCTGGGAGAGCCCTGATGCTGTCGTTCCTGGTCGATGGTCTGATCCTGATCCTGCTCGGCGCCACGCTGCTGGCCGGTCTGCGCCTGCAGCGCTCGCTCCAGGGCCTGCGCCATGGCAATCAGGAGCTGCAGGATCTGATCGCCGCCCTGGATGCGGCCAGCGAACAAGCCAAGGGCGCTTTGGGCGGCTTCAAGGAAGCCCTGGACGCCAGCGGCCTGCGCCTGGCTGACGAGACCAAGGGCGTCCAGGGCCTGATCGACGATCTGCAGTTTCTGGTCAATCGCGGCAGCCAGGCGGCCGATCAGCTGGAAGCGCAGATCCGCGATGCGCGCGGCCTGGCGCCGGCGGATCGGGCGCTCAAGCCGATGCCGCGCCCGATCGAGCCGCGCCCGGGCGAAACCGCCTTGCCCAAGGCCGATCTGGAGCAGGCGCTCCGGGCTCTCAGATGAGACCGCGTCGCCGGCCCGGTCCGGTGGCACCACCGGCCGAGCGGCGCTCGCTGCTGGGCCCGGCCCTGCTGGCCGGCGCGGTGCTGCTGGCGTTCAAGGCTGGCCTGCTCATTCACGATTTTGCCGCCTGGCAAGAGAAGCCGCAGCCGGCAGTGGCCGCTGCGATGCTTGCCGAAGCCGCCGGTCCGCCACCGGTCGAGCCCGAGGTGCTGCCTGAACCAGCCGCCGGACCCGAGACGCCACCCGCGAGCGCGGCTCCGATGGGCGGGCCGGTCGAGCCGCCAGCTGACGCCGATGCAGATGCCGATTCCGAATCGCCGGCCGCCGCGGCTCCGGTCGCTGCGCCCGTCGCGCCGGCACCACCGCCGGTCATGGCGCTCGATCCAAAGACCCTGACCGCCGCCGAGATCGCCGCCTTGCAGGCGCTGGCCGCGCGCCGCGAGCAGCTCGATGCGCGTGCCCGCGAGCTCGACACCAAGGCGCAGCTGATCGACAACGCCAACGTCAAGCTGGCGGAGCAGATCGAGCGCCTGGCCGGCCTGAAGGCGGCCGTGGAAGGCCTGATCAAGCAGCACCAGGACCTGCAGGACGGCAAGGTCCAAAGCCTCGTGAAGATCTACGAGACGATGAAGCCGAAGGCCGCTGCCGAGATCTTCAATCGCCTCGAGCTGCCGGTGCTGCTGCAGGTGGTGGGCCAGATGCGCGAGGCCAAGTCCTCGGCGATCCTTGCGGTGATGGACCCGCTGAGGGCGCGTCAGATCACGATCGAGCTCGCCAAGAAGATCGAGCTGCCGCGGCTTGGCAGCTAATGGCTCACCGACGGCTCCATTGGCCTATGTTCCGGCACGGCGCACCGAACGGCGCGCTGATGCCGGGCAGCCGATGCCGCCCTCGGTCGAGGACGTCGCGCCATCGGCCGGCTTGGCGCGGCCATGCATTCAGCCGGCTTGCCGCCTGGGTTTGGTTGGTCTGGAACCTCGCGGCATGGCCGATGCCAGGGGTTGCGGACGAGCTGGGCACGCGCGCCAGTTCCCGCTCGATGATGATGGCCATGGCCTGGGAAGGCCATTCATTGACCGATCGTCTGACCTCGTTCCTGCAGGCGGCACCGCAGCCTGCCGAGACGCGAATGCTCCTGACCGCGCCCGAGCCTTGGCCAAGGCGACGGGCGCAGCCTGGCGATTCAGCCAGCCAGCGGCACAAGCATGCGCCCATCATCGCCAACGTCATGCTGCAGGCCGAGGCCGACAGCATGGCTGCACGCCTAATCCTGGATTGGCCGAGCGCGATCCGGGTCCGGCCGCACCAGCGGGGCGGCCTCCTGACGCTGGCATTCGATCAGCCGGGCCAGCTCCAGCCGGCCGAGCGCGCGGGGGTCCTGGCGACGCTTCGACCCTGGCTTGCCGCCATGGCGGTGGACCATCAGGCGGAGCGCCTGTCGCTCAGCCTGCGCCTGCGGCCCGACGTCGACGCTGCGGTCGCTTATGGCGGCACCGATCGGGTCGTCTTGGTGCTGAATCAGGTCGACCCCGCGCTGCTCGAGCCGGCGGCAGGTGCGATCGCGGACGCGGCCCCAACCCTGCCGGCGCCGCGCGTGAAACGCCCGGCACCGCGCCCAGCCGCCTCTGGTCTGGCCTCGCCCCCGATCGCGGCACCCATGCCCACCTTCAAGGCCACGCCGCGCGTGGCCGATGATCAGGGGGTCGAGGTGGCAGCGGCCCCGCCGGCCCCCACCTCAGCGGTGGTGTTCAATTGGCAGCAGCCAGTCGCCGCCAGCATGTTCCGCCGCGGCGGCTATTTATGGGCGGTCTTCGATGCGCCGCCCGAAATGGCCAGCCACGCCTTGCCGCCACCGGCGCCTACTGGGTCAGGCCTCGGACCAGGTGAGCTGATCCGCTCGCCGGACGTGGCCGCCCGTGCCACGGCCATCCGCTTCCCAATCCTTAAGCCGCTCGCGGCCACGGTGCGAGGCGACCAGCGCAGCTGGCGCATCGAGCTGCCGGCCACGACGGCCACGCCCTCGCAGGTCGAGATCCGACGACTGCCGACGCCCGCTCGGCTGCAGCTGGTCGCGCCCAATGCCAATGCGATCATCGCCTTGCGCGACCCCGAAATTGGCGATCGCTTGTGGGTCTGGCCGCTCCCCAGCCCTGGCCTCGGCATGGCCGAGCAGCGCTTCGCCGAGCTGACCTTCCTGGCGACCGAACAGGGCGTTGTCTGGCGGCCATTGAGTGACCGGCTACAGGCGCGGCTGGTCGCCGAAGGCATCGAGTTCGGCAGCACCGCAGGGCTGCGCCTGTCGCCGCCGGCGAGCACGGCGGCGCCGGACCTCGGCCAGCAGGTGGCCTCCGAGACGCCCGCGGCCGCCGATCCGCCGCCGCTAAATCCCGGCGCTGACCTGATCATGCCGCCGTTGCCTGCCACCACCAGCCAGCCGCCGGCGGATGGTTCGGCGCCCTCAACCGTGGCCAAGTCTGAGGATGCGTCAGCGCTGACCGACAAGCCAGCCGCAAGCCATGACCAAGAGGCGAAACCCGCGCCCATGCCGCCGACCACGCCGCCACAAGCCAGCGCGCCGCCGACCGACCACGGAGCGGCCAGCGATATGGAAGCGGCGCCACCAACCACTGCCAAGGCGGCGGCTGAGCCAGCGGAGCAGCCGGCGGATGGCCAAGCGCCTACCGTCAGCGAGCACCAGGCACAGACGGAGCCGCCCGCCACGGCGGCCGCTCACCCGGACGTTCACACCCCGCCGCAGGCCGCGCACGAGGTGACCGATGGCAGCGCCGAGCCACCGGCTGATGCCGTAGCGGCAGTGTCTCCTCAGCCGCCGCTCGGGCTGCAGGCTTTGGCGCAGCTCGGCCAGTCCGGTCTGGAGGCGCAGCGGGCCTTGCTCCAGGCTGCCGCAGAGGGACCGCCCACCCGCCGGCCGGCAGCGCTGCTCGACCTCGGCCGTCTGCTGCTGGCGCAGGGCCTCGGCGCCGAGGCCCGGACGGTGGCCAATATGGTGGAGCCCAGCCAGGCCGGCGACGCCGCAGCCGCCATTGCGCCCGCGCGCCAGGCCGTGCCGGGTGCTGCCGGCCTCCTGCTCGATGATCTCAGCGCCGCCGCAGCGCTGCGCGATCGCGCCTTGGACGGCGATCCGGAAATCGACCTGTGGCGGGCTGGGCTCTCCGCGAAGGAGCGGAAATGGCCGGATGCCGCCCAGGCCTTCACGCGCTCGGCCGAGCTGCTGCGCAGCTACCCGCCGCGGCTGCAGCTGCAGCTTGGCAGCCTGGCCGCGGAGGCCGCGCTCGCCACCAATGATCTTGACGGCTTCGAACCGATCGTGGACTGGCTGGCCGGCATTGCCACTCAGCCGAGCGAGCAGGCCAGGGTGCAGCGGCTGCAGGCGCTTGGCCGGTTGCACGATGGCGAACTCGCCAGCGCTGACGAGCTGTGGCGGCAGCTGGCGCGCAGCCCGGACCAACGTACCCGGGTGGCCAGCCAGATCGATCAGATGATCGCCAAGCTGGCCGCAGAGCCGCGCGATCCCACGCTCCCGGCACAGGCAGAGTCGCAACTGCCGCTTTGGCGTGGCCACCCCATGGAGGCCGACCTGCTGGACGCGCTGGCCGAGCATCACCGGCGTGGCCAGGACGTGCTGCGGGCGCTCCGCGTCTGGCAAAGGCTGGCGCAGCGCGGCTTCAGCGCCGCCGCCACCGAGGCCGCGCAGACCAAGATGCGCAGCAGCTTTGCCGGAGCCTTCGAGCCGGATCAGGCCCAGAGCCTGCCGCCGCTCGCCAGCTACATCATCGTGCAGGAGTTCCCGGAGCTCATGCCGGATGGCGAGCCGGGCCGTCGCCTGCGCCGGGCGCTGGCAGGACGTCTGGCAGCGCTCGACCTGATCGCGCCGGCCAGCGCGCTGCTCGAGGAGCTGCTGGCCGGGACGGCCGATCCGTCCACGCGGGCCGCACTCGGGGCGGCGATTGCCGAGCTGCAGCTGCGCGAACCGGATGGCGGGGCTGCCCTGGAGGCACTCCAGCGGACCCGCCCGAACCGCCGCCTGCCCGACGACCTCATGGCGCGCCGCCAGGTGCTGGAGGCCCAAGCCCTGAACCTGCTCGGCCAGCCCGGCGCCGCACTTACCAGCCTCGCCAAGACCTCCGGTCAAGCTGCCGCCCTGGCGCGGATCGACGCCTTGTGGGCGCTCCAGGACTGGCCGCGCCTGATCGCTGCCATCGATTCCAGGCTGGCTGCGGGCACGCTATTGCCGTTCGACCCAGCCAGCAATGAGCTGCTGGCCCGGCTGGCGATCGCCAGGAGCCGCGTCAACGACCGGACCGGCTTGTTGGCGCTGGAGCAGCAGGCCGCCACCAGCTCCGAGAGCGCGCAGGCCGCGCTGCATGCCATGGGCCTGACCTCCACGGCGCCAGCCGATGCCGCCGGCATGTTGACCGAAGCTGCCGATCATCTGACCAGAGCACGGGCCCTGCAAGCAGGCGCCGCGGTGACCCCCTAGCGTTGGCCACGCCTGGTCAGGCAGAAGCCACGGTGACGCCGCCTCATGGGCCGGCCCAACTCAAACGCGCCGAGGTTTCTGGCAAAGGGCCGGCCGGCATCTCGATGCCGCAGGCGCAGCCGCTCGGGCTCGGCTGCTCGATCGCGGGACGCGCCGTCGAGGCTGCTAGCGATAGCCGGTCGGATCGGCCGGCTTGCCGGCTTCCTGGACCTCGACCAAATAGCGCC
>CADEGR010000089.1 GCA_902826935.1 uncultured Alphaproteobacteria bacterium | reverse complement strand
AAGTCGCTGAAGCTGCTCGCCAAGGACGGGCCCGACGCCTTCTACCGCGGGCCGCTGGCGACGGCGATCGTGGCCGAGGTCGGCCGTGCCGGCGGCCATCTGACGGCGGCCGACCTTGCCGCCTACCAGGCGGTCGTCCGCGCGCCCGCCGAGGGCAGCTATCGCGGCTACCAGCTGCGCTCGATGCCGCCGCCGTCCTCGGGCGGGGTCCATGTCATCCAGATCCTGAACATCCTGGAAGGCCTGCCGATCGGCCAGATGGGCCACAACAGCGCCGCCACGATCCATGCCATGGCCGAGGCGATGAAGCTCGCCTATGCCGACCGCAGCGAATATCTGGGCGATCCGGACTTCGTGCCCGTGCCGGTGCGGGCGCTGACCGCCAAGGATTACGCCAAGGCGCTGGCGGGCCGGATCGACCAGGCGAAGGCCAGGCCGGCGGCCGCGATCCGGCCGGGCGATCTGGCGCCCTACGAGAGCGATCAGACCACCCATTTCTCGGTGGTCGACGAGGCCGGCAACGCGGTCGCCAACACCTACACCTTGAACTTCGGCTACGGCACCGGCCTGGTCGCCGAGGGCACCGGCATCCTGCTCAACAACGAGCTGGACGATTTCTCGGCCAAGCCCGGCACGCCCAACGCCTATGGCCTGATCGGCGGGGCCGCCAACGCCGTCGCGCCGAACAAGCGGCCCTTGTCGTCGATGAGCCCGACCATCCTGCTCAAGGACGGCAAGCCGTTCCTGGTGACCGGCAGCCCGGGCGGCTCGCGGATCATCACCACCACGCTGCAGATCATCATGAACGTGGTCGACCACGGCATGAACATCGCCGAAGCGACCTTTGCACCCCGGATCCACCATCAGTGGCTGCCGGACGAGCTGCGGATCGAGCTCGGCATCTCGCCCGACACGATCAAGCTCCTGGAGGCCAAGGGCCACAAGGTCACGATCGGGGCGGCGATGGGCAGCACCCAGTCGATCATGGTGACCGAGCAGGGCCTGTTCGGCGCCTCCGATCCGCGCCAGCCGGGCGCCTTGACCGCCGGCTATTGAGGCGGCGACGGGGGCGCGGCGCTCAGCCGTCGACCGCGAAGGAGCTGGCGAGCAGGCCGGTGAAGCGCTGCCAGAGCGCGCTCTCCTCGGCCGGATATTCCAGGCGCAGCTGGACCACGCGGCTCTGGCCGCGCTGCTTGGCGAGGTGGATGAAGCGCCGGCCGCCGCTGGTCCCGGCGACCACGAAGCCGGCCTCGCTCAACCGCTCGAGGCTGGTGGCATCGGCGCCGCGGACCTGCTCGAACAGCGCCGCGAGCGGGGCGGCGCGCAAGGGCGTCACCTTGGCATCGAGCGCCGCGAGGCCAGCCTCGTCGGCCCAGCGCCGCATGGTGGGCGCCGCCAGCCAGCTCGAGCCCAGGAGCGCGCTCGGATAGTCGAAGCGATAGCCCAGCTCCGGATCGCGAAAGGTCTGGACCGCGAATTCCTGGCGCAGGTCCTCGGCCTGGTCGAGCAGCTTCCGGTAGTCGGCCGCGGTCAGCTTGCCGGTGGCAGCGCTGCCGAGCTGGCCCTGGAACGCCCTGATCGCGCTGCTGGTGCGGCCGCCGAAGCGGCCGTCGATCAGGCCGTCATAGAGGCCCAGCAGGAGCAAGGCGCGCTGCAGATGGCGGCGCGCCGGCAGGTCCATGCTGGCGGGCTCGACCACGGTCGGCGCCTGCGCCGGCGCGGTCGGATCGGCGGCGGCGGCGCCGGTGCGATAGGCGACGTAGAGCGCATCCAGCCGATCGAAATCCAAAAGCGCCGGCTCGGCCGCGACCACCGGCCGATCGAGCAGGACCTGGCGCAGATCGGTCGCGGTCCGGCTGCACAGCTGCTGCCGGTCACGGCGCACCGCCGCGGCCGCGCGCGCCGTGGTCCCGGCGGCCGCCCGGGCGGCCGCCAGCTCCGCCTGGCGGGCGGCCAAGGCCTGCTCGGCCGCAGCGATCTCGGCCAGCATGGCCTGCCGCTCCTCGGGCTGGCGCAAGACGGCCGCGGCCAGGCTCTGCTGGCGGGCTTGCGCCTCGGCGCGGGCGGCGGTGGCGGCGGTCAGCCGGCGCCGCTCGGCCTGCAGCTCGCGCTCGACCGCAGTCTGCCGGTTGAGCCCGGCGGCGAGCTTGGCGGTGGCCGCCTGGACCCGCTGCTCGACGATCGGCTGGCCGGCGCGGAGCGCCTGCTGCTGCCAGCTGAGCTGCGCCAGCGCCGCCGCCAGCCGGCCGCGCTCCGCCATGCTGGCGGCCAGCGCCTGCTCCAGCTGGACCCGCAGGGCGGCCAGCTCGGCCACCGTGCCCGGGGCCACCACCGGCAACTGACCGCTGAAGGGCGGCAGCGGCTCGGCGGCCGCCGGCGCGGCGCCGAGCGCGCCCAGCCCGAGCAGGAGGCCCGCCAAAGCGCGGCCGCGCTGAGGGCCGCCCCGCCTCTTCTCGACCCCCGCTGCTCGCCCGACCATGCATTCGTCCCGGCCGGCTGGCAGCGCCGCCCGCACCTCGGCAGAGGTCAGCGCGGCTGCCGGCAATCGGCAATTGGTTGGGCCGGATGATAGGAGGTGCCGCCCCGGCCGACAACCGGGCACCAGGAAAGGGTCAATGGCGGGCCGAGATCAAGCCTCGGGCGAGCTGGCGGCGGGGCAGCACGAAGCCGAGCACCCCGCCGATCGCGCACAGCAGGACGCCGGCCGCCATCGGCAGCGGCGTGTCGTGGCTGGCCATGCCGACCAGCTGGCTCGCGGCCGCGGCCGCGATCAGCTGGACGAAGCCCGCGATGCCGGACGCGGTGCCGGCCAGGGTCGGCACCACGCTGATCGCCCCGGCCTGGGCGTTGGCGATCGCCAGGCCGTTGCCGAAGGCGGCCAGCAGCATCGGCCCGAACAGGCCGGCCAAAGTCCACCAGCCGGCCAGCATGCAGGCCTGCATGAGCACGGCGCCGAGCAGCACCATGACCGCGCCCAGGAGGATCATGCGGTCGATGCCGACCCGGGCGCTGACCCGGGCCGCGATGAAATTGCCGACCATGAAGGCGCCCGAGATCAGGACGAAGCACAAGCCGTAGTCGGTGGCGCTGAAGCCGAGCGTGCCGATCATGAAATAAGGCGCGCCGGAGATGAACGCGAAGAAGGTGGCGATCGCGAAGCTGCTCTGCAGGGTGTAGGCGAGGAAGGCCGGCATGCGCAGCAGCTGGCTGCCGCCCCGGATCAGGCCGCTCCAGGCCGCCTGCCCGGCGCGGCCCGGCCGGGTCTCGACCAGGTGGACCACGGTCAGCCAGCCGGTCAGGAGGCCGACCGCCAGCGTCACCGCGAAGATCGCGCGCCAGCCGATATGGTCGATCAGCAAGGCGCCCGCCGTCGGCGCCAGCATCGGCCCCAGGACCATCGCCATGGTCAGGTAAGCGATCACCTGGGCCGCGGCGTCGCGCTCATAGAGGTCGCGCACGATGGCGCGCGCCAGGACCATGCCGGCGGCCGCCCCGGCGGACTGGATGATCCGGCCGATGATCAGGATCACGAGGCTGCCGGCGAGCGCGCAGAGCAGGCTGCCGAGGATGAAGATGACGACCCCGGCCAGCATCACCGGCCGCCGGCCGAAGCGATCCGAGAGCGGGCCGTAGGCCAGGGTGGCGAAGGCATTGGCGAGGATCGACAGGCTGAGCACCAGCTGGGTCTTGGCCGAGCTGGCCGCGAAGGTCGCCTGGATCGCCGGCAATGCCGGCAGGAAGATCTGGAGCGAGACCGGCGCCATGGCGGTCAGCACCACCAGCAGCGCGATCAGCATCCGCGACTGGCCGAGGCGGCCATCCAGCGCGGTCACCACGCGCTCAGCCGGCCTCCGGGCCAGCGATGTCGGCGGGCGCCAGGCAGCCGCCCAGGCGGAGCGGCTCGACCCGGCGCGCCCGGCCGGTCCCATCGGTCTCGACGAGCACCGCGCACAAGGTCGCGGCGTTCTGGGCGGGCGCGTTGCGCGGCCCCGGCAGATGGGTGCGGAAGCGCTGCAGCGAGATCGTCTTGTCCATGCCGATCACGCTGTCGTAGTCGCCGGTCATGCCGACATCGGTCATGTAGGCGGTGCCGCCCGGCATGACATGGGCGTCCGCGGTCGGGACATGGGTGTGGGTGCCGACCACGAGCGAGGCGCGGCCGTCCGCCAGCGTCGCCAGGGCCATCTTCTCGCTGGTCGCCTCGGCATGCAGGTCGACCACGATCGCCTGGGCGGTGACGCCCAGGGCATAGCGGCCGAGCGCCTCCTCGAGGGCGCGGAACGGATCGTCGTAGCCGGGCATGAACAGCCGGCCCATGAGCTGGATCACGACCAGCTTCTGGCCGTTCGCCAAGGTCAGCTCGGCGATGCCGCGGCCGGGCGTGCCGGGCAGCATGTTGAGCGGCCGGACCAGGCGCAAATCGCCATCCAGATGGCCGATCAGGTCGCGCTGGTCGAAGACGTGGTTGCCGGTGGTGATCAGATCGACGCCGGCGGCATAGAACTCGCGGCACAAGGCGGGCGTGATGCCGAAGCCGCCGGCCGCGTTCTCGCCATTGACGATCACCGCATCCAGCCGGAGCCGCGTGCGCAGCCCGCCGATCTGCTCGAGCAGGACATGGCGTCCGGCCCGGCCGACCACGTCGCCGCAGAACAGAATCCTCATCCGGCCCCCATCACCTCGGCGTTCCGGCGCTCACGGCCGGCGATACCGGTACAGGCCGATCTCGGTGACCACCGCGTCCAACCGTTGGTCATAGGCGGCGACCGGCACCGCGTCCACCTCCTGCGCCGCGAAGGCGACGCCGATCGCCAAGGTGGCCGGGTCGGCGGCGCGCAGCTCGGCGAGCGTGCGGTCGTAGAAGCCCTTGCCCCAGCCCAGCCGGCGGCAGCGATTATCGAAGGCGAGCAGCGGCACCAGGAGCACCTGCGGCGTCAAAGCCGGCCATTCGACGGCCGGCTCGAGCAAATTGAAGCGGCCCGGCAGCAGCGCCTGGCCCGGCTGCCAGGCGTGGAAGCGGAGCGGCCGGCCGCTGCCTTGCAGGCGCGGCAGGCAAAGCGGATGGCCGCGCTCGGCCAGCGCCAGCATGGCCGGCCGCGGATCCAGCTCGCCAGCCAGCGGCCAGTAGCCGGACACGGCCGCGCCGGCCGGCAGCGCCGCCTGCTCGATCAGCAGGCGGGCGAGCGCGGCTGCAGCGCTCGCCGCCTGCGCCGGCGCCAGGGCCCGGCGATGGGCGCCCAGCGCGGCCCGCATGGCCGCCTTTTGCCGTACCACCAAATCGTCGGATGCCAAATGCTGCCGGCCCCGGGGCTGCAGGATGCGAAGGGTTGGCGGACGCCACCTCGGCCGTTGGTCGCTATAAGTCCTCTGTGGCCTGCTTACGCAGGTGGGCGCCGTGTGTCGTGACCACGGTCACGACAGGAACAGCTCCCTAGTCAGAGAACATTGGCCCCAGGGATCTTAGGACCTGACGCACCAGGCAGCGGCCGCCACTGCTTAGTTAAGCTCTCTCCAGCTCCGCGGCAACCGCGTTGAGCTGCTGCGCGACCTGCTCGATCATCGCGGCGGCCCGCCGCTCGCTGTCGCCATGGCCGGCATGGCTGGCCTGGTCCTGGCTCTCCAGCGCGGCGCGCAGGCGCTGGATCTCGTCGAGCGCGTCCGACAGCTCGTCCGCCACCACCAGCCCGGCCATCAGCATCAGCCGGGCGTCGCCCAGCTGCGACTTGTTGCCGGCCATCTCGCTGATCTTGCGATCGACATAGGCGGCCAGGCGGCGGACCCGGCCCTCCTCGCCGACCCCGCATTGCAGCGTGTGGCGGCGGCCATTGACCATGACTTCGACGGTCGGCATGGCTTACTCCGCGAGCAGGTGGTTCAGCTCGGCGATCGAATCGTCGAGCCGCTCGGCGACGCCGTCGGTCAGCTCGCGCAGCTGCTCGTGATTTTGCTGGCTGGCCTGCAGCTCAGCATGCAACCGATCGCATTGCTCGCGCAGGCTGTGCACGTCGCGCGCCAGCGCATTGCGCTCCTCGCTCAGCTGGGCCACGGCCGAGCCCTGATCGGGCTCGAGATGGCGCAAGCGATTGGCCAGCGCATGCTCCAGCCTGGCCAAGGCTTCATCCAGATGAAGCCGGGCAGATTCCAGCGCGGCCATTGGACTCCTGCGGGTCGTTAGATTGAGCTCAAGAAAACAACCAGTTAGCGATCTTCCTTGTCATACAACACATAGCGCGTCAACTCACCATTGGCAAAGTCTGCCGAACTTGTCGCCGCGTTGCGCAAACAATGGCCATGCTGGCGCGGCCGGCGGCGGACCAGCGTCGGACGCGGTCGCCGCAGCTGACCCTGCCATGGCCGGTTGGGCATTGTTGCGGCGCTGGCAGACGCGCTATCGTGCCGCTTGGGCCTGGCCCACCTGATCCCCGCGCCTGCTGGTTGCCCGGCGCATCTTGTCGCAAGGGCTCGACAGCGGGGCGCTTTGCCAGTTTCGTGGACCAAACGCATCATGATGCGACCTGAGGGAGACTGACTGTGACTACACGTGTCGCCATCAACGGGTTCGGCCGGATCGGTCGCAATGTCCTGCGGGCGCTGGTCGAGAACGGCCGGAGCGACGTTCAGGTCGTGGCGATCAACGATCTGGCGCCGCCCGCGACCAACGCCCACCTGCTCCGCTACGATTCGGTGCATGGCCGCTTCCCGGGCCGGGTCCAGCTGGAAGGCGACACGCTCGATTGCGGCAGCGGGCCGATCAAGGTCCTGGCCGAGCGCGACGTCGCCAAGCTGCCCTGGGGCGCCCACAAGATCGACGTGGTGATGGAGTGCACCGGCATCTTCACCAAGCGCGACGCCGCGGCCAAGCATCTCGATGCCGGCGCCAAGCGGGTGCTGATCTCGGCGCCGGGCGAGGGCGCCGATCTGACCGTGGTCTATGGCGTCAACCACGACCAGCTGAAGGCCGAGCACAAGGTGGTCTCGAACGCGTCCTGCACCACCAACTGCCTGGCGCCGGTCGCCAAGGTGCTGCAGGACACGGTCGGCATCCAGCGCGGCCACATGACCACGATCCATTCCTACACCAACGACCAGCATCTCCTGGACGTGTTCCACAAGGATCTCTATCGCGCCCGGGCGGCGGCGATGTCGATGATCCCGACCTCGACCGGCGCGGCGCGCGCGGTCGGCCTGGTGCTGCCGGAGCTGAAGGGCAAGCTGGACGGCGGGGCGATTCGGGTGCCGACCCCGAACGTATCGCTGGTCGATCTGACCTTCGTGCCGGGCCGCGAGACCTCGGTGGAGGAGATCAACGGCGCGCTCAAGGCGGCGGCGAGCGGCCCGCTCAAGGGCATCCTCGCGGTCACCGAGGAGCCCCTGGTCTCGACCGACTTCAACCATGAGAGCGCCAGCTCGACGGTCGATTTGAAGGCGACCAAGGTGCTGGAGGGCAATCTGGTCCGGGTCGCGTCGTGGTACGACAACGAATGGGGCTTCTCCTGCCGCATGAACGACGTCGCGGTGCTCATGGGCCGGCTCGGCTAGGCCGGCGGGGAGGGGCGACGCCATGGCAAGCTTCCACACGCTCGACGACCTCGACGTCGCCAACAAGACGGTCCTGGTCCGGCTCGATCTCAATGTGCCGATGCAGGATGGCCGGGTGACCGATGCCACCCGGATCGAGCGGGTGGCGGCGACCTTGAAGGAGCTGCTGGACGCCAAGGCCAAGGTCGTCGCCCTGTCCCATTTCGGCCGGCCCAAGGGCAAGCGCGAGGCCTCGATGTCGCTGGCCCCCTTGGCCGAGCCGCTGAGCCGGGCGCTGGGCGGCCGGCCGGTGGCGTTCGCCGAGGACTGCATCGGCGCTCCGGCCAAGGCGGCGGTCAAGGCGCTCCAGCCGGGCCAGATCGTGCTGCTCGAGAACCTGCGCTTCCATGCCGGCGAGGAGAAGAACGATCCGGCGTTCGCCGACCAGCTGGCGGCGCTGGGCGAGCTCTACGTCAACGACGCGTTCTCCTGCTCGCACCGCGCGCATGCCTCGATCACCGGCCTGGCCGAACGCCTGCCGGCGGCGGCCGGCCGGCTGATGCAGGCCGAGCTGGACGCGCTCGGCAGCGCGCTCGAGCGGCCGGAGCGGCCGGTCGCGGCGGTGGTCGGAGGCGCCAAGATCTCGACCAAGCTGGAGCTGCTGGGCAATCTGGTCGCCAAGGTCGACCTGCTGATCCTGGGCGGCGGCATGGCCAACACCTTCCTGTTCGCCGAGGGCACGCCGGTCGGCAAGTCGCTGTGCGAGCAGGACATGGCGGCGACCGCGCGCGAGATCCTGGCCAAGGCCAAGGCGCGCAAATGCGAGATCCTGCTGCCGATCGACGGCCGGGTCGCCAAGGAGTTCAAGGCGAACGCCCATTCGGCGGTGGTGCCGATCGAGCTGGTGCCGGGCGATGGCATGATCCTCGATGTCGGGCCGGGCAGCATCGAGCTGTTCGAGCGCAAGCTCGGGCGGTGCAAGACCCTGGTCTGGAACGGCCCGCTCGGCGCCTTCGAGATCCCGCCCTTCGACGAGGGCACCACCCAGGTCGCGCGCGCCGCGGCCAAGCTCACCAAGAACGGCAGCCTGATGAGCGTGGCCGGCGGCGGCGACACCGTGGCCGCCCTGGTCCATGCCGGCGTGCTCGAGCAGTTCAGCTACGTCTCGACCGCGGGCGGCGCGTTTCTGGAGTGGCTCGAAGGCAAGGAGCTGCCCGGCGTGGCAGCGCTGCACCAGGCGCGCTGAGCGGGCTGCCCGAAGCGGGCGGCAATGGCTGATCTCGAGCATGGTGGCTAGTGGCCCAGGCGGCCGCTGGCGCGCTCGCTGCACGGCCCGGTCGCGGACATCTGTTCGGAATTGGAACTTTTCTATCGCCCGTCCCGGGCAAAGCTCGTAAGATATCAACAAAAATTAACCATGATTTTGGGTGGCTTCGCGCCGTGGGAGAGAACGACATGATCAGCCTCCGTGTGAACGGGGAAGACCGTCAGTTCGACGGCGATCCCAACATGCCCCTGCTCTGGTATCTGCGTGACGAGGTGCAGCTGACCGGCTCCAAGTTCGGCTGCGGCGTCGGCCTGTGCGGCGCTTGCACCGTGCATATCGGCGGCGAGGCGATCCGCTCCTGCACCACGGTCATGGCCGATGTCGCGGACAAGGAGGTCACGACGATCGAGGGCCTGAGCCCGAGCGGCGACCATCCGGTCCAGGTCGCGTGGCGCGAGCTCAACGTGCCGCAGTGCGGCTTCTGCCAGGCCGGCCAGATCATGCAGGCCGCCGGCCTCCTCAATCAGAAGAAATCCCCGAGCGACGCCGAGATCTATGAGGCGATGGCCGGCAACATCTGCCGGTGCGGCTGCTATCAGCGGATCGTGGCGGCGGTCCGCCAGGCTGCCACGGGAGCGTGATCACATGCTGCATCATCTGAGCCAGCATCTGGCCACGGCGCGCCTGCCCAGCAGCGGCCGCGCCATCATCGAGAACGTCAGCCGACGCAGCTTCCTGCGGGGCACGGTGTCGGGCGTGGGCCTGACCCTCGCCTTGCAGTTCGTGCCGTTCAAGAGCGCTGGCGCGTTCGAGACCTATCCGACCGGCGGCCTCGACATGCCGCACGGCATCGTGACCGACCCGAACGTGTTCGTGTCGATCGCGCCCGACGGCACGGTGACCATCGTCGCCCATCGCTCCGAGATGGGCACCGGCGCGCGCACCAGCCTGCCGATGGTGATCGCCGACGAGCTGGAAGCCGACTGGAGCAAGGTCAAGATCGTCCAGGCGCCGGGCGACGAGCCGAAATACGGCAACCAGGACACCGACGGCTCGCGCAGCATGCGCCACCACATCCAGGCCTGCCGGCAGATGGGCGCCTCGGTGCGCCAGATGCTGCGCCAGGCGGCGGCCAAGGAATGGGGCGTGGACGTCGCCGAGGTCAAGGCGATCAACCACGAGGTCATGCACGAGGGCTCCGGCAAGAAGGCCGGCTACGGCGATCTCGCGACCGCCGCCATGGCCCTGCCGGTGCCGAAGTTCGAGGAGCTGAGCTTCAAGCCCGAGGGCGAGTTCCGCTATATCGGCAAGGGCAACGTCTCGATCTACGACCTGCACGACATCACCACGGGCAAGGCGGTCTACGGCGCCGACGTCCACGTGCCGGGCATGAAGTTCGCCGTGATCGCACGGCCGCCGGTGGTCGGCGGCAAGGTCAAGTCGGTCGACGACAGCGCCGCCAAGGCGGTCGCCGGGGTCGAGCAGATCGTCCAGCTGGAAGGCGCCAACCTGGGCTCGAAGTTCGCGCCCCTGGGCGGCGTCGCGGTGATCGGCAAGAACACCTACGCCGCGATCGCCGGCCGCGACGCCCTCAAGATCGAGTGGGATGACGGCGCGCACGCGGTCTACAACACCGAGAAGTACAATCAGGAGATGTCGGCGACCGCCAAGCAGCCCGGCAAGGTGGTCCGCAATCTGGGCGATCCCGACGGCGCCTTCGCCAGCGCCGCCAAGGTGGTCAGCGCCGAGTACCACCAGGCGCACATGGCGCATGTGTCGATGGAGCCGCCGGCGGCCTTGGCCCATGTCAACGGCGACAAGGTCGAGGTCTGGGCGCCGGTGCAGAGCCCGTTCGGCACCCGTGAAGACGTCGCCAAGATGATGAACGTGCCGATCGAGAACGTGACCGTGCATGTCACGCTCCTGGGTGGCGGGTTCGGGCGCAAGTCCAAATGCGACTTCGTGCTCGAGGCGGCGGCGCTCTCGAAGCAGGTGGGCGCCCCGGTGCTGGTGCAGTGGACCCGCGAGGACGACATCCAGCACGGCTACTACCACACCACCTCGACCGAGCACATCGAGGCGGCGCTCGATGCCAGCAACAAGGTCGTCGGCTGGCGGCATCGCAGCGTGGCGCCGTCGATCATGACCACCTTCGCGCCCGATGACGGCCAGCAGGCCGGCTTCGAGCTCGGCATGGGCCTGGTCGACATGCCGTTCGAGATCGCCAATGTCCGGTGCGAGAATGGCAAGGCGATGGCGCATGCGCGGATCGGCTGGTTCCGTTCGGTCTCGAACATCCCGCGGGCCTTCGCCGTCCAGTCCTTCGTCGCCGAGCTGGCGCAGGAGCTGGGCAAGGACCAGAAGGACTTCCTGCTCGAGCTGATCGGCACGGACCGGGTCATCGACAAGCAGGCGGCGGGGCTGCCGGACGACTACTGGAACTACGGCGAGCCCTACGACCAGTACCCGATCGACACGGCGCGGCTGCGCGGCGTGGTCGAGCTGGCGGCCAAGGAGGCGGGTTGGGGCAAGGAGCTGCCCAAGGGCGAGGGCATGGGCATCGCCGTCCACCGCAGCTTCGTCACCTATGTCGCCTCGGTCGTGCGGGTCCAGGTCGGTGACGACGGCACGGTGCGGGTGCCGGAGGTCCACACCGCGGTCGACTGCGGCTTCGCGGCCAATCCGGAGCGGATCCGCTCGCAGATGGAAGGCGCCGCGGTCATGGGCATGACGCTCGCCATGCTGAGCGGCATCACCTTCGACCAGGGCCAGGTGCAGCAGAGCAACTTCAACGACTACGACATGGTCCGGGCCGACAATTTCCCGGTCAACGTCATGGTGCATATCGTGCCGCACCCGTTCGAGGTCCATGCCTCGGGCGTCGGCGAGCCCGGCGTGCCACCCTTCGCGCCGGCCCTGTACAACGCGATCTTCAATGCCACCGGCAAGCGGATCCGTTCGATGCCGCTGGGCGAGCAGCTGAAGGCCTAGCCCAGGCCAGACGTCAGGCTGATCAAGGACGGGGCCGGCCCATGGGTCGGCCCCGTTCTGCTTGTGGTCGCGTGCTAGTCGCCCTGGCCGCGCCGCTGATCGGCGCGCCACCAGCCGCCGGCCGCGCGCATGGCATCGGCCCGCGACAGGCCGATGTCCTTCAGCATCTCGTCGCTGAGCTGGAGCAGCTGGCGCCGCTGCCGGCGCCGCTCCAGCCAGTCCAGCCAGACGGTCAGCCAGTGGCCGAGCCGCTCCGGCCAATGCGACCAGCCGGGCAGCCGGCTTGGCGTGCGGGCGATCCGAAGGTGATGAGCCATCGCCTGGTCCTTTCCTTGCCGTCAAGGGCAGGAAAGCGGCAAGGGCCGGCGCTCGCCACCCGGATCTTGCGGGCGAAAGGTGGCTGTCCTGACCCGTGCCACTCCCGGGTCAGGACAGGATCCTTAGCTGACGGCCAACGCCCTACTTTGCAATCAAGCTGCGGCGGTTGGGTTTATGCCTGCCGGCGCAATGGCGATCGGGTCCGGGCCACCTCAAATAACGGCACCGCCTTCAAATGCCACAGCAGCTAACGCTTCCGTTGCTACCAATGCCCGAAGTCATAGCGCCTGGCGCGAGCAGCCGCTGTTAGCTGCTTCACTGCCGCAGCGATCGCTGCGCAGGCAGCGGGGCTATTCGTTCAGATAGTAGTGCCGGAGCGGCCGCAGCTCGTCGTCCAGCTCATAGACCAGCGGCACGCCGGTCGGGATCTCGAGCTTGGGGATGGCATCGTCGGCGACCTGATCGAGATATTTGACCAGGCCGCGCAGGCTGTTGCCGTGGGCCGCGATGATCACCCGCTGGCCGGACCGGATCGCCGGCGCGATGGTCTCCTGCCAGTAGGGCAGGACCCGGACGACGGTGTCCTTCAGGCACTCGGTGAGCGGCAGCTCGGCGTCGCTTAAGGCCGCGTAGCGGCGGTCATGGCGCGGATGGCGCTCGTCGTCGGGCTCGAGCGGCGGCGGCGGCTCGGCATAGCTGCGCCGCCAGACATGGACCTGGTCGTCGCCATATTTGGCCGCCGTCTCGGCCTTGTTCAGGCCCTGCAGCGCGCCATAGTGGCGCTCGTTCAGCCGCCAGTGCTTGTGCACCGGCAGCCACAGCAGATCCATGCCGTCGAGCACGATGTTCAGCGTCTTGATCGCCCGGCGCAGGACCGAGGTATAGGCGACATCGAAATCGAAGCCGGCTGCGCGCAGGCGCCGGGCGGCGGTCTCGGCTTCCTGGATGCCCTTGGCCGACAGATCGACGTCGGTCCAGCCGGTGAACAGATTGGCCTGGTTCCACAGGCTCTCGCCATGGCGGATCAGCACGAGACGTTGCATGGGGCTCCTCGCATGGCTGCAGCAGCCCACTTAACCGCGTTCCGGGGATGCCAGCAAGCCATGCCGCTACCGGCGCGCACAGCGCCGGCGGGATGCGCTTGACAAAGCAGTTGTCCACACAAAAGCGGATAAACTTGTTGACGGATCTGTGACAAATTTGTGCGAGATGTGACGTAAAAATCGGGGTGCGGCGCGCGACCAGGACAGCGCGCCAGAGGGGCACGCTGGTGACGTCGGATTGAGGGCGGGACGGCCGGTTGGCCGCCCGGCTGAGCGGCGAGCTTAGGCCGCCTGCACGTCCCGCTTGGACGCGCCGGCAGCGCGCACCGTCTTGGCCGGCGACGGGCGCCGGCTGCTCGGCAGGACGAACAGCAGAGCATCACCCTCGCCGCCCCAGGCGGGATGCAGCCGCGGCCGGCGGCCGAAGCCGAGCAGGCCGGAGCGCGCCTCGCGCTCGGGCTCGCGATCGGTCAGATCGGGCTGGGTCCAGGCGGGGAGATCGAAGGTCATGATCGATGCCAAACTGCCATAGGTCGGAACCACTTGCCGCTTGCTTCGGGATAAGCGCGCAGCCGAGGCGTCCAACTAAGCCCCCGGCGATTAACGGTCAATGAACGGCTGCGGCAAAAAGAAACGGGCCACGAAAGCTGTGGCCCGTTTTCTCCATCCTGTGGCTTGACAGCCACAAGCCCGCCTGGAGGCGGCTAGCTCTTCTCGCGGAAATTCTGGTGGCAGCCGCCGCAGCCGTCCTTGCCGAGCGCGCCGATCTGGGCGGCGATGGCCGCCTGATCACCGCCTTTGGCGACCTCGACCAGCTTGGCGCTCTGCTCCTGGAAGACCTTGACCGCCTGCTCGAACTCGGCGGGCTTCTCCCAGATCGCCGGCAGCGAGGCCGACTTGCCGGCGTCCTTGCCGGAACCGGCCGGGAACAGGCGGGCGAGGTTCTGGCTCAGCCCGTGGATCGCCTCGGCATTGACCGCCACGTCATCGGTGAAGGTGACGTCGCCCTTCGCGACCGCGGCCAGGGCGCCCATATGGCCGCCCAGCGCGTCCATGGTGTTCTGCCGGTATTTGAGCACTGCCGCGGGCTCGTCCGCAGCCCCGGCGGCAGTTGCCGTCATGGCAGCCCCGGCCAGCATGCCGGCGATCAGCCAGCCCCGTCGCAATCTCGACATTCAAGCCTCCTGTTCCAGTCAATCCACGTCGCCATCAGCCGGCGGCCTGAGCGACCGGCGCGATGACGTTAACGGCTGTTGATTTATTCTAAAGTCACGGCTGCGTGAACCCGTCGGGCGGACCGGGCACCTGGCCTGCCCGCCGGGCGGGAGAGCATTTGACAGCCTGCCGGGTTGCTGGCGTAGTAGACCGCAGCAAGCTTGGCCCCGCATTTTCAGGCCGTTGCCGGCGCTGGGGCCCAACAGGGAGTCCTAAAGATGCGATACGGATTGGCAGGCGGGCTGGGTCTGATGCTCGCCGCCGTGGCGGCGCCCCACGCCCAGGCCAAGACCCTGGTCTATTGCTCCGAGGCCAGCCCCGAGGGCTTCACGCCGGCGTTCTACACCTCCGGCACCACCTTCGATGCGACCTCGAAGAACATCTTCAGCAAGCTGGTCGAGTTCGAGCGCGGCACGACCACGATCGTGCCCGGCGTCGCCGAGAGCTGGACGATTTCCGACGACGGCACCGAGTACACCTTCAAGCTCAGGCCCGGCGTCAAGTTCCACAGCAGCGCCAAGTTCACGCCGACCCGCGACCTGAACGCCGACGACATCATCTGGAGCTTCGATCGCCAGCGCGACGCCCAGCATCCGTTCCACGCGGTCTCGGGCGGCAGCTACACCTATTTCGGCGACATGGGCATGCCCGACCTGATCAAGGGCATCGAGAAGGTCGACGACATGACCGTGAAGTTCACGCTGGCCCGGCCGGAATCGCCCTTCCTGGCCGATCTCGCGATGGACTTCGCCTCGATCATGTCGGCTGAATACGCCGATCAGATGATGAAGGCGGGCACGCCCGAGGTGGTCGACCAGGAGCCGATCGGCACCGGCCCCTTCCAGTTCGTCGCCTATCAGAAGGACGCGGTGATCCGCTACAAGGCGCACCCCGACTACTGGGCCGGCAAGGCGCCGATCGATGACCTGGTGTTCGCGATCACGCCCGATGCGGCGGTCCGCTGGCAGAAGCTGCAGGCCGGCGAATGCCACATGATGCCCTATCCGAACCCCGCCGACATCGAGGCGATGCGGAGCAATCCCGACATCACCCTGATGGAGCAGAACGGCCTGAACATCGGCTATGTGGTGTTCAACACCAAGAAGAAGCCGTTCGACGACAAGCGGGTCCGCCAGGCCTTGACCATGGCGATCAACAAGGACGCGATCCTGGAGGCGGTCTACCAGGGCGCGGGCTCGGTCGCCAAGAACCTGATCCCGCCGACGATCTGGTCCTACAACGACGCGGTCAAGGACTACCCCTACGATCCCGAGAGCGCCAAGAACATGCTGAAAGAGGCCGGCGTCGAGGGCTTGAAGACCGATCTCTGGGCGATGCCGGTGCAGCGGCCCTACAACCCCAATGCCCGGCGCATGGCCGAGCTGATCCAGTCCGACTGGGCGAAGGTCGGCGTCGAGGCCGAGATCGTCAGCTATGAGTGGGGCGAATATCTCAAGCGGGCGCGGGCCGGCGAGGATTCGACCATGCTGATCGGCTGGACCGGCGACAATGGCGATCCCGACAACTTCTTCGGCCCCTTGCTCAGCTGCGCCGCGGCCAATGGCGGCAACAACTACACCAACTGGTGCCACCAGCCCTTCGACGAGAAGCTGGTCAAGGCGCGGCTGGTCAGCGATCAGGCCGAGCGGACCAAGCTCTACGAGGAGGCGCAGGTGATCATGAAGGAGGAGGCGCCGATCGTCACGATCGCCCACTCCGTCGTGTTCGAGCCGATGCGCAAGGAGGTCAAGAACTACAAGATCGACCCGTTCGGCGGCCACATCTTCTACGGGGTCGATATCGAGGGTTGAGCGGCGCCATGACCGGCACCGGGCGGGCGGCTCTGGCCGTCGGCTCGGGCCGGCGGCGACCCGCCCGACCAAGCGCCGCCATGCCCCGCCCCGCCTCGCCCCTCCCGGCCGGCAGCTGAGCGATGCTGCGCTTTCTGCTGGCCCGGCTCGGCGTCCTGATCCCGACCTTTCTCGGCGTGACCCTGCTCGCCTTCGGCCTGATCCGGCTGATCCCGGGCGACCCGATCCTGCTGATGGCTGGCCAGCACGTGGTCAGCGACGAGCAGCGGGCCACCTTGATGCAGCGCTATGGCTTCGACCAGCCGCTGCCGGTCCAGTATCTGACCTTCCTGGGCGAGCTGGCGCACGGCAATCTCGGCCAGTCGATCACCACCCGCCAGCCGGTGCTGAACGAGTTCCTGACCCTGTTCCCGGCGACCGTCGAGCTGGCGCTGTGCGCCTTGCTGCTGGCGACCCTGATCGGCATCCCCGCCGGCGTGATCGCCGCGATCCGGCGCGGCTCCGTGTTCGACCATGTCCTGATGGGCACGTCGCTGACCGGCTTCTCGATGCCGATCTTCTGGTGGGGCCTGCTCCTGATCATCCTGTTCTCCGGCACCCTGCACTGGACGCCGGTCTCGGGCCGGATCGACCTGCTCTACTTCTTCGAGCCGGTCACCGGCTTCATGCTGATCGACAGCCTGCTGTCCGGCCAGGAGGGTGCGTTCACCTCGGCCGCCCGCCATCTGATCCTGCCGACCATCGTGCTCGGCACCATCCCGCTCGCGATCATCGCGCGCCAGACCCGCTCGGCGATGCTGGAGGTGCTGAACGAGGACTATGTCCGCACGGCGCGCGCCAAGGGCCTGGCGCCGAGCCGGGTGGTCGGCGTGCATGCCTTGCGCAACGCCCTGATCCCGGTCGTGACCACGATCGGCCTGCAGGCCAGCAGCGCCTTCAGCGGCGCCATCCTGACCGAGACCATCTTCTCCTGGCCGGGCATCGGCAAGTGGCTGGTCGATGCGGTCGGGCGGCGCGACTATCCCTCGGTCCAGGGCGGCATCCTGCTGATTGCGAGCATCGTGATGCTGGTCAATTTCTCGGTCGATCTGATCTACGGCCTGCTCAATCCCCGCATCCGGCATGGGCGCTGACCATGGCAACCGAGATCCAGGCCGCCCCCGATCTGCCGGCCGCCGTGCGTCCGCCCGGGCCGATCCGCGAGTTCTGGTACTATTTCCGCGAGAACAAGGGCGCGGTCGCGGGCCTGGCCGTGGTCCTCCTGGTGATCCTGGCGGCGATCTTCGCCGACTTCGTGGCGCCCCATGATCCGGCCCAGCAATATCGCGAAGCCTTCCTGAAGCCGCCGGCCTGGCAGGCCGGCGGCTCGCTCCAGTTCCTGCTCGGCACCGACGCGGTCGGCCGCGACATCCTCTCGCGAATCATCCACGGCTCGCGCTACTCCTTGCTGATCGGCGCCGTGGTGGTGACGCTCTCGCTCAGCGTCGGCGTCGGCCTTGGCCTGATCGCGGGCTTCATGCGCGGCTGGGTCGAGAGCCTGATCATGCGGCTGATGGACATCCTGCTCGCGATCCCGAGCCTGCTGCTCGCGATCGTGATCGTGGCGATCCTGGGGCCGGGCCTGTTCAACGCCGTGATCTCGGTCGCGATCACCTATCTGCCGCAGTTCACCCGGCTGACCCGGGCCTCGGTGATCACCGAGCGGACCAAGGACTACGTCACCGCCAGCCGGGTCAGCGGGGCGGGGCCGCTCCGGCTGATGGTCGCGACCATCCTGCCCAATTGCATGGCGCCCTTGATCGTGCAGGCGACGCTGGCCTTCTCCAACGCGATCCTGGACGCCTCGGCGCTGGGCTTCCTCGGCCTGGGCGCCCAGCCGCCCTTGCCGGAATGGGGCACGATGCTGGCCGATGCGCGCGAGTTCGTGCTGCGCGCCTGGTGGGTCGT
>CADEGR010000088.1 GCA_902826935.1 uncultured Alphaproteobacteria bacterium | reverse complement strand
CGCCAGGCGCTGAGCGACGGCCAGGCCAAGGACGGCGCGCTCGCGGCCGAGCTGATGCCGCTCGCCGAGGAGCTGGTCCGGCTGACGGCAGAGCGCCAGGAGGTCGCGGCCACCGAACTCGAGCTGACCGCGCGGCTGGCCGAGCAGGCCATGCCGGGCGAGGCCGAGCTGGCGCCGCTCGCCGCCGCGGCTGAGGCGGCGCGTGCGGCCCAAGAGGCGGCGCGCGCGGCCGAGCGCGAGGCGGCGGCCGGCGAAGCGGCCTGGCGGGCCCGGGCGCAGCAGGCGCGGCAGCGGGTCAACGCCGGTCAGGCGGCGCTCGAAGCCCGCCGCAGCGCCGTCCGCGATCACGAGGTCAGCCTGCGCGAGCGGGCGATCGAGCGGGCCCAGCTGGAGGCGCGACTGGCGGCGCTGGCCGAGGCGGTGAGCAGCCGCGAGGCGCGCTTGGCCGCGGATGGGCAAGCGGCCGAGCAGGCGGAGGCCGAGGCCGCGGCGCTGGCCGGCCAGCTGGCCGCGGCCGACGCCGAGGCAGCCCGCTGCCGGAGCGCCCAGGCAGAGGCGGCGGCGCGCCTGGCGGCCCTGCGCGACCGGGCGGCGACCGCGCAGCAGCGCCTGGACTATCTCGATCAGGAGCTGGCCGGCTGGCAAGCGCGCGCCGACACCGCGAGCGCCCGCCAGGACGAGCTGGCGGCGCGCCGGCGCCAGCTGGTCAGCGAGCTGGCCGATCTCGCCGACCTGCCGGCCCGGCTGGCCGCGCAGTCCGAGGCGCTGACCACCCGGATCGCCGAGGTCGAGGCCCGGCGGGCGGCTGCCGATGCCGCGCTCGAGGCCGCCGAGACGGCGCTGGCTCAGGCCCAGGCCGAGGTCGAGCGGGTCGAGGGCGAGCGGCTGGAGGCGCGGGAAGGCGATGCCCGCCTGGCAGCGCGGCTCGAGCATTGCGAGGCCGAGCTGGCGGCGTCGGCGACCGCGATCCAGGACCGGCTGGGCGAGGGCATCGAGATCCTGCCGGGCGAGCCGCCGAGCAGCGCCGCCCTGGCCGAGCTGACCGCCAAGCTCGCCAGCCTCGCCGCCAGCCGCGAGCGGCTGGGCGCGGTCAATCTGCGGGCGATCGAGGAGGCGCGCGAGCTGGAGCTCAGGATCGCCAACCTGCGCAGCGAGCAGACCGAGCTGACCGAGGCGATCGACCGGCTGCGCAAGGCGATCAGCGCCCTCAACCGCGAGGGCCGCGAGCGGCTGCGCGCCGCCTTCAGCGCGGTCGAGCAGCATTTCGAGGCCTTGTTCGTGCGCCTGTTCGGCGGGGGGCGCGCCAAGCTCGAGCTGACCGATCTCGAGGATCCCTTGAATGCCGGGCTCGAGCTGTCGGCCAGCCCGCCCGGCAAGAAGCTGCAGTCGCTCTCGCTGCTCTCGGGCGGCGAGAAGGCGCTGACCGCGCTCGCCTTGATCTTCGCGGTGTTCCTGACCCGGCCGTCGCCGCTCTGCGTGCTGGACGAGGTCGATGCGCCGCTCGACGACGCCAATGTCGATCGCATGGCGAGCCTGCTGGAGGAGCTGGCGGACGCCACCCAGACCCGCTTCGTGGTGGTCACGCACCACCCCATGACCATGGCGCGCATGCACCGCCTGTATGGGGTGACCATGGTCGAGCGCGGGGTCTCGCAGCTGGTCGGCGTCGATCTCACCCGCGCGGTCGACCTGCGAGCGACTGCCTGACGCAGGTGGTCGCCTTGACTTGTCTTGCAGCCCAAACCTATTGTGGCCGCGCTTTCTGCTGGGGTGCGCCAAACTGCGCGCGATGGCGAAAGCAGGTGAGCTGACGACGATGGTGCCCGAGGACGATCCGGGAAGGTTGGAGCAGTTCGACGCCCGGCTGCGCAAGGCGCGGCAAGAGGCGCAGCTGGACCAGCCCGAGCCGGCCGGCCGGCCAGGCGGACCACGGGGCTACGGCCCCGGCGTCCAGGTCGGCATCGAGCTGATCGCGGGCGTGGTTGGCGGGGCGCTCATCGGCTATGGGTTGGACCGCTGGCTGGGCACCCGGCCGGTGCTGTTCCTGGTGATGTTTTTCCTGGGTGCCGCGGCCGGCATGCTGAATGCCTACCGGTATATCAGCCGCGCCAATCAGCGGCCGCCGCGGGGGCCGTGACGATCGAGCGACGCCGCTTCCGGGCGGACCGAGGGGGGTGAGACTGTGGCGACGGGTGAAGAGGCTGCGGCGCATGCTGAGGGGCATAGCCCGCTCGAGCAGTTCGAGATCCACCCCCTGATCAAGATCGAGGAGCAGCTCTGGGGCTGGGATCTGTCGTTCACCAATTCCTCCTTATGGATGGTGATCGCGGCGGTCTGCGTCTGCCTGCTGGTCTGGCAGGGCACCCGCGAGCGCAGCCTGGTGCCTGGCCGCCTGCAGTCCCTGGTCGAGCTGCTCTACAATTTCGTCGCCGACCTGCTCGACAGCAATGTCGGCCATGAGGGCAAGAAGTACTTCCCGTTCTTCTTCACCCTGTTCACCTTCATCCTGTTCGGCAACATGCTGGGCATGATCCCGGGCAGCTTCACCTTCACCAGCCACATCATCGTGACCTTCAGCATGGCGATCTTCGTGGTGACGGCGGTCACCATGATCGGCATCTGGAAGCATGGCTGGCACTTCTTCTCGTTCTTCGCGCCCAAGGGCTGCCCGCCCGCGGTCATGCCGCTGCTCGTGCCGATCGAGATCCTGTCCTACCTGATCCGGCCGATCAGCCTGTCGGTCCGGCTGTTCGTCAACATGATGGCTGGGCACATCATGCTGAAGACCTTCGCCGGCTTCATCGTGGCGCTCAGCACCTTCTACGTGCTGCCGGCGATCGCGCCCTTGGCGCTGACCGTGGCGCTGAGCGGCCTGGAATTCGCGATCGCGTTCCTGCAGGCCTACGTGTTCACGGTGCTGAGCAGCATCTACCTGAACGAGGCGCTGCACCTGCACTGAGCCGGCCCAGCCTTCGCCTTCGCCTTCACCTCCACACTCGCGACCCCAAAGGAGCCCCAGATGGAACTCGAAGCAGCCAAGATGATCGGTGCGGGTCTTGCCGCGATCGGCCTCGCCGGTGCCGGCGTCGGCATCGGCAACGTGTTCGCGACCACGATCTCGACGATCGGCCGCAACCCCTCGATCCAGGACCGGGTCTCGGGCCTGATGTGGATCGGCTTCGCCCTGGTCGAGGCCATTGCGCTGTTCGCTCTGCTGATCGCCTTCATGGTGCTGTTCACCTAGTCAGCGCCTCTGCTCACCTCGCTCGGCGCCGGTCGCCGGGCGAGCCAGCCTGGCCATCGCGGAGCCCTGGCGGATGCCTCAGCTCGACACCTCGACCTTCGCCAGCCAGATCTTCTGGCTGATCGTCGTCTTCGGCGCGCTCTACTACGTGCTGAGCCGGCACGCCTTGCCGCGGGTCGCGTCCATTCTGCAGACCCGGCAGGAACGGATCGCGGCCGATCTCAACCAGGCTCAGCAGCTGCGCCTGGAGGCTGAGCAGGCGATGGCGCGCTATGACGAGGTGATCGGGGCCGCCCAGGCGGATGCCCACGCGATCGCCCAGGCGACCCAAGCCAAGCTGCAGGCCGAGACGGCCGAGCGGCTGGCCGCCCTCGATGCCAGGCTGGCGACCCAGGTGAGCGAGGCCGAAGCGCGCATCGCGGCCGCCAAGACCGCGGCGCTGCAGGATCTCGAGGAGGCGGCCGTGACCGCCGCCCAGGCCGCGACCGAGCGGCTGGCTGGCCTCAAGGTCACCAAGAAGGACGCCCAGGCGGCCCTCCAGGCCGTGACGAGGGAGGCCGCCTGATGCTCGAGTTCCTGCTCCTGATCGCGCTGATCATCCTGGGCGTGGTGATCTACCGGGCCGGCCTGCACAAGATGATCCTGGGCGGGCTGGACGGCCATGCGGCCAAGGTGCGGGCCGAGCTGGACGAGGCGCAGCGGCTGCGCGAGGAGGCTCAGCGCCTGCTGGCCGAGCAGCAGCGGAAGCTGGCCGGCGGCGAGAGCCAGGCTGCCGCGATCGCGGCCCAATCGCGCAAGGAAAGCGAGCGCATGATCGCGCAGCACCGCGCCGAGCTCGAGGCGAGCCTGCAGCGGCGCACCGATCAGGCCATGGCGCGGATCAGCCGCGAGGAGGCCCAGGCGCTGCAGGAGGTCCGGACCCGTGCCGCGACTCTCGCGATCGGCACCACCCGCGAGCTGCTCGCGACCAAGCTCGCGGGCGATCAGGGCAAGGCGCTGCTGGATGGCGCGATCGCGGAGGTCGGCCGGAAGCTCGCATGAGCACCGTGCGCGCCCGCCGCCGCCGATGATCAAGCTGCATCAATTTCCCCTGGTCTGGGGGCGCAATGTCAGCCCGTTCTGCCTGAAGCTCGAGACCTGGTTCAAGCTGGCCAAGCTGCCCTACGAGACGGTCGCCAGCCTCAATCCCGGCCGGGGCCCCAAAGGCAAGCTGCCGTTCATCGAGGACGAGGACGGCACCCGGGTCGCCGACAGCAGCCTGATCATCGACTATCTGAAACGCACCCGCGGCCTCGATCCCGACTATGGCCTGACCCCCGAGCAGCAGGCCAGCGCGCTCGCCTTGCAGCGCCTGTTCGAGGACCATTTCAGCTTCGTCCTGATGCATAGCCGCTGGCTCGATCCGGTCGGCTGGGCGGCGTTGCAGGACAGCTTCTTCGTCGGCATTCCGCCCGGCATCCGTCAGGTCGCAGGGATCGTGGTGCGCCGTCGGATCCGGGCCGCGCTGCATGCCCAGGGGCTCGGCCGGCATGGCCAGGACGAGCTCTACGCCATGGGCCGCGCCGACCTCCAGGCAGTCGCGACCCAGCTCGGCAACCGGCCCTATTTCTTCGGCGACCAGCCGACCACGCTCGATGCGATCGCCTATGGCTGCCTCGCCAATCTGCTGCTGGTGCCGATCGAGACCGAGCTGAAACGCATCGGGCTCGGCTTCGACAATCTGCGCCTGTTCTGCGAACGCCTGGCGACCGGGCTCGGCGATCCGGTCTGAGGCCGGTCCGGCTCAGAACAGGCTGAGCTGCGGCTCGACCGGGCGGGCAGGGGCCGGCTCGGCCCGGCTCTGCTTCAACAACTCGCTCTCGATGTCATAGAGGAACGCCGAGGGCCGCAGCATGCGCATTGCGCCACGCCAATGGCGCTTGGTGGCGCGGCAGAGCACCAGCCGGTCGGCTGCCCGGGTCATGCCGACATAGAACAGCCGCCGCTCCTCGGCCAAGGCCGCCTCGGCGCGGGTGCCGAAATAGAGCGGCAGGATGCCGTCCTCCAGGCCCAGGATGAAGACCACCTTGAACTCTAGCCCCTTGGCCGCGTGCAAGGTCATCAGGGCGACCCGATCGGCGGCCGGATCGTAGCAGTCGGCCTCGCAAGCCAGCTCGAGCGCCTGCTGGAAGCGCACGGGATCGTCCTCGGCCTGGGCCGCCAGCACCAGCAGATGCTGCAGCGCCATGCCGGCCGCCAGCTCGTCGACCGCGGTCAGGCCGGCGGCGGCTGTCCGCAGCTGCTGGCGCAAGGGTGCCGGCGGCAGCTCGGCCAGCGCCGCCAGGAGAGTGCGCACCGCCGGCTGCTCCGCCAGCAGCGCCTGGCTGTGGCGCAGGAACGGCAGGCCGGAGCGGATCAGCGCCTCGCCGATCGGGCCGGCCTGCGCCTCGGTCCGATAGAGCACCGCGAAATCATTGAGTCCGAGGCTCGAGCTTTCGCCGGCACCGGCCCGGCCGCTGTCGATCGAATAGAAGCTGTGGCCGCCGATCAGCTGCTCGATGCTGCGCACCACGAACTCGGCCTCGGCGCGCTCGCTCTGGCTGGTATGTAGGGCGATCCGCTCAAGCTGCGGCCGGCAGCTGACGGCTTCGAGCGCGCTGCCGTCCGCCTCGATCACCTGGCGCGCCGCCGCCACGATCGTGCCGCTGGAGCGGTAGTTGCGGCCGAGCTGAACCAGCCGGGCGCTCGGATAATCGGCCTCGAAGCGCGCGAAGCTGCCGGCGTCGGCGCCGCGAAAGCCATAGATCGCCTGATCGGGATCGCCGATCGCGCAGAGATTGGCGTCGCCCGGCGCCAGCAGGCGCAGCAAGCGATATTGCTGCTCGTCCAGATCCTGGAACTCGTCGACCGAGATATGGGCAAAGCGGGCCTGGTAGTGGGCGGCCAGCGCCGGATTGGCCGTCAGCCGCTGCAGGGGCAGGCCGACCAGGTCGTCGAAATCGAGCCAGCGCCGCTTGGCCATCTCTTGCTGATAGATCTCGATCGCCGCCACGACCGCCTCGTCGCCGGCCTGCAGGCTGCGCTTGGCGGTCGAGATCGCGGCCAGGAGCTGCCCGGCCTTGCGCTCGCCGATGTCGAGCGCAAGCTGCAGCAGCGCTTGGCGCTGGGCCCGGTCGGCGATATGCAGCTCGCCGCCGCCGCGATCCTGCTCCAGGAGGATCGCCCGGCCGAGCGAATGGCAGGTATGGATCGCGAGCCGCTCGGCCTGGCCCGGCAGCAGCTTGGCCAGGCGCTGGCGCAGCTCGCCCGCAGCCCGCCTGGTGAAGGTGATCGCCAGGCACGCCTCCGGCCGCACGCCATGGTCCTTGATCAGATGCGCCAGGCGATAGGTCAGCGTCCGGGTCTTGCCCGAGCCCGGCCCTGCCACGATCAAGAGCGGCCCCTGCACGATCTCGGCGGCAGCCCGCTGCGCCGGATCCAGCTCGGCCAGAAGGTCCGGATCGTCGAACAAGGCCGCCTGTTCGGCGAATGCGGCCGCCGGCGCTCGCGGTGCGCTGCTTTGTTCTTTATTCTCAGGAACTTGGCTGAATAGCGCAGCCGCTGGCGGGGTTTCGGCAGACGCGTGTTTCAGCGCCGTGCCAGACGGTTTCGGGTGGACCAGATGGCCCGGCAGCTCGAACAGCAGGCCGCCCTTGGTGCGCTGCTTCAGCTCGCTTCGCTCGAACAGCCGGATCACGCCATACTCGCCGTCATAGCCCGGCTCGCGGATCACGGCACCCTGGCGCAGCCGGCTGATCGCCTCGGCCAGAAGCGAGCTGTCGGCGCGTCTGATGTCCTCCAGCGGCACCGCCTCCAGGATCGCCAGCTCCGCGCCCAGCGTGCTGACCAGATGCTGATAGCCGCGCGCGACCCGCTTGCTGGCCGGGCCGGCACCGGCCAGCTCCGCCAGCACCTCGTGCAGCGGCACCAGATTGGCGCAAGCACCTGCGGTCGGCGGCGGGGTCACCTCGGCCAAGGCGCGATCGGCCAGCGCCTCGATCCGGTGCAGCACGCCGACCGTGATCGGCTGGCCGCAATCCGGGCAGCGGCCGTCATGGCGTCGGGTTTCGTCCGGCAGCAGCCGCTGGCCGCATTTGCGGTGGCCGTCCAGGTGGTACTTGCCCTCGTCCGGGAAGAATTCGAGCGTGCCGACATAGCCCTCGCCGGTTGCCAGCGCCCGCTTGATCGCGAAGTAGTCGAGCGCGGTCGCGAAGGTGGTCGCCTCGCGGCCGAGCTTGATCGGCGAATGGGCGTCCGAGTTCGAGACCAGGCGGTAGCGATCCAGCGCCGAGATCCGCCAGTTCATCGGCGGATCCGACGACAGGCCGGTTTCCAGGGCGAAGATCTCGGGCGCGAGGTCGCCATAGCAGTGCTCGATCGAGTCGAAGCCGGAGCGGGAGCCGAGCGCTGCGAACCAGGGCGTCCAGATGTGGGCTGGCACCAGGTAGCTGTCGGGGCCGGAGTCCAGCGTGATCTCCAAGAGATCGCGGGAGTCCAGCCCCAGGATCGGCCGGCCGTCGGCGGTCAGGTTGCCGATCCGGGCCAGCCGCGCGATCAGCCGCTCGGCCGCGGCGAAATCCGGCACGTAGATCAGGTGATGGACCTTCCGGGTCAGCCCGTCCTTCTTGTAGATGGTCGAGATCTCGACCTCGAGCATGAACCGGACCGGCGTCTGGCAGGCGGCCGGCAGCCGGGCCGCGATCGCCGCCGCCAGCTCGGGCTGCAGCCGGAACAGGCCGGGCTCGGCCGGCACCAGCTTGGCGCGCAGCTCGGCGAGCCAGGCCGGGTGGGTGAAGTCGCCGGTGCCGACCACCGCCAGGCCCTTGCGGCCGGCCCATTCGGCCAGATGCTCCAGATCGGCGTCCCGGCTGGTCGCGCGCGAATATTTGGAGTGCACGTGCAGATCGGCGTGGAACCGCATGGCGACCCTTTCGGTGCCTTATCGTTGGCGCCGCTGACCGGCGGCTGAGGCGGCCGCCACTATAGGGTCAAGGGGCGATCAGCCAAAGACGCGCCCGGCGTTTATCCACAATATATGGTGCGCAAATCGCCTCAAGCGCCCTCGATATGGGGCTGTCCGAGGGTGCTGAGCAGGCGCGAGCGGAATTCGCGGCGGTACAGCACCAGGATCACCCACACGGTCAGGGCGATGAACAGCCAGGGCTGCAGGAACCAGCTGAGCGCGGCGAGGCCGAAGTAATAAGCGCGCATGCCGCGGTTGAAGTGCCGCCCGGTCGCGGTCGCGATCACGGCGGCGCGCTCGGCGATCGCGCTGTCCGCCTCGTCGACGGCCTCGGGATTGCGCACGCTGCCGACCAGGATCAGGCAGTAATTGTAGTGGCGCACGGCCCAAGTGAACTTGAAGAAGGCGTAGACGAACACGACGATCAGGAGCAGGACCTTCAGGTCCCAAAGCAGGGGGCTGGTGCGGACCGTGAACGGCAATTCCGCCAGCACCGCCATGGCCTGGCTGCGCGCGCCCAGGACCGCCATCAGCCCGGCGATGATGAACATCGCGGTCGAGGCGAAGAACGACACGCTGCTCATCAGATTGCCGATGATCTGCATGTCGACCATCCGGTTCTCGCGCTCCAGCATGCGGCGCAGCCACAGGCGCCGGTAGTCGTGCATCACGCTGGCCAGGTTGCGCGGCCCGCGGGCGCGATCGGCGAGCCCGCCATAGCCGAGCCAGGCGAGCAGGAACCAGGCCATGGCGACGAGATCGAGCCATGCCAGCTCGAATTGGCCAGATGCGTCAGACATCGGAACAGCCAGCCCCGCTCGGCGGTTAACCGCTAGGAAAGGTCTTTGCGGCATAGGTTTTCTGGCGACGTGCTTGCACAAGGCAGGCAAGCTGTCTACCTAACCCTGGGTTTGCCGAAGCGAGGAGTGGTCCACCTGCCGAAACCTAGCCGGCCGCCCCGGATCGGCCTGACCCTGGATGCCGAACCGCCGGGCGGCTATGCGAGCCTGCCGTGGTACGCGATCCGCGAGAATTACTGCAGCGCGATCACGCGGGCGGGTGGCTTGCCGATCGCCCTGCCGCACGAAGTCGCCCTGGTCGAGGATTACGCGGACCTGCTGGACGGGCTGGTGATCACCGGCGGCGCGTTCGATCTGGATCCGGCGATCTATGGCGCCAGCCTGCGCCATGCGAGCGTCACCACCAAGGATCAGCGGACCGCGTTCGAGCTGGCGCTGACCAAGGTGTTCCTGGCCAAGGATCAACCGCTGCTCGGAATTTGCGGCGGTCAGCAGCTGCTCAACGTTGCCTTGGGCGGCACCTTGATCCAACATATTCCGGACGCCGTGCCGAACTGCCTGGCCCATGAGCAGCCCAATCCCCGCACCGAGCCTGGCCATGAGGTCGAGGTCCGGGCCGACAGCCTGCTGCATCGCCTGGGCGGCCGGCGCCGGCTCGCGGTCAACAGCGCGCATCACCAGGCGGCGCTCGAGGTCGGGCCCGGCGTGCTGGTCAGCGCCCGTGCCGCGGACGGCGTGATCGAAGCCATCGAAGACCCCAGCCGGCGCTTTTGCCTCGGCGTGCAATGGCATCCGGAGTATCGGATCTCAGCCGCCGACGACGCCATGTTCCAAGCCCTGATCGAGGCCAGCCATACGCCATGAATGAAGCCGCACCTGCCAGCCCGGAACGGATCGCCAAGCGGATCGCCCGCGCCGGGGCCTGCTCGCGGCGCGACGCTGAGCGCTGGATCGAGGCTGGCCGGGTGGCGGTCGATGGCCAGATCCTGACCAGCCCGGCGGTCACGGTCACGCCTGATCAGGAAGTCACGATCGATGGCCAGGCGCTGGCCGCGGCCGAGCCGGCCCGGCTGTTCCGCTTCCACAAGCCCGCCGGCATCCTGACCGCCGCCCGCGATCCGGCGCAACGCAAGACGATCTATGACCTGCTGCCGGAAGGGCTGCCGCGGCTGATGCCGGTCGGCCGGCTCGATCTGAACTCCGAGGGCCTGCTGCTTTTGACCAATGACGGCGGCCTGAAGCGGCGGCTGGAGCTGCCCAGCACCGGCTGGCTGCGCCGCTACCGGGTGCGGCTGCATGGCCAGATCGACGAGGCGAAGCTCGCCAAGCTGATGCATGGCATCACCGTCGACGGCTTCGACTACGGTCCGATCGAGGCGGTGCTTGATCGGGTGCAGGGCAGCAATGCCTGGCTGACGGTCGCCATGCGCGAGGGCAAGAATCGCGAGATCCGGCGGGTCATGGAGCATTTCGGCTGGCGGGTGAATCGCTTGATCCGGCTCTGCTATGGCCCGTTCCAGCTGGGCGGCCTGATGCCCAACGCGCTCGAGGAAGTGGCGCCCAAGGTGTTGGGCGATCAGCTGGGCTCGCTGCTGACCGATGAGCGCGCCCGGCCACGCCGGCGCAGCCCCGGCGCCACCGCCCGCGCCAGCCAGGTGCCGGCCGCCGCCCGGGCGGCCGAAGCCCAAAAGCAGGCAGCCGCCGAGCGTCTGCCAGCCCGGCAGACCGCGCAGCCGCCGGCGCGCGGTGCGGCCGGCGGCAAACGCACTTCGAGCGCGCCCAAGCGCGGGGCGACCAAGCTGACCCTGGTCCCGCGCGGCGAGCCGAATCCGCCGTCCGACACGCGCAAGGCGGCCAAGCCGCAGGCCGGCGTCGAGCGGGCGCTTGGCGCGGTCCGCCGCCCGACCCGGCAGCGCGCCCAGTGGCAAGCCCGCGCGCCCCGCTAGCGCGCCAGTCGCCGAGCAAGCCTGGTCACCGTCAAGCCTGGCTGCTTCTGCCGGCGGTCTGGCGCGGGCTGAAGCCGGCGGCGCGCAGCAGCTTGACCATCACGCTCGGCAGCGCCAGCCGGTGCCACTCAGCCGGCGGCAGCCAAAGGCCATCCATGTCTGCCACGACGTCCGCCTCGGCCAAGGTCAGCTCGAGCACGAAATGGGTGAACACGTGGCGGACCCGGCGCTCGGTCAGGCGCCACTCGGCGCTGAGCGGCGCCTCCTCCAGGGCGTCTGCCATTGCCAGCGGGCCCTCGCGCCAGGGACTCGAGGGCAGCTCATGCAGCCCGCCCAGCAGGCCCTCCGGCGGCCGCTCCCGAAACAACACGGCCCCGTCCGACCGGCGCGCCAGGAATGCGACGCCGCGCCGGATTGGCCGCTCGGGCTTGGCGGCCCGGCGAGGCAGCGCTTCGGCCAGCCCGGCCGCATGGGCCGCGCAGGCCGCGCGCCAGGGACAGAGCAGGCAGACGGGACTGGTGGGACGGCAGACCGTGGCGCCCAGATCCATCATCGCCTGGGCAAAGTCGCCCGGCCGCTCGCCCGCCGCCAGGGCCTCGCTGGCCGCCCGCAGCGCCTTGGCCGCCGCCGGCAGCGGGGTTTCGATCCGCCGCAGCCGCGCCAGCACACGCTCGACATTGCCGTCGACCGGCAGCACCGGCTGCTCGAAGGCGATCGCGCGGATCGCGGCCGCGGTATAGGCGCCAATGCCGGGCAGAGCCCGCAAGGCCGCCTCGTCGTCGGGCAGCGCCGCGCCATGGCGCGCCACGACCGCTTGCGCCGCGGCATGCAGCGCTCGGGCGCGCCGATAGTAGCCAAGACCCTGCCAGGCATGGAGCACCTCGGCCTGGCTGGCCGCCGCCAAGTCCGCGAGCGTCGGGAAGCGCTCCAGAAAGGCGGCATAGCGCTGGC
Source organism: uncultured Alphaproteobacteria bacterium (assembly GCA_902826935.1). GTDB lineage: Bacteria > Pseudomonadota > Alphaproteobacteria > Geminicoccales > Geminicoccaceae > CADEGR01. The sequence continues at coordinate 6,296 of CADEGR010000088.1, read as the reverse complement.
TGACGGTCGCAGCGGTGGTCTGCTGCAGCATGATCTCGCTGACCCAGATCCGATAGGGATCCGGCCGCATGCCAGGTTCGGCCCGCCACGGCAGCTCGCGGCGCTGCCGGTCATACCAGCCGAGCAGCGCGCTGCGCAGCCAGGCCGGCGAATGGCTTGGTGCCGCGGCTGGCACGGCGGTCGGGCGCGCGGCTTCGGCATGTCTGTTCACCATTGCTTAACCATGCTGGATATATTGATGCTGGCGATGCGATCCGTGCCGGGGCTGCTTCGTCTGGAGCAGGCCTGTTAGACGGCGCTGGCGCGGCCATGGCAATCCCTGCGTGGCGCAATGGCCCTGGAGACGCGGGTGACCGAGACCAGCAAGGCGAGCAGCCGCCGGTCGGTCGGCGGGGCAAGTGAGGGCACCAGCCGGCGCCGCGGCAGCGGCCTGCGCCGCCTGCCGGACATGCTGCCGGCCCTGCTCGATCCGGCCGCGCGCCGCCGCGGCCTGGCCGCAGCGCGCCTGCTGACCGAGTGGGCCGCCCTGGTCGGGCCGGAGCTGGCCGCGCGCTGCCAGCCGATCCGCCTGGCCGGCGAGCCCGGCCGCGCGATCCTGCATCTGCATGTCGCGGGCAGCGCCGCGCTCGAGCTGCAGCACAGCGAGCCGCAGCTGCTGCAGCGGATCAACCACTTCCTGGGCTTCCCGGCGGTGGTCCGGCTGAAGCTGATCCAGGCCCCGATCGGCCGGCAGCGGCTCCAGCCGGTACCACCGCCCCCGCCACCCCTGAGCGAGAGCGAGCGGGCTGCTATTGACGTGGCGCTGCAGCCGGTCGAGGATCCCGCGCTGCGCGCCGCCCTGGCGGCGCTTGGGGAAACGCTGCGGCGCAATCAGCCAGCACGCTGCCGAGACCGGATCGACGACGCTCGCCTGCGCTGACCGGCCCGCCGCCATCAACATGCTCAAGCGGGGCCACCATGATCCGACCGCTACGCCGCCATCTCGGCTATGGCCTGACGCTGGCGCTGCTTGCCGGCTGCGCGCTCTCGGCCAAGCCCGGCCCGATCCAGTTCGAGATGCTGCAGCCGGGTCGTGAGGCCGAGCAGCGCGGCGACTACGAGACCGCCTTCAATGTCTACAAATCCGCCGCCGACAGCGGCGCCGTGCTGGGCCAAGTCTATCTGGCCAAGCTTTACGAATCCGGCCGGGGCGTGCCGCAGGACTTCGCCGCGGCTGGCAAATGGTACAAGGCGGCGGCCGATGCCGGCTACGACGTCGCATTCCTGAACCTGGCGCGGCTGTACGACCAGGGCCGCGGCCTGCCGCAGGACGACGCCGCGGCGCTCAGCTGGTACCGCAAGGCGGCCGAGGCGGGCACGCCGGCGGCACTCTATCATCTGGGCGTGTTCGCCGAGCAGGGCCGCGGCGGCCAGCCAGCGAGCCCGGCCGCGGCCCTGCCGCTCTACGAGCAGGCAGCAGAGGCCGGCGACGTCGACGCTGCCTTGGCCATGGCCCGTCTGTATGAGACGGGTGCCGCCGGCGCCGCCGATCCGGCCAGGGCCGCCAGCGCCTACAACCTGGCCGCCAGCGCGCTCGGCCAATCGGCCGCCGAAGGCAATGGTCGGGCCGAGGAGCGGCTGGCGGAACTCTACTTGGCCGGACAGGGCGTGCCGCAGGACGTCGATCGCGCCGTCGGCCTGGCCAGCTCGGCCGCCGGCCATGGCCGGCCGGATGCCTTGCTGGTGATCGGCCAGAAGCTGGAGCGCGGTGCGCCGGGCGTGGCCGCCGATCCCAGCCGGGCGGCGATCTTGTATCGCCAGGCCGCGACCGCCGGCAATGCCGCCGCGATGCTGCGCCTGGCGCGCCTGCAGCAGGAAGGCCGCGGCGTGCCGCGCGACGAGGCAGCCGCGCTGACCCTCTATCAGCAGGCCGCGGCGGCGGGCGAAGCCGGCGCCTTGCCGCAGCTGGCGGCGCTGACCGAGCGCGGCGTCGGCGGGACGGCGGATCCGAAGGCGGCGACCGAGCTCTATCGGCGTGCTGCCGAGGCGGGCGATCTGAGCGCCCAGCTGACCCTGGCGCGCCGCTATCAAGACGGCACCGATGGCAGCGCCGATCCGGCCGCAGCCCAGCAATGGTATGGCCGGGCGGCCGAACAGCTGCAGGTCCTGGCCGATGGCGGCGACGCCCGGGCGCGCGAATGGCTGGCCGAGCTCTATCAGCGCGGCCTGGGCGTGCCCGAGGATCCTAGGCGCGCGGCCACGCTCTACCGGGCGGCGGCCGATGGCGGCCGGGTCGGGGCGCTGACCAAGCTTGGGCGCCTCTATGATCTGGGGGCCGATGGCATGCCGGCTGACCCGACCCAAGCGGCCGGACTTTATCAGCAAGCCATCGAGCGCGGCGACCAGGATGCGCTGGCGCTGCTCGGCCGGCTGCATGCCGAGGGCCGCGGCGTGCCGGCCGATGGCGCGCGCGCCCAGGCGCTGTACGAGCAGAGCGCGCGGCAGGGCGAAGCCAGCGCCTACGCCCGGATTGGCGATCTGCACGCTGATGGCAAGCTGCTGCCCAAGGATCCGGCGGCCGCGGCTGGCTGGTTTGCCAAGGGCGCCGAGCTGGGCGATCCGCGGGCACTGTTTCGCCTCGGCGAGTCGCATGAAGCCGGTGCCGGCGTGGCCGAGGATCCGGAACAGGCGCTGATGTTTTTCGAGCTGGCCAAGCGCCTGGGCTATGAGCGGGCGGCGCCGCGGATCGCCACCCTGACCGGCGAGCTGCAGCCCGATGCCGTGGCGCGGGCGCAACGGCTGGCCGACGACTGGTGGCAGAGCCATCAGCGGTCCTGAGCCAGGAGCGCGCCGGAACCCTGGCATTCAGGCACGATTAAGCGAGCGGGTCCTAGGATCGGACATATTGCCGCCGCCGCGCGACGCGCCTATGTACGCTCGGCACATGCGGCTGCAGGTGGGAGAGGTGATTTGGTGCGGGTCTTGATGCGACTGTCGGGCAGCCTGGTGTTGGTGCTCGGGCTGTGGACGCTGATCTGGCTGCCGCTGGTGCAGGGCGAAAGCTCGGCGGCGGAGGTCCAGGAGCAGGCGCTGGGCGCCGCCAACGCGCCGGTCACGATCATCGAATATGCCTCGCTGACCTGCCCGCATTGCGCGGAGTTCCACAAGACCGTGCTGCCGCAGCTGAAGGAGCGCTTCATCGCGCCCGGCAAGGTGCGGCTGGTGTTCCGTGACTTCCCGCTCGACGAGCGGGCGCTGGCGGCCTCGGCGCTGGCCCATTGCGCCGGGCCGGATCGCTATTTCGGCTTCCTCGCGGTGCTGTTCGAAACCCAGGAAAGCTGGGCGCGCAGCGACGATTTCGCGAGCGCCTTGAAGCAGCTGGGCAAGCTCGGCGGGCTGTCGGAGGCGACGGTCGATGCCTGTCTGGCCGATAAGGCGCTGTCGGACAAGATCCTGCAGTCGCGGCTCGATGCCGAGCAGCAATACAGCGTCAAGTCGACGCCCACCTTCATCATCGGCGACCAGGTCCATGCCGGCTTGCGCGACATCGACGCCTTCGCCGAGCTGATCCAGCCGCTGCTCGACAAGGCCTCCTAGCGTCGCAACCGGTGCGCCGGGCGGCGCATCGGCGGCGCCGGCCTGGCGCATCAGACGCGTCACCGCCACCGGCAGCGACGCAGCCGATGCGGCAAGCGGCGCGCGCCAGCTGGCTCGAGCCTGACGACGTCGCATACCAGGATCATTGCAGCCAGACACCCCGGCCGCACCGATCGGCGCACGGCTGAATGACCGTCGATCGACCGCCGCCCTGCCGCTGGTCATCGGCGGTCAGACCGGCGCACGGCCGGCACCTCCGGCTGAGGCCGCCGGCACAATATCCGCCAAGCCCCTGACCGCCGATGATCGCAGCAGCGCCTGGAGCCGCGGCCGGCCGGTCGGGGGCCGGCCTAGAGGTCAGGGCAGGTTCTCGATCGCCAGATCCGGCAGGGCGTCGGGCGGCGCGAAGCCGAACACCCGGCCATAGAAGGTCAGCTCGGCCAGGCGCACGGTCTGGATGGTTGCCGCTTGGCGAAAGCCATGCTGCTCGCCGGCGAAGGTCAGATAGGCGACCGGCAGGCCCTTCCGACGGAGCGCTGCGACCATCATCTCGGCCTGGTTGGGCGGCACCACGGCGTCCTCCAAGCCCTGGAAGAAGATGATCGGGCAGGCCAGCCGGTCGACATGGTGGATCGGCGAGCGGGCACGGTAGAGCTCGGCGCGCGCGGGATAGGGCCCGATCAGGCGATCGAGATAGCGGCTCTCGAACTTGTGGGTGTCGCGGGCCAGGGCCTCGAGATCGCTGACCCCGTAATGGCTGGCGCCGGCCTTGAAGACATCGTGGAAGGTGAGCGCGGCGAGCGTGGTGAAGCCGCCGGCGCTGCCGCCGGTGATCGCGAGCTGCGCGGGCTCGGCCAAGCCGGCCGCGACCAGATGCCGGGCGGCGGCAATGCAATCCAGCACGTCGACCTCGCCCCAGCGGCCATCGAGCCGGGCGCGATAGGCCCGGCCATAGCCGGTGCTGCCGCCATAGTTGACGTCGCACAAGGCAAAGCCGCGGCTGGTCCAGAACTGCACCGACAGATCAAGCGCGCTCGAGCTGCGCCCGGTCGGCCCGCCATGGCTCTTGACGATCAAGGGCGGCCGAGTGCCGGCCGGCGCCGCGCAGGCCGGATTGCGCGGCGGGTAGTAGAAGGCATGGGCGGTCGCCCCATCCTCGCTCGGAAAGTCGATCGCCTGCGGCAGCGACAGCTGATCCTGGCCCACCGGCATGGCGCCGGCTTCGCGCAGCACCTCGTGCCCGCCGGTCGCGGGATCGATCAGCAAGATGGCGCTCGGCCGGTCCGGTGCGGCCGCCCGGACCAGGATTCGGCCAGCGGCGACCGTGAGGTTGGCGAAGTCGGCATAGGGCAGGGTCAGGGGCGTCAGCCGGCCGCTGCCGACGTCCAGCCGGGCCAGGCGCCCTTCGCTGCCGTCGGTATACGCGACCACCAGCGTGCTCGCCGACAGGAAACCATAGCTGCGCGCGCCGAAGCTCCAGGCCGGCCCGGCGAACTCGGCGGCCATCGGGCAGACCGGCGTCAGACCGGCCGGCGTGACCCGGTGCAGGTTCCACCAGCCGCTCCGATCGGACACCACGAACAGGCTGCCATCGGGCGACCAGCCGGGCTGGACCAGGGACTCCGCCGGGCCGCCGGCCACCAGCCGCGGCGCGCCAAGGCTGCCATCGGCCGCGATGTCCGCCAGCCACAAGCCCGTGCCGTCCCAGGGCATGCTGGGATGGTCCCAGGCCAGCCAGGCCAGCTGTCTGCCATCCGGGCTGACCGCGGGCGCGCTGACGAAGTCATGGCCGCTGGCCAAGAGCCGGCCGGGATCGTCGGCCGAGCCCGTCAGGCTGATCGCGACCAGCTCGTTGGCCGGCTCGCCCGCCGCCCGATGGTCCTCGCGGACCGCGATGACGCGGCCGCGCGCCGGGTCGAGCGCGCAGTCGGCATAGCGCAGGCGGCGATCGCTCGCCGGGGTCAGCGCCTGCGGCGGCGCGTCGGGCGACAACCGGTAGAGCCGCTGGTCGGCGAAGTTGACCGCCAGGACGACATCGTCGCCGACGACATAGGCGCCGCCGCCATATTCATGGACGCGGGTGCGGACATTGAACGGCGCCGGCGTCAGCTCGGCGACGCCATGTTCGCCCGCCCGGACCAGGACGGTCCGGCCGGCCTCCTCCGGCCGCGCCTCCAGCCAATAGGCGCCGCTCCGGTGCAGGCAGGGTGCTTGCAGCCCGACCTGGCCGCGGGTCAGCAGCTCGGCGCTGATCGGCGAGGCCCAGGCCCCATAGGGTGCTAGCTCGGTCATGGCGGTCTCCCGGCTGGCCCGGCCCTTCCGGCGGGTGGGCGATCCTAGCAGGCGGTCAAGGGATGCGGCGAGGTGGCGGTGCGGCGAAACGATCGGATTCCGCTGGGGTATCGGCATGGCGCTGAAGGGGAGCAAAAGGGGCCGGGCGGGGCTGGCGAGCGCGTCGATCGGGCGCCGGCCCCCCGATGAGGCAAAGCAACCTGCGGCCGGATCAACCCAATCTTCAGCGGATCCGGCGATCCTGTCCGTGGTCCATGCGATCCTGGGAATCCGCCCGGCGATCAGCCATTTGCTGACGGGGCGGATTCCAGGAGTCGCATGGACCGGGAAGGCGGTGTCAGCTGCGGCCCAAGATGTCGAGCTACAGGTCGCAGCGCCGAGTGGCGCCCCGTGGCGGCAGTGGCCGCGGGCGGCGAGCGTTGGTCGGA
>CADEGR010000087.1:11380-18335 GCA_902826935.1 uncultured Alphaproteobacteria bacterium | reverse complement strand
CGCCAATGGTGGGCCTGGTCCAGCAACCCGCGCCGTGCAGCCGGAGGCGCATCGATTCGCCGATGACGGCGCGATCCCCAACCATCCCCATCTGCCGGTCCTGCTCTACCCGCAGGTGCTGCCGCCGGCTGCCGGCGATCCAGCGGTCCCGGCCGAGGCCATGCTGGCCCGCAATGGCTGGCCCCCAGCCTGGCGCAATGGCATCTACGCCTTCCCGCACTACCACAGCACCGCCCATGAGGTCCTGGTGATCTGCCGCGGCAGGGCCAAGGTCCGGCTGGGCGGCGCCACCGGTCGCGACTTCGCCGTGACGGCCGGCGACGTGCTGGTGCTGCCAGCCGGCACCGGCCACCAGAACCTGGGTGCCACTGCCGATCTCCTCGTGGTCGGCGCCTATCCGCCCGGCCAGACCATGGACCTCCTGCGCGGTGCGCCCGCCGAGCGTCTCCAGGCACTGGCCAACATCCTGGCCGTGCCGCTGCCCGCCAGCGACCCGGTCTATGGCGCCGCTGGCCCGCTGCTCGCCGCCTGGCGGGCACCCTGACGGGTACCGCCGCCAATCTGCGCCGCCATGGTTAATATTGGGTTAGAGCCGGCGCGTGAAATGCGGCGCTCACGTCTCCGCCGGCCGTCGCAGCAGGACCCAGGCCACGCCCGCGGCCAGGCCGAGCGAGGCCAGCAGATTCCAGCCGGCCAGGGTCAGGCCGAACAAGGTGAGGCTGACCTGGTCGCAAGGCGGCGGCGCCTCGGCCAGCAGCCGGCGCAAGTCCTCGATGCTGCTGGCCTGGCCGGTTGCGGCGCAGCTTTCGGGCAACGCCAGCCACCCCTGCTCGACGCCGACATGGTAGCCCGCGAGGCCGATGCTCGCGACCAGCGCCAGGCCCGCCAGCAGCAGCATCGGCCGCGGCCGCCAGACCCAGCCGGCCAGGCCCAGCAGGATGACCGCCGCATGCGGCCAGCGCTGCAGCAGGCAGAGATGGCAGGGTGCAAACCCGGCGCCGTATTGCAGGCCGAAGGCCAGCAGCAGGAGCACCGCCGAGCACAGCGCCAGCAGCAAGGCAGCGCTTCGGGGGGCCTGCAGGCGCTCGAGCATGATCGCTTCCTTCGGGCCGGCTGCGCGCGGGCAGCTTCCAGGCTACCCATGATCGCCGACTACCTATCGGCTCGGCGACGGCGCGGCAAGCGGCGGCCGGCCTTGACAAGCCGGCTGCCGGATGCGGCAAAGGGAAGGCGGCGGCGGGCCGCGGCAAGGCTGGAGGAGGCGACATGAGGGCGCTGGTGCTACGCCGGCAGGGCGAGGCGGTCACGGCCGGCGTCGAGACTGTAGAGGACGCGGCCTTGCCGCAGGGCGAGGTCCTGGTCGAGGTCGACTATTCGACCCTGAACTACAAGGACGGCCTGATCATCCTGAACCGGGCGCCCCTGGTGCGCGACTTTCCGCATGTGCCGGGGGTGGATTTCGCCGGCCGGGTCGCCGCCAGCACCGATCCGGCCTTCGCGGTTGGCGAGCCGGTGCTGCTCAACGGCTGGGGCGTCGGTGAGCGCCGGTGGGGTGGCCTCGCCGAGCGCGCCCGGGTCGAAGCAGGCTGGCTGACCAAAGTACCGCCGGGCTGGAGCACGCGCCAATGCATGGCGGTCGGCACCGCCGGCTATAGCGCCATGCTGGCGATCCTGGCGCTCGAGGAGCATGGCATGCAGCCCTCCGGCGGCGAGGTGCTGGTCACTGGCGGTGCCGGCGGCGTCGGCTCGATTGCGATCGCGGTGCTGGCCAAGCAGGGCTACGAGGTCACCGCCTCGACCGGGCGGCCGGCGACCGAGGCCTATCTGCGCGGCCTTGGCGCCAGCCGGATCGTGCCGCGCGCCGAGCTGGCCGAGCCGGCGCCGAAGCCGCTCGAGCAGGCCCGTTACCAGGCCTGCATCGACGCGGTCGGCGGCAGCACGCTGGCCCGCGTGCTCGGCCAGCTGAAAGCAGGGGGCGCGCTGGCGGCGGTCGGCAATGCCGGCGGCAACAGCTTCACCGCCAGCGTGATCCCGTTCCTGCTGCGCGGCGTCAGCCTGCTCGGCATCGATTCGGTCTACCAGCCGCAGGCCCGGCGGCAGCAAGCCTGGCAGCGTCTGGCGCAGGATCTCGATCCGACCACGCTCGAAGCCGCCGTCCAGGAGATCGGCCTGGCCGAAGTTCCGGCCCAGGCGCAGGCGCTGCTGGCTGGACAGGTGCAGGGCCGGCTGGTGGTCGACGTCCGCCGCTGATGGCGCGCCGACCGTGGCGTCAGCGCATCGCTGGGCGGCCACCGCCGATGGGCTGGCGGTGGCCGGCATTTTCGGCAGCTGCGCGGGCATTTAGCAGTCCAGCAATGATTGAAGGTTGTATATCTAGCGCGCTATAACACTATTCATAAGTATAATTGCGCACCCTCCTAAGGCAATCCGGTGTTTGACGGGATGCAACTAAGAATTGTAGTATCCTTGGCACGGCGAATCAGATCAGCGTGATCGTCGAGGGGTGGGAATGCCAGCGCTGCTGGCGAGCCGTTGCATGACGGCTCGGCCGGGGGTGGTCGGTATTGGTGTTCCGGCGATTTTTGGAGCCGCCATGCCACGAGCGGGAGCCACGGTGAGAGCGCTGCTTGCAGCGATCTTGCCGGTCGCCATGGGTGGTGCTGCGGCACCTGGCATCGGCCTGTCAGGCAACCCCGCCGAGCCGCCGCGTCTGGCCGCCGAGCTGGCTCGACCGGACCGTGCGGCAGCGCCCTTGGCCGCTGCCCGACCCTTGGTGCGGCTGGCGGCCGCCTTGCCCAGCCGCGAGCCGATCCCGGTGCCGGTCATGAAGCCGCGCCGCGACGGCTGCGAGGCGATCGAGATCGCGGCGGCGATCGCCGCGGATGACCGGATCACCGCGGCCGCCGCGGGCAATGGCCTGGCGGACGATCCGAGCGGGGTGCAGTTCGAGCTCGAGCTGCTGGCGGTCGAGATTGCCAGACGCGAGATTGGCCGCCTGGAAATCGATTGGCAGCGCCGGCCCGATCCGGCCACGATCGCCATCGGCCTGGTCGGCACGCCGGAGCGCGCGCCCGCACGCGAGGCCGTCAGCCTGGGCCGGGGGCTCACGGCCCTCGACCAGTCCCGGACCTGGTCCAAGACCGAGCGGCGGCTGCAGCTCCTGCAGCGCCAGGGCAACCTCCAGATCCTGCTGCGCGACCGCCAGAGCGGCCCCGCCGGCCAGGCGGTCACGTTCCAGGCCAGCAGCCGGATGCTGATGCCGATCCACAATGCCGACAACACCATGGCGGTGGATTTCCAGAATCTCGGCGTGTCGATCGATCTTACGCCGAGCGCGCTCAAGGATCAGGTGCTGCAGATCGGTCTGGACAGCCAGGTCAACTCGGTCATGCGCGACGGCGGCGTCCCGCAGGAGGGCGTGCGCATCCCGGACGTGATCAGCAACCGCGACCATCTCCAGGTCCAGATGGTCGAAGGCCAGACCTTGGCCGTGACCAACCTGTTCCCCGACAACGCGACCAACAACGCCGATCTGTTCCCGATGCTGGCGGAGCTGCCGATCGTCGGGCGGCTGTTCCAGTCCCGGCGCTTCCAGAGCGGCGAAACCGAGCTGCTGCTCCTGATCACGCCCTATTTCGAGCGGGCGGAGCTGCAGACCGAAACCGTCGCAACCTGCGAATCCGCGGCCGCCGTGCAGTAGCCGGCGCCAACCGCCGCGTCGGGATCAGGTCGCACCCACGATATGGGCGACCACCTGGGTCATGGTCGTGCTGGCGGTCAGCTCATCCGCGATCACCCGGCCCTGGCGCAGCGCCACGATCCGGTCGCAAACCGCGAACACGTCGGTCAGGCGATGGCTGATCAGGATCACCGCGATGCCTTGCCGTTGCAGCTCGCGGATCAGCTCCAGCACGTGATCGACCTCGCGCACGGCCAGCGCCGCGGTTGGCTCGTCCATGATCACGAGCTTGGGCTCGAAGGTCAAAGCCCGCGCGATCGCGACCGACTGGCGCTGGCCCCCGGAGAGCTGGCCGACCTGATAGTGAACCGAGGGGATGCGGGCGCCCAGCCGCTCGATCATGCGCGCCGCCTCGCGCTCGATCCGGGCATGGTCGATCCGGCCGAGCGGCAGCCCGAAGGTCCGCGTGGTCGGCTCGCGGCCAAGGAAGATGTTGGCGGCGACATCCTGCTGCGGCGCCAGAGCGAGGTCCTGATAGATCATCTCGACGCCGCGCTTGCGGATGGCGCCCGGCTCCAGCTGGTCGATCCGCAGGCCGGCCAGCGTGATCGTGCCGCCGCTCGGCCGGTAGATGCCGGTGATGCATTTCATCAGCGTCGATTTGCCGGCCCCGTTGTCGCCGACCAGCGCCACCACGCTCCCGGCTTCGACCGCGAAGGTCACGCCGCGCAGCGCCTCGACCGTGCCGAAGCGCTTGGCGACCGCGGCCAGCTCGAGCAGGCTCATCGCTCGCTCCGCTCCGCATTCACCCGGTCGAGCCAGACCGCCAGGATCAGGACCGCGCCAATCGCCATCTGCTGGTAGAAGGACTGCACCGCCAGGAGGGTCAGGCCGTTCTGCAGCACGCCCATGATCAAGGCGCCGACGAAGGTGCCGAGCACGCTGCCGCGGCCGCCGAACAGGTTGGTGCCGCCGATGATCGCCGCGGTGATCGCGGTCAGCTCGTAGTTCAGGCCCGCGGTCGGGTCGCCGGCATTGACCCTGGCCATGAAGATCAGCCCGGCCAGGCCCGCGATCGTGCCGGACAGCGTGTAGAGCTTGAGGCGCTGGGCCGCGACATCGACGCCGGTCGCCCGCGCCGCGCCTTCATTGTCGCCGATCACCAGCGTGTAGCGGCCGAATCTGGTGTGGGCCAGGACGTAATGGGCCGCGAGCGCCAGGCCGAGGAAGATATAGGCCGGCATCGGAATGCCGAGCGGCCGGCCCTGGCCCAGAAAGATCAGGGCTTCGGGCAGGCCATAGACCGGCTTGCCGTTGGTCAGGACCAGGGCCGCGCCGCGCGCGATGCCGAGCATGCCCAGGGTCACGATGAAGGCCGGGATCCGGGCGCGGGTGACCAGCAGGCCGTTGATCGCGCCGCAGGCCGCGCCGGCCATGAGGCAGACCGGGATCGCGAAGGGCCAGGGCAGGCCGATCGCATCATCGACCGCGAGCGCGCCGACCACGCCGGCGAAGCCCAGCACCGAGCCGACCGAGAGATCGAGCCCGGCGGAGCAGATCACGAAGGTGGCGCCGATCGCCAGGATCCCGATCACCGAGGTGGCGAGCAGGATGTTGAGGAAGTTCGAGATGCTGAGGAAATAGGGCGACAGGATCGCCATCACGATCATCAAGAGCGCCAGCACCGCCAGCGACTCCAGGCGCACGGTCGAGCGCCGCCAGCGGGCGCGCCAGGTCGCGGCGCCGCCGTCGCTGGCGATCATGCGGGCGGCTTCGGCGCCCGCCGGGCGGTCCGGCGCGTGGCCGCGCGCCGCCCATTGGCCGCGAGGCGGCTGGCATTGGCGACCACCGGATCATGCAGCGGCACGGTCGTGGCATGGGCGGTGCGCATGCTGCTCTCGTTCAGCTCCGCCCAGAACTGGGCCAGCAAGCCGAGCGAGCGGGCGCTGTGCTGGAGCAGGCGGGCAGGGGCCGCCGGCCAGCCCAAGGCGAGGTTGGCGCGGGTCTGCCGGTCCAGATAACGCTGCCAGGCGAGCGCCAGATTGCCCGGCACGGCCAGCCAGGCCGTCGAGATCCGGCCGCCCGCGGTCAGCTTCTCGGCGACCATGCGGGCAACCTCGGGGTGATCGAGCGCCTTCGGATCAAGCAGACCGCCCATGAGCATGGGCAGACGATGGGTCAGGGTCATCGCCACCGCGGCCGGCAGCGCCGCGTTCATCTGGGCAAGCTCGAGCGCATGCTTGGTGGCTCGACTGGTCCGCTTCATCGTCGACAATGGCTGATGTCCCCGCTCTTCGAGCATGGGCGGCACGGCATGTCCCGCCCATGCATGAAGATGGTCCTATTTCACGTATTGCAAGAGCGGCTCTTTGCCCGCCTCGAGGACATCCTTGGTCAGCACCACGGTATCGACATACTGGAAGGTCTCGACCGTCTCGCCCGCCAGCACCTTGGCGACCCGCTCGACCGCCTGCTTGCCGACCAGATAGGGCAGCTGGGCGACCGAGGCATCCAGCCGGCCGGCCTTGATCGCCTCGACCGCGTCGACATTGCCGTCGACGCCCACGGTCACGACCGCGCCGCCCTTGCCGGCCGCGAACACGGTCTCGACCGCGCCCAGCGCCATGGTGTCGTTGGCGGCGAAGATCGCCTGCAGCTCGGGATTGGCGGTCAGCGTGTCATTGGCGATGGTCGCGGCCTTGGCCCGGTCCCAGTCGCCGGGCAGCGAGGCCGCGATCTTGAGCCCCGGCGCCACCTCGGCCAGGCGCTTGGCGAAGCCCTGGGCGCGCTTTTGCCCGGTGATGTTGCCGGATAGCCCCTCGATCACCAGGACCGGCCCGCTCGCGTCCTTGCCCAGCCGCTCCGCGACATAGTCGGCGCCCTTGGCGCCGGCCGCCTCGTTGTCCGAGCCGATCGTGAAGGCGATCTTGACGCCCGCCTGCTCGGCGATCGCATGGTCGAGATTGGCATCCAGATCGACCACCGGAATGCCGGCATCGGTCGCCGCCTTCAGGCAGGGCAGCAGGTTGGTCGAGTTGATCGCGGCCGTGATCATCACGTCCGGCTTGCGCTCGAGCATGGTGGTGCAGACATTGAGCTGCGGCTCGGCCGCCTGGTCGGATTCGACCGCCTGCAGATAGTACTCCACGCCAGCTGCGTCGGCGCCGTCGCGCACGCCCTGCTCCATGGCGCCCCAGAACGGGTTGGACAGGGTCTTCAACAGCACGCCATAGACCTTCTTCTCCTGGGCTTCCGCCTGGCCGATCAGCGCCCAGG
>CADEGR010000087.1:0-11280 GCA_902826935.1 uncultured Alphaproteobacteria bacterium | reverse complement strand
AGCACGCCATAGACCTTCTTCTCCTGGGCTTCCGCCTGGCCGATCAGCGCCCAGGCGGCGGTCGCCACGACCGCCAGCGCGATGCCCCGCTTTGTCATTCCAGCCTCCCCGGGAGCAGCGCGTCGCGCCCGCTCCGCATTGTTTCAGACGACATGGTTTCAGATCGACATGCGAGCCAGAATCTAGGAGCTTTGCGAGCCACTGGCAAACCGGGTGAAATCGGCAGGCGGGAGAAGCAGGCCATGCAGTTCGACAACTATCAGCAGGCGGCCCGCGGCACCGCGATCTACGGCGAGCGCTACCGCGTGACCTATCCGGCGCTGGGCCTCGCCAGCGAAGCCGGCGAGGTCGCGGGCAAGGTCAAGAAGGTGCTGCGTGACCAGGCCGGCGAGTTCGCGCCGGCCCAGGTCGAGGCGATCAAGGACGAGCTTGGCGACGTACTCTGGTACGTAGCCGTCCTGGCCGCCGATCTTGGCCTGTCGCTCGACCAGATCGCCCAGGACAACCTCGCCAAGCTCAGCTCGCGCCAAGCCCGCGGCAAGATCGCCGGCGAGGGCGACCGCCGCTAAGCCGCGCCATCCGTGCAACCGCTAGCGCTACGCTCAATTCATCAGATCGGCCCCCGTTGCCGCAACCGGCGAGCTGCCTCGGCCAGTTCGCGCTCTGCATCTTTCGGAAGGTGAATGTTCTCAATCACCCAATCGGCCAAGTCAGCGGCAGGGCGATCCTTTGCGGATGGAGCCTGATCCAGGCGCTCGAAGATCAAGCTATAAAGCGGACTGTTTGCGGCAGACCAACCGAAAGGACGTTCGCCGTGTTCGTAATCGTTAGGGGCAAAGACCAGATTGTGCTGCAGTGCTGCTCGTCGAACCTCCGGCAAGCCCTTGCTGCCTATCAGCCTTCTGAGCCGCGAAGTCGGCGCCGGCTGCGCGTTCGCCGTACTACTTCCAGTATCCGTATCGTTATTTAGGTTTAAGGCTACATTGCGGATAGCAAGGACGGCTTGGTCGAGCTTGTACATGTCCTCTGGCAGTTGAACGAAGCCAAAAAGGTTGTAGCGATTGTTCGGGTTCCCTAGTCCCTTCAGACGCTGAACAAAAGACTCTAGCGACTCTTCTCGCCAATGGATGCCTTGCAGCGAGGCCGACCTGCATAGCGATGCGGGTAAATTTGCATGTGCAATGCCGGCAACTCCGGCCAGCAGTATTTCAAGATCATGATTGTAGGGCCTGTCAGCCTTATTGAATTTGGCCGAATATCCATTCAGCAGTAACGCTGCTTTGCAGTACTTCTCAGCGGAATGCACACCGTTCCAATAAAAATCTAGAAATAAACGGCTAAGGAAGCACCATCTTGCAACTACATAAGTTTGATCGGCAGTATCAAGAAATAAACCGTGCGCTATATTTTTCTTTAGTGTCACAAGATTTTCGAAGTCATGGATCATTATTAGCTAAAGCCAACCGCGATGGAACCGATCGTGTCCCTGGAGAGCCGTGACGTCCGCTTCATGACTGCTGCCAATCGTTCGCGTGCCGCTGCATTGTCTACGCTGCGGTCGCACGGCTCAGGTCGGCCGCTGCTGGTGCCGGCTGGCGTGGCGGGCCTCGATCACGTCCCAGATCCGGCCCTCGAGGCTGACCCCGTCGAACCGGTCGATCTCCTGCAGTCCGGTCGGCGAGGTCACGTTGATCTCGGTCAGCCAGTCGCCGATCACGTCGATGCCGACGAAGATCAGGCCCTGCGCCTTCAGAATCGGGCCGATCGCCTCGCAGATCTCGCGATCGCGCCGGGTCAGGGTCGCCGCCTCGGCCCGGCCGCCGACATGCAGATTGGCGCGCGCCTCGCCGGCCGGCGGCACCCGGTTGAGGGCGCCCGCGGGCGCGCCATCGATCAGGATGATGCGCTTGTCGCCGGTCCGGATCTCCGGCAGATAGCGCTGCACCATCAAGGGCTCCTTGACCGTCTGGAACAGCAGGTCGAGCAGGCTGTTGAGATTGTCGTCCTCGCGCTTGACGTGGAAGATCCCAGCACCGCCATTGCCGTAGAGCGGCTTGACGATGACCTCGCCCTGCTCACGCCAGAACTCCTTGATCTGAGCCCGGTCGTAGCTGATCAGCGTGGGCGGCATCAGCTCTGGAAAATGGGTCACGAACAGCTTCTCGGGCGCGTTGCGGACCGCGACCGGATCGTTGACCACCAAGGTCTGGGGATGAACCCGCTCGAGCAGGTGGGTGGCACCGATATAGGCCATGTCGAAGGGCGGATCCTGGCGCATCAGGACCACGTCCAGGGTCCGCAGATCGATCGCTTCCGGTGCCCCCAGGCTGGCATGGTTGCCCTGCTCGCGGCGCAGCTGCAGCGGCCGAGCCATGGCCAGCACGCGGCCCCGGTCATAGCTCAGATCATGTGGCAGATAGTGGTACAGGCCATGGCCGCGGCGCTGCGCCTCAAGGCCGAGCACGAAGGTGCTGTCGCCGGTGATGTCGATGCCCTCGACCGGGTCCATCTGGATGCCAACCGCCAGGCTCATCGCCCCTCCCGCTGCCGCTCGCGCCCGCGCCGACGCGCCTTGACACTGCCGCCCCGCCCGGTCTTTGTCCATATCCGGCAACCTGCGGCAGCGGCAAGGAGCAGCCCGGCATGAGCTATGACCAGAGCAACGTCTTCGCGCGCATCCTGCGCGGCGAGCTGCCCTGCCAGAAGGTCCATGAGACCGAGCATGCGCTGGCGTTCCACGACATCACCCCGCAAGCGCCGATCCACATCCTGGTGATCCCCAAGGGTGCCTATGTCTCGCTCGACGACTTCAGCGCGCAGGCCTCCGACGCGGAAATCGTCGACTTCTGGCGGACCGTCGGCTCGGTCGCGCGAGCGCAAGGCCTGGCCGCCGATGGCTACCGCTTCCTCGGCAATACCGGCCGGCACGGCCACCAGGAAGTGCCCCATTTCCACGTCCACATCTTCGGCGGCACGCCGCTCGGCCGGATGCTGCCGAAAGTGGCTGCCGACCAAGGCTGACTGGCTGCGGCGCCAGCAGGGGTGTCGCGATGGGTGCCAGCCGCACCAGCGAACCGTCGCGCCAGCGACCGCGCGGCGCCGCCCGTGGGCAGCACTTGCCGTCCGGGCATTGCGTCGGCGCGACCTGGCCGCCAATTCTGGTCCGGTTCTGCCTCAATGTCCTCCCGGCCGCCTGCCGCCCTCCGGATCGAGCTTTGGCGGCGCTGCCATCGGCAGCGCTCGGCATGCGGGATCAACCGTGGCGTCCGCGACCAAGCAGCTACCGCTTGCCCGACCTCAGCCAATGATGCACATGCCGCGCGCGCAAATCTGGCGCGACGCCGGCTGCCCGCGGCATGGTCCCTCTGCTGCCAGCCTCAACGGCGAACCAGCGCGGCCGCGACCTGCCGCCCATGACGCGCCGTCGACGCCCCGAGCCTGCGTCTCAGGTGCTCACTTCGGCCGGCTGTGGCATGGGCCGGCGGAGCAGCAGCCAGATCGCCAGGCAGGCGAAGGCGCCGCCGGTCAGCACGCCGGACACGTTCGCCGCGATGTCGCGCAGATCGAAGCTGCGATAGGGCACCAGGCCTTGCGCGAATTCGAGGCCGGCGCTGGCGAGCGCGGTGAAGGCGCACAAGCCCAGGATCTGCCACAGCCGCCGGCCGAACACCGCCGTGCCCAGCGCCATCCCGCCGAACACCGCGAAATGGGTCAGCTTGTCCGATTGCAGGATCATGCCGGCGGGCAGGGGCATCAACAGCGCCACGGCGATGCCCGGCCAGGCCAGGCACCACATCACGAACAACAGGAGACGAACTTTCGGTCGATCTAGCACCAGCTTTAGACCGTTGTAGTTGATGAAACCGGAGGGATTAAAAACCAAGAAGACGAACAAGTGGTTAATTCGGTCATACTACAGAGCGCGTGCTGTGGCGAGCCACTTCGCCGCCGCGCGAGGTCATCAACCGTGCGCTGCCGCCGGCCAGCTCGGCCCGGCGGCAGCCGCAGAACGCCGGGGGACAGGCCGCCATGGCGGAGTTCACGCTGCACTGCTTTGCCCAGTCGGGCAATGCCTACAAGGCCGCCTTGATGCTCGAGCTGTGCGGGGCCGACTGGCAGCCGCGCTGGGTCGATTTCTTCAACGGCGCCACCCGCACGCCCGCATTCCGCGCCGAGGTCAACGAGATGGGCGAGGTGCCGGTGCTCGAGCATCAAGGCCAGCGGCTCAGCCAGAGCGGCGTGATCCTGGACTATCTGGCGGCGCATTTCGGCCGGTTCGGCTGGGCGGACGAGGCTGAGCGGCGGGCCATCCTGCGCTGGCTCTTGTTCGACAACCACAAGCTCACCGCCTCGCTCGCCACCTATCGCTTCCTCTTGCGCTTCGCCAAGACCGGCGAGACCGAGGTCACCAAGTTCCTGCGCGGCCGCATGCTGGCCGCCCTCGCGATCCTGGAGCAGCATCTGGCCGAGCGCGACTTCGTGGCCGTCGCGCGTCCGAGCATCGCCGATCTGTCCTTGTGCGGCTATCTCTACTGGCCGGACGAGGCCGGCCTCGCCTGGCAGGACTACCCGGCGATCGGCCGCTGGCTGGAGCGGATCGCGGCGCTGCCCGGCTGGCGGCCGCCCTATGCGCTGATGCCCGGCCATCCCTTGCCGGATCCGGCCTGAGGCCGCTCAGGGCGCGATGTAGCTGGTCTTGACGCCGGTATAGAACTCGACCGCGTAGCGGCCCTGCTCGCGCGGGCCGTAGCTCGAGCCTTTGCGGCCGCCGAACGGCACATGGTAGTCGACTCCCGCGGTCGGCAGGTTGACCATCACCATGCCGGCCTCGGCGTGGCGCCGGTAGTGGCTGGCATGCTTCAGCGACCTGGTGCAGATCCCGGCCGAGAGCCCAAACGGCGTGTCGTTGGCGACCGCCAGCGCCTCGTCATAGTTCTTGACCCGGATCACGCTGGCGACCGGCCCGAAGATCTCTTCCCGATTGATCCGCATGTCGTTGCGGGTCTCGGTGAACAAGGCGGGCGCCAGGAAATAGCCCTCCGTCTCGCGGTTCAGCCGCTCGCCGCCGCAGACCAGCTTCGCCCCTTCCTGCTGGCCAATCTCGATGTAGCGCAGATCCTGGCCCAGCTGCTGGTCGTCGACCACCGGGCCGATGTCGGTGCCGGGCTTGAGCGCATGGTCGACCTTCAGCGCCTGCAAGCGCTCGGTCAACGCCGCCACGAAACGGTCATGGATGCCCTCGGCCACGATCAGCCGCGACGACGCGGTGCAGCGCTGGCCGGTCGAGAAGAACGCGCCGTTGACCGCGCAGTTGACCGCCACGTCCAGCTCGGCGTCGTCGAGCACGATGAGCGGGTTCTTGCCGCCCATCTCGAGCTGGAACTTGGCCAGGCGCGCGGCGCATTTGGCGGCCACGTGCTTGCCGGTCTCGACCGAGCCGGTGAAGCTGATCGCGGCCACGTCGGGGCTGTCCAGCAGCGCCTCGCCGACCACCGAGCCGCGGCCCATGACCAGGTTGAACACGCCCGCCGGCAGGCCCGCCCGCTGCAGGATGTCGGCCAGCGCCCAGGCGCAGCCCGGCACCAGATCGGCCGGCTTCATCACCACGCAATTGCCGTAGGCCAAGGCCGGCGCGATCTTCCAGGCCGGGATCGCGATCGGGAAGTTCCATGGCGTGATCAGCCCGACCACGCCCAAGGGCTCGCGGCTGATCGCGACCTCGACGCCCGGCCGGATCGAGGGCAGGCGCTCGCCGCCGGTCCGGACCGCCTCGCCGGCGAAGAACTTGAAGATCTGGCCCGCGCGCGCCGCCTCGCCGACCCCCTCGGCCAGGGTCTTGCCCTCCTCGCGCGCCAAGAGCTCGCCCAGCTCCTGCCTGCGCCGCAGGATCTCGTCGCCGGCGGCGTCCAGGAGATCGAAGCGCTGCTGCGGCGTGCTCGCCGCCCAGGCGGGAAAGGCCGTCTTGGCAGCCGCGATCGCCTGCAGTGCCAAAGCCTTATCGGCGCTGGCGTAGACGCCGACCAGATCGGCCAGATCCGAGGGATTGCGGTTCTCGCGGCCATCGCCGCTCGCGACCCATTCGCCTCCGATCAGATGCGGCTGCAACGCCATGCTCGGCTCCTTGGTTGGCGAGGATGATAGGGCTTGGCGCCCCGGGCCCGCTCAGGCCTCGGCACCAGCGCCGGCAGCCGCCTGGTGCTTGGCCAGCTGCTCGGTCATGAAGCTGCGGGCGGCGCGCGCCACGTCCTCCGGATCGGTGAACAGCTGGCGCCAGACCGCGAGGTCGGCATTCAACTTGGGATCGCCGGTGCCGGCGGAAAAGGCCTCGAAGGTGATGATGCCTTGATAGCCATGGTCGGCCAGCACCTTGAACAGCCGGTCGAAATCGATGCTGCCGGTGCCGAGATAGCCGCGGTGGTTCTCGTTGACATGGACATAGCCCAGCCGGTCGCCGCAGGCGGCGATCACCGCGGCCGGATCGCCCTCCTCGATGTTCATGTGGTAGCTGTCGAGATGAACCACGATGTTGTCGGCGCCGATCTCGTCGATCAGGGCCAGCGCCTGGGCGGCCGTGTTCACGAGGTTGCTCTCGTAGCGATTGACCGCCTCCAGGCCCAGCGTCATGCCAGATTCCTTGGCGGCCTCGGCCAGCCGCCGCAGCACCTCGACGCAGTTCCAGCGGCCGACCTCCGTGGGTGGCTCGCGGTACTTGCCGAGCGCCGAATACAAGACGCCGGTCAGGAGCTTCGAGCCGACGTCGCGTGCCTTGGCCAGCGCCTCCTGAAGCAGCGCCCGGCCGCGATTGACCTTCTCCGGATCGTCGCTCGAGATGTCGCTCTCGAAGCCCAGCCCCAGCGAGGTGATCGGCTTGACGTGGAAGCGCTCCAGATCGACCGCGGCCCGGCGTGCATCGAAGGCGAACGGGTCGAGCAGCGGGATCTCGAGATAGGGAAACTCGCACTCGGCCGCCTTGCGGATCGCCCGGCCGCCCGAGGACGTGTTCCAGCCGCCGACGAAGACCAAGGCATGCACACCCAGCGGATTCATTGGTCTTCCCTCCCGTCAGCTCGCGGCGCGTGGCCGTCCCGTGCAGAATCCATAAGCGGCGCGAGCGGATTTGTCATCTCCCGGCCGCCTGGTCCCGCTGGCCTGGTTCCGGCCAGCTGGCTCCGCCGGCTGCTCCGGGCCGGCTTGGGAAATTCCTGCTGGCCAGCTCTGCCAGCTTCGCTACTGTGCAACCCTGCGCCGATCCGGCAAGCGAGCGAGCATATCCGATGAGCCAGGCCGTCCAGTCGCTGTTCCCCGAGCCGCATGACGATGCGGCCCCGGGCCAGGCCCACCCCACCGGCTTGCTGCCGGCGCAATCGCTGCGCCTCTTGATCGAGCAGACCCGCGAGATCCGCTCGCTGATGCCGATCCAGCCCGACCAGGTCCAGCCGGCCAGCCTCGATCTGCGCCTGGGCCCCGTCGGCTACCGGGTCCGGGCGAGCTTCCTGCCGGGCAAGGCGGCGCGCGTCCAGGACAAGATCGACGCCTTCGCCATGCACCGCTTCGAGCTGGGCGACGAGGGGGCGGTGCTGGAGAAGGGTGCGGTCTACATCGTCGAGCTGATGGAAAGCCTGGCGCTCCGCAGCCGGACCTCGGCGATCGCCAATCCCAAGAGCTCGATCGGCCGGATCGACGTGTTCACCCGGCTGATCACCGATCACGGCCTCGAGTTCGATCGGGTCCGGCCCAACTACCACGGCCCGCTCTACGCCGAGATCGCGCCCCGCACTTTCCCGATCCTGGCCCGCGCCGGCGACCGGCTTAGCCAGATCCGGATCAAGCGCGGCTCGCCCTCGGCCTCGGACGACCCCATGCGTCGGCCGCATGAGCGGGACGGCCTGGTTGAGCCCGAGATCGCGAGCCAGGAAATCCGCCGCGGCGTGCCGGTCACGATCGATCTGGCCGGCGACGGCGTCGGCGCGGTGATCGGCTACCGGGCGCGCCGCCATGCCGGGCTGATCGACCTGCGCCGCCTGCAGCACTATCCGGTCGAGGACTACTGGCATCCCGTCCACGCCACCGAGCACCGCCGCCTGGTGCTCGATCCCGACGAGTTCTACATCCTGGCGTCCAAGGAAGCGGTCCGGGTGCCGCCCGACCATGCCGCCGAGATGCTGGCCTACGACACCTCGATCGGCGAGTTCCGGGTGCATTATGCGGGCTTCTTCGACCCGGGCTTCGGCCATGCCGAGCTGCAGGCCGAAGGCACCCGCGCGGTGCTCGAGGTGCGCTCGCACGAGGTGCCGTTCGTGGTCGAGGACGGCCAGCGGGTCGGCCGGCTGATCTATGAGCGGCTGATCGGCCGCCCGGATCGCCTCTATGGCGCCGAGATCGGCTCGTCCTACCAGCATCAGGGCCTGCGCCTGTCCAAGCATTTCAAGCAGCGCTGAGGCCGCGGGGCAGGCCGTTCGTCGATGCGCATCTTGCTGGTCTCGATGGATTTTCCGCCGACCGTCGGCGGCATCGCGGCCCATGTCTACGAGCTGGCGCGCGCTTTGGTGGCGCGCGGCCAGGAGGTCGCCGTGCTGACCCGGGCGCAGCGGGGTGCTGCCCGGCCTGAGCGGGTCGACGGCATCCGGATCTTCGAGCTCAGGCTGCGCCTGGCCAAGCCCTTCTATGGCTGGCAGATCGAGCGGGCGCTGAGCCGGACGGTCGCGGCGTTCCAGCCGGCGCTGATCCATGTCCACGGGCTGGGGCCGCTCAAGAGCTACCGGCGCCGGCCGGTGCCGCTGGTCTACACCAACCACACCTCGGGCTATCTGCAGCGCGTGGCGCGCGCCAGCCGGCGGCAGCAGGCCTTGCTGGCGCGGCTGTTCGACCTGCCGGATCTGTTCCTGGCGCCCAGCCAGGAGCTGCTGGCGACACCCTGTCCGATCCGGGCGGCCAAGCGCTACATCCCGAACGGCGTCGATGCCGCCCGCTACCGCCACGACCCGGCGGCGCGCCTCCGGCTGCGCGCGGAGCTGGGCTTTGCCGACGCCGATCGGGTCGCGATCCTGACCCGCCGCCTGGTCGCCAAGAACGGGGTGATCCATCTGGCGAACGCCGCGGCCCTGGTCGAGGATCCGCGCTTCCGCCTGCTCCTGATCGGCGATGGACCCGAGGCGGCGGCCATCCGGGCGGTGCTGGAGCAGGGCTTTGCCGGCCGGTATCGGATGCTGGGTGCCCTGACCCACGAAGCGATCCTGCCCTATTATAGTGCTGCTGACGTCGCGATCCTGCCGTCCTTGATGGAGGCGACCAGCATCAGCGGCCTCGAGGCCATGGCCTGCTGCCTGCCACTGGTCGGGACCCGCGTTGGCGGCATTCCGGATCTGATCGAGGAGGGAGTGACGGGCTGGCTGTGCGCGCCCGCCGAGCCGGCCGCGCTGGCCCAGGCGATCAGCCTGGCCCTGGCGGCGGATCTGAGCGCCTTCGGCCAAAAAGCGCGCGCTCGGGTCGAGGCGAAATTCGCCTGGCCCGAGATCGCGCGCCAAACCTTAGCTGCCTATCGAACTGTCCTGCCGGCGCCAGCCTGAGGCGACGGCTGCCGCCGGCTGCGACCTTATGCCGCCTGCTGCGCCAGGACCTGCTGCAGCTTCTTGGTCGCCATGGTCTCGTCGATCCGCTCGATCGCCGCGACCTCGCGGGCGAGGCGCTCCAGCGCCGCGCGGTACATCTGGCGCTCGCTGTAGGACTGATCGGCGTCCTCGGCCTTGTGCAGCTCGCGGACCACCTCGGCAATCGAGACCGGGTCGCCGGAATTGATCTTGGCCTCGTATTCCTGGGCCCGCCGGCTCCACATCACGGTGCGGCGCGGCCGGGGCCGGGCCTTGAGCGCGTTCATGGCGGTCTGGATCTTGTCCTTGCTCGACAGCTTGCGCATGCCGGAGGTTGGCGCCTTGGTGACCGGCACGCGCAGGATCAGGCGATCCTGCTCGAACGAGACGACATACATTTCTAGGACGTCACCGGCGATGTTCTGAGTTTCCACCGCCGTGATACGGCCCACGCCATGGGAGGGATAGACCACATAGTCATCCGGGGCGAAGGCCATGTTCTTGCCCATCGTTGCTGATCTCCTGACCCGTCTGCGAACCGACGCCGTTTTGGGTGCGGTTTGTTATCGCACCGAAAGCGACCTCCGATCACGCCAAGCCCGGAAAGGCTTGAAGCTACTCGCAGGTCTGCTGGAAATTTATGTTTAACGACAATACCATAGCCTATCCGAAAAGGACAGGATTTTTTTTACATGATTACGGTTGTTTCATCTTTTAGCCAAGCAGGCTGGAAGACCAGCGCCCGCGGCCGCGCCGCTAGCTGCCGCCGCCCGGGTTCGAGCTGAAGTATTTCTCGAACTTGCCTTCCTCGTCCTTGTAGTCGTCGGCATTGTCCGGCGCCGTCCCCTTCCGGGTAATATTCGGCCACGGCCCAGTCGAGTACTCGCGATTGAGCTCGAGCCATTTCGCTGCTTCGGTCTCGGTGTCGGGCAGAATCGCTTCAACCGGGCATTCGGGCTCGCAGACGCCGCAATCGATGCATTCGTCGGGGTTGATGACCAGCATGGTCTCGCCCTCGTAGAAGCAGTCGACCGGACAGACCTCGACGCAATCCATGTACTTGCAGCGGATACAGGCTTCCGTCACGACATAGGTCATCGGCGACTCCCAAAGGCACCACAGAACGCGGAATTGGTTGAGCTCGCGAATGCGCGGGGCTGGCCATATGTGGCTCGCGTCGGACCCCTTGTCCAGAGCCTTGGGCCGCGCTTGCGGCGCTTCAGCGCCGTTGGAACAGCCGCTCGATGTCGGCCAGCGACAGGGCGACATAGGTCGGCCGGCCGTGGTTGCATTGGCCGCTGTGCGGGGTCTGCTCCATCGCCCGCAGCAGGGCGTCCATCTCAGCCAGGCTGAGCCGCCGGCCGGCGCGCACGCTGCCATGGCAGGCGAGGCTGGCGCAGACCCGGTGCAAGGCCTGCTCCAGCGGGCTGGCCAGCTCCAGCTCGAGCAGGCTGTCGGCCAGATCCCGCACCAGGGCCGCCAGATCGGCCTTGGCGAGGAGGGCCGGCACCTCACGGAGGAGGACCGCATCCGTGCCGAACGGCTCCAGCACCAGGCCCAGCGGCACCAGCTCGGCCTGGCGGGCGGCCAGCGCTTCGGCCTGCGCCGGCTGCAGGGTCACCACCTCCGGCAAAAGCAGGCCCTGGCGGCGCACGCCCTGCGCCGCCAGCTGCGCCTTCAGCTGCTCGAACAC
>CADEGR010000086.1 GCA_902826935.1 uncultured Alphaproteobacteria bacterium | reverse complement strand
ATCGACGAGGTCACGCTCCGGCCGTCGCCTGGCGGCGGCTCAGGGCCGGCTCAGGCGACGTCCTGCCAGCTCTTGAGCTTGCGGTAGATCGTCGCCGGCGAGATCCCGAGGAACACGGCCGCCTTGCGGACATCGCCAGCGCACAGCCGGAGCGCCTGCAGGACGGCTTCACGCTCGACCATGGCCAGTGGCCGGATCTGCAGCGCCAATTGATGCAAGGCGCCGTCAGCCGCTGACGCGGCCATGGGCCGCAACGGGACCGCGGGGTCGGCCAGGCCCAGCATGGCCGCCTCGATGGTCGGGCCCGCATGCATCACGATCGCCTGGTGCATGACGTTTTGCAGCTCCCGGACATTGCCGGGCCAGCTGTGGGCACGCAAGGCCGCCAGGGCAGCCTCGCTCAGGCGCAGGCTGCTGCGGCCCTCGGCGGCGGCCAGCTGCTGGCACAGATGCAGCGCGATCTCGACCACGTCCTCGCCCCGCTCACGCAAGGGCGGCAGATGGATCGGCAACACATGCAGGCGGTAGAACAGATCCTCGCGGAAGCGCCCGGCGGCCACTTCCTGGCGCGGATCGCGGTTGGTGGCGCAGACGATCCGGACATCGACCTGCTCCAGCACGCTGCTGCCGACCTTGGCGATCTGGCCGGTCTGCAGGAAGCGCAGCAGCTTGCTTTGCAAGCCCAGCTCCATCTCGCAGATCTCGTCCAGGAACAAGGTGCCGCGATCGGCAAGCCGGGCAGCACCGCTGCGTTCGGCCTGGGCGCCCGTGAAGGCGCCTTTGACATGGCCGAAGATCTCGCTCTCCACCAGGTCGCGCGGAATTGCGGCGCAATTGAGGGCGATGCAGGCGCCGGGTCGGCCGCTCAGGGCGTGGACCGCGTTGGCGGCGACCTCCTTGCCGGTGCCGCTCTCGCCGGTGAGGAACACCGTCGCTTTGCTCGCCGCCGCGCTCTCGAGCGAGCGATAGACCGCCTGCATTGCCAGGCTCGAGCCGATGAAGCCCTGGAAGCTCGCCCGATCGATGCGATCGCGATAGACCCGCAAGGTGGCCGCAAGCCGCGCCGTCTCGAGGGCGTTGCGCAGGGTCACCTGCAGCCGCTCCGGCGTGAACGGCTTGACCAGGAAGTCGGCGGCACCCGCCTTCATGGCATCGATCGCGGTCTGCATCGAGCCGTGCGCGGTGATCACGATCACCGGCAGATCCAGCCCCTGGGCCCGCAGCTGCTTGAGCACTGCCAAGCCATCCATGTCCGGCAGGCGTAGATCGAGCAGCATCGCCGCCGGCGGCTCGGCCAGTGCCGCCAGCGCTGCCTGGCCGGTCGCCGCCACCTCCACCTGGCAGCCGCAGGGGCGCAAGAAGCCGCAATAGGTGCGGGCCAAAGCGGGCTGATCCTCGACCAGAAGGACCTTGGGCTCGCTCATGGCGGCGGCTCAGTTCGACGCTCGGCCGGGAGCGTGAGGCAGGCGACCGTGCCGACGCCTGGCTCGCTCCGGATCGTCAGGCTGCCCTGATGCAGCTCGGCCAAGCCGCGCGCGGCATGCAGCCCAAGGCCGCTGCCGCCGCCTGCCGCCGGCGTCTGGAAGGGCTCGAACAGCCGGACCTGGCGCGCCGGGTCGATGCCGCAGCCGTCGTCGGACACCGTGACCACCAATGGCCCCGCTGCCTCGGCCTGCTGCGCCACGTCGATCAGACCACCCGGGGTCGTGAACTTGATCGCGTTCGAGAGCAGATTGGCCAGGATCCGCTGCAATCGGATCGGGTCGGCCAGGAGCCAAGGCCGGACCGAAGGCAGGCGGCAGGCCAGCTGGCGCTCTGCCGCGCCTGGCAGGCCGCGCGCCAGAGCGAGGCTGCGCTCCAGCACCAACGCCAGATCGACCGGCTCCTCGCTGAGCTCGAGCCGGCCGCTCTCGAGGGCCGCGACCTCGAGCAGATCGCTGATCATCGCCAGCAGGAACTGGCCGCTCGCCGCGATGTCCTGCAGGAACTGGGGGCGCTCGGCGGCCGCCAGCGCGCCCTCATCCGCCAGCAAGGCGGCATTGCCCAGAATGACCTGCAGCGGGCTCTTCAGGTCGTGGCTGAGATTGGCCAGGAACGCCGATTTGGCGGCATGGGCCGCTTCGGCGGCCGCGCGCGCAGCCACCAGCGCCGCCTCGGCCAGGCTCAGCTCGTTGCGCTGCTGCACGACCTGCTGCTCCAGCGCGGCCAGCTCGCTCGCATCCTGCAGCCAGAGCAGCAGACCAGCGCCATCGCCGGCCGGCAGCACCTCCAGCGCGATCACCCGCTCGCCGAGCGGCCCGCCCGGCCAGGCCAGGCGCGGCAGCAGCAGCGACGGCCGCTGGCCGGCCGCGATCGCGCGCAAGGCAGGCTCGTAGCCGAGCAGCATCGGCAAGGCCTGGATCGCCTGGGCGCCGGGCGCCAGCCAGCCGAGCCAGGCGCCGTGGCGCGCCTGCACGCACAGGTCCCGATCGAGCTGGATCAGGCCGAACCGGCCGGTTGCGATCAGCCGGTCGAGCGCGCCGGCCGGCAGGTCGCGCGCGCCCACCGGGCCACTGCACCGGGATGCTGGCTCAGCCATCGCGCCTGGCCAGGCCGAGCGGGCTCAGCCGCGCCACGTCCGGGCGCGCCATGTCAAATCCCGATCTCGAGAATGCGCGCGCCCAGGGCTGCGAACAGCTCCGGCACGGCTTCGCCGGTCTTGGCGGAGCAGCAGCGCAGCAGGCCGCCATGGCTCGCCAGCAGCGTCTGACCATCGGGCCGCGCCGCCGGCTCGACCAGATCGGCCTTGTTGAGCGCAAACACCATCGGCCGGCCCGGCAGCTCCTGCGCCACGATCGCGGCATGGGCCGCCATCGCCGCCACCGGATCGGCCCGGGTCAGATCGCCCACGATCAGGGCGCCGGCGGCACCTTCCAGATAGCGCAGCGCGAGATCGCGGCCATGCAGGCTGCCCTCGATGTCCCAGAGGATCTGGTCGAGCGCTTGCGGTCCCTGGCTGGTGGCGATCTCGGTGCGATGGCGGGTGATCGCGACGCCGATCGTGGCCTGGTAGTCCTCGGCGAAGCTGCCCTGGACGTAGCGGCGGATCAGCGAGGTCTTGCCGACCGCGAAATCGCCCAGGACGCAGATCTTGCGCGCCGCGATCATGGCTCAGCGACCGGGCAGCAGCGCGAACTCGACCCGCCGGTTGGGGCTGGCGGCCCCCCTCACATCGCTGATCGCACCCTCCCGGCCGCGGCCGGCGATCACCAGCCGAGCCGGCTCGGCGCCCAAGGCCCGCAAGCGCGCCGCGACCGCTGCCGCTCGTTCGATCGAGACTGTCTGATTGAGCCCGGCATCGCCGGTGTCGTCGGCATAGCCGATGATCAAGAGGCGGCTGGCGGCCGGGGCCTGCGCCAGGCGGATCATCAGCGCGGCCAGCGTCCGCTGGGCCGCGGCCGGCTCGGCCAGGCTGGCGCCGCTGCCGAATCGGATCGGATTGGCCCGCAGCCAGCGCTCGAAGCGCAGCTCGGCCAGCAGGGCGTCCTCGGGCAGCCGGGCATCGAGCCCAGCCAGCGTCGCTTGCAGCGCGTCCAGCGACTGCCGCAAAGCGGCGACGCGGGCGCTGGCCGCCTGCCCCATATCGGCCAGGCCAGCCTGGAGCGCCGACTGCTGGCCGGCGAGCCCATCGGCCAGCGCAGCGGCGCGCGCACTGCGCTCGCGATCGAGGTTCTGGCGGAGCTCGTCCAACCGCGCGCTCTGGGCCTGGTTGGCACGCAGCAGGTCCGCCTGGCTCGCCTGCAGCGCGCTCAGCTGGCGCTCGGCCTCGGCCCGCTGGCGCTCGAGATCGGCAGCGAGGCTGGTCAGCCGATCGGCCAGCCCGGCGGCGCCCGATTCCGGCAGGGCTGCGAGCGCCAGCGCCCGGCTGACATCAGGCAGGGCGGTTGCCAGCTCGCGCTCGAGCGCCTCGATCGTGCGTCGATCGGGCGCCAGCCCGCTCACGGCTAGGCGCTGTTCGGCCGAATCGTAGCGCACCTCGATCGGGTAGCCCTGCAAGGCCGGCTGGGCGCCGATCACGGCCGCCGCGGCCGCCTCGACCCGGCTGGTCTGCCAGCGCTGATAGCCAGACCAGCCGATCCAGCCCAAGAGCCCGGCGAGCAGCAGCGCCAGCAGCACCGTGCCGAGCCGCGACGGCCGCTTGAAATTGCGCTTTTGCGCCAGGAGCAGCGCCTGCAGCCGGCCGGCCAGATCATCGCCGAGGGCCATGCGGTCGGCGGCGCCGAGCTGCTCGTGGGCCTGCAACCGACCGCCCCAGCCGGCCAGGAAGTCGGTGAACAGCGCGGCCAGCGCGCTGGCGAAGCGAGCTGGCTGCGGTCCCTTGGTCTTGACCGCCAGGATGGTGCTCGGCGACACCTGGAGATGCAGGCAGACATCGCCGACCTCGAGCGTGCGCAGCTCCTGCTCGCGCGCGCCCTTCATGGCATCGCGCACGAACAGCATGATCGCCGCCAGGATGCCGCTCAGCAGCTGACCGTCGAGATCGTCCTGGGCCGGATCGCCCGGCCGCGCGCGCGCCAGCAGCAGGCCGCTATGGCGATCGATCAGCAAAAGATCGATCACCTCGAAGGCGGCACCGGCGCCGAGCAGGATCTCGGCTTCGCTCCGCCCGGTCAGCCGCGCTTTCAGCCAGGCCTGCCAGCGCTGCGCCGAGAGGCTCGCCTCCAGCTTCTCGTTCAGCTGCTGGACCAGGTCGGTGAAGGCATTGCGCACCGCCGCCGCGACCAGCCGACCGGTGATCGGGTAGAGCGCGTCGACCATCATGTCGCGCGAATTCCTGATCTCGGCCTTCATGCCGGCCACGATCAAGGGGGCAAGCGCCCCGGCCAGGCGCTGATAATCGCGCACGCCGGCATCCTGCAGCACGTCGGCGATGATCGGCACGACGCTGGCTTTCAACGCCGCGTCATCGCCGACCCGCTCCTGCAGCTGATCCAGCCGGACCAGCTCGTCGCGCAGCAGCAGGCGGCGCAGCTGCGCCTCCGGCGGCAGATTGCTGAGATTAGCCGCCATGCGCGCCGACGCAGCCGGTCGGTCGCGCCATGCCCGACGCCAAGGCCACCATCAAATCTGGTCCGTCGCCACCAATTCGACGGAGCACTCCCACCGCCGGCCGTCATTGCGTCCGGTCGTCCGGCTATTCGCCCCGCCACCCAGCCACACTAAGCAGCAATCCCGCCGAACAACAAGCCGGCATCTCAGACCGGGCTCTGCCGAACCCTGTGGTCGAGCAGGGAGCCGAGGCGCCAAGCCAGTGCCACCGGGCTCACCCCCCATTTGACCAGCCGGGCCATGGCACGCTCGACCTCGTGCCAACGGCCGGGCGGGTGGCCGGTCGCCTTCTCGAACAGGCGACGCAGGTCGGCCTCATAGGCCTGGCGAACCCCGCCCGCCGCCGCGATCGCACCGGTGATCGAGGCCTCGTAGACCCGAAAGCCGGACCAGAACTGGTTGACCCGGACGAACCGCTTGCCGGCCAGCGCCAGATCGAGCCACAGCTCGCCGTCCCAGCAGGTGCGATTGGCCGGGTTGAAGCCGCCCACGGCTTGAAAGGCCGTGGCCCGGAAGAAGGTCGACTGCTGGAGCAGCACCACCCCGTCCCGTAGAAAGCCCCAGCGGTGGAAGCGGTCCGAGTAGAACCGGCGGATCCGTCGGCCGGTCTCGTCGATCAGATAGCCATGGCCATAAACCAGATCGGCCCGAGGCTGCGCCTTGATCGCCTCGACCGCGGCCGCGATGGCGCCCGGCAGCAGGACATCGTCGGCGTTGAGAAAGCCGTAGAGCTGGCCGCTGGCCAGAGCAAAGCCGCGATTGAGGCCATCCGCCGGCCCGGCATCCGGCTCGAGCACCAGCTGGGCCACCGCAGCCCGATAGCGCCACAGGATGTCTCTGCTCCCGTCGGTTGAACCAGGATCGACAATAATATATTCCAGATTGTCATAACCCTGACGCAGCACCGATTGGATCGCGGCCTCCAGGAAGCGCGCCTGATTGTACGAGATGGTCACCAGCGACACCTTCACCGCGCTGACCTCAACGTGCTGAAGGTTGATCTTCCTAGGTTGATAGTCCTATTAAACTTGACAAAAGTCTCAATCATAGGTTAATCAGCCTGCACTTTCCCTAGTTCAGATGGAACGTTTGACATGGCCAGTGGCATCGATCCGACCAAGCCAGTCGATGGCATCCCCGCATCGAAGGCGGATCTGCGCGCCAACCTTCAGGCTGCCAAGACCGAGATCGAAGCCCTGCAGAACCGGCAGGTGCTGGGCCAGCTGGGCAACGTTACGATCTCATCTTTGGTTGATCAACCATCGCCGCCAACTAGCGCAAAGGTCGCGATCCAGCAAACCGATGGCTCGTTCCGCAGCGTCGCCCTCAGCAACCTGCCGGCGACCGGCGCGGTCAGCAGCGTGCATGGCCAGACCGGCAGCGTCGGTATCGCCGGCCTCGCCGACCAGCCGAGCCCGGCCGGCACCGCGCGGGTGCCGGTCGAGCAGGCGGATGGCTCGTTCCGCTCGGTCCGGCTGAGCAACCTGCCGGTCGTCGCGTCAGGCGGCGGGATCGACTACATCAACGTCAAGGCCGCCCCCTACAATGCGGTCGGCGACGGCAGCACCGATGATCGCGCCGCCATCCAGGCAGCGCTCGATGCCGGCTTGAACAGCCGGACGGTGGTGTTTCCGCCCGGCCGCTACCGGGTCAGCCAGGCCCTCCTGTTCGGCAGCGCCGGCGGCGGCGGCTTCGTCTCGGTGCGCGGCGCCGATCGCGAGCTCAGCCTGGTGGTGGCCGATCCAGGCAACGATACCTTCCGCGCCCGGCCCCATGCCGGCGGCCAGGCGGCCAACCGTTTTTCCGGCCACCACCACTTCGCCGACCTCGGCATCCACTTCAACAATGACAGCCTGGTGGCCGACCAGCAGTTCGCGGCCAACTTCAACCGCTGCGGCATGCTGGGCGAGCCGATCGGCCCGGCCGGGATCGCCTACGAGGATCGGACCGCCAACGGCTCGTTCAAGAATCCGATCAACCCGCCACAGCTCGCCTGGTGCCAGCACAGCCTGTATCAGCGCTTGAAGCTTGGCCCGACCAACGTGTTCCAGAGCGCGGTCAGCGACTGGTGCGGCATCTTCTTCGAAGGCCAGACCTACGGCTCCGCCTTTGCCGACATCCTGGTCCTCAACAAATGCGGCTATGGCTATGTCGAGATGCTGCCGGGCATCGGCCGGGTCACCGGCATCGCGGGCAGCGTCTTGACGCTCAATGGTGGCAATGGCTTCGTCAACGGCGCCGAGGTGATCGTGCTGCGCCGGCCAGGCGAAGGAGCACCACCCGCGCCTTTGGTCAACCGCACCCAGAAATACTTCGTGGTCAGCGCCACCGGCACCAGCGTCCGCCTGGCGCTCACGGCCGGCGGCACGCCGATCACCATCACCGGCGCGTTCGCCGGCAATCTCTATCTCGTCCACACCGGCAGCACGGTTGGGGAATATAGTCCTGATGAGAACAAGTTCCTGAACTGGAGCTGCTATGCCGGCCGTGGCGGGCTGTCCCTGGTCCAGAACAAGAACAGCCGGCTGGACAGCATTTCCGCCTATGGTCCGCAGTTCTACGCCGTCCAGCTCTGGGACAACCCGACCCATGGCGCCGATCGCGGCAGCTGCCGGGAGTGCGTCTGCACCAATGGCTATTTCGAGGGCCCGACCAACAGCGCCTATGCCAATGCCGACGACTACGTGCTGATGGCCGGCGACGATTGCAGCTACGAGCGCTGGCCGACCGAGATCGCGTCCCGCAACCATCCGGGCCGCGCCCGGGTCACCTTGCGCGGCGACCGCAACTGGGTGATCGGCATGACCTTGAAGTTCCCCAATGTCGGCGGCGCCCTGGCGCCGCAGCTGGAGATCTCGGGCAAGGACAATTTCATCCGGGTGGCGCGCGCCGCCAGCAGCCTGATCAACGATGGCGGCACCGCCACCAGCCTGACCCAGCTGACCTGGCCGTGAGCCGGACCCGGCACGGCTAAGCCATAAAGTAGCACTTGCCTCCATTCATACAACTATGAGTATATAGGCCGCCGGCGTCGTCCGGCGGCCTTTTCGTTAGAGCGCCACCTTTTGCGGCCATCGGACCGAGCGCCCGCCGTCATGCGCCTCCTGCACGTCATTCCAACAATGTCGCTCCGCTATGGCGGCCCGCCGCAGGCTTGCCGGGAGATGGCGGCGGCGGTCGCGGCGCGCGGCCACGAGGTCGAGATCTTCACCACCAACTATGACGGCTTTGGCGGCTTCGAGGCCGATCTGGCGCCGCAGGAGCTGGCCGGCGGGGTCCGCCAGCTGACCTTCGCAGTCGACCTGCCGCCGGCCTATCTGCGCCTGTCGCGGCCGCTCGCCAAAGCGCTGGCCGAGCGCATCCGGACCTTCGATCTGGTCCATATCCACTCGCTCTATTTCTTCACCACGCTCGCTGCCGGCTTCTATGCCAGGCGCCACCGCGTCCCCTACGTGCTCGAGCCCCATGGCAGCCTCGATCCCTACCTCTACCGCCGCCATCGCGGCCGCAAGCGGCTGATCGAGGCGCTCTACCAGGACCGGCTGTTCCGACAGGCGGCCGCGGTCCATTACACCACCAGCGACGAGCGCGATCTGGCGGCACCCTACAGCTTCCAGCGGCCGGCCTTCGTGGTGCCGCTCGGCCTGCATCTGGAGGCCTACCGGCCGCTGCCGCCGGCCGGCAGCTTCCGCGCCCGCCATCCCGAGATCGGCGAGCGCCGGATCCTCCTGTTTCTCGGCCGGCTCAACTTCAAGAAGGGCCTGGACGTGCTGGCCCGCGCCTTCGGCCGGGTGGCGCAGGCGCGCGCCGACGTCCATCTGGTGATCGCCGGCCCCGACAATGACGGCTATCAGCCCGCGATCGAGCGCTGGCTCCAGGCCGAGGGCGTGCTCGAGCGGACCACGTTTACCGGCATGCTGATCGGCACCGCCAAGCTCGCGGCTCTTGGTGACGCCGACCTCTTCCTCCTGCCCTCCTACACCGAGAACTTCGGCATCGCGGTGGTCGAGGCGATGGCCTGCCGATTGCCTGTCCTGATCTCCGATCGGGTCAATATCTGGCGCGAGGTCCAGGCCCATGGCGCCGGCGAGGTCGAGCCCTGCGATCCCGAGCGGGTCGCCGCCCGCGTCCTTGCCATGCTGGCCGACCCGGCCCGCCTAGCGAGCTATGGCCGGCAGGGCGAGGCGGCGGTCCGGCGGCTGTTCGACTGGACCAGCATCGGCGCCCGGATGGAAGCGGCCTATGAGGCGATCATCGCCGGCCGCAGGCCGGCCCCAGCCTGATCAGCAGCCCCGGTCGTCGGCTGCGGCTGGCGCAGGAACAGAAAATCGGCCTGGACCGCCTGGCCCTTGGCCGTCTGGCTCAGATTGTAGATGCCGGCAAGCCGCAGCTCCTGGCCATGCAGCAGATCGACCACCTCGTCGGCCAGCGCCTGGCCCTCGTAGAGCTGCAGGAACGACGCCTCGACATAGACCGCCGCGAACCGCTCGAGCAGCGGCCCGCAGCCCGCCAGCACCTCGCGCTCGAAGCCCTGGACGTCGATCTTGAGCAAAGCCGGGCCAGGCAGCTGTTCCGGCGTCAGGTACCGGGTCAGGGGCGCCACCTCGACCCGGTCGGTCCGGGCCAAGCCAGTCGCCGGAAAGATCGCCTCCTGCGCCGCCGTGATCGGCAGCAGCGAAGAGGAATCCTCGCGCTTCGAGACATAGATCAGCCGGGTCTCGGGCACCGGTCCGATCGCCGCCTGGATCGCCCGCACGCGGGGCAGCCGCCCGGTCACCTGGCGAAGCCTGGCAAATGGTGCGGCCAGCGGCTCGAACGCCCAGATCTCGGCTACCGGACACAAGCCCGCCATCAGCAGCGTGAACTGGCCCTTGTTGGCGCCGATATCGACGATCTGGCGGAACGGCCGGCCGGCCAGCGCCGGCAGATGCTCGATCGTGGCCGCCACGCCGCGGCGCAGACCCGGCCGAAACCGGCGATCCGCGAGCAGGCGAACCAGCTTGGCAAGCTTTGGCAGCACGGCCGGCATGGCCTCCAATCTGACGTGGTGGCTGGTGGGCGGGCAGCGGCGCGATCGGAACCCGAGGTAGCGCAATTATCGGGCAAAGTGCCTTATGATGTTTGCACGCCACAGTTTCAGGCGTCAACCAAGGCGCGGGGCAGCACCCCCGATTTTGCGCATCGACAGGGTTCGGGACCTAGTGTATTTCGCGAATAAGTGAATAGCTTCACAACTGATAGATTGCAGCGCAGTCGCGATGGATCCCGTCCCGCCGCCGTCCGCCCAACGTTTTAGCCTCAACGATCGGATCATCGCCGTCACCGGCGGTCTCGGCCAGCTCGGCCACGCCTTCGCTGTCGGCATGGTTGATCAAGGTGCTAAGGTCGCGGTCCTGGATGTCACCGCCGAGCGGGCGGCGATCGAGGCCCGCTATGGCGCGCGCGCGGCCGATCCGAACCTCCTGTTCCTGGTCGCCGACGTGACCAGGCGCCCCGCCCTGGAGCGGGCGCTGGCCCAGATCGTCGAGCATTGGGGCGCGCCGCCCCACGGCCTGGTCAACAATGCCGGCATCGACACGCCGCCCGACGCGCCGCCCGAGGTCAGCGGGCCGTTCGAGGACTTCCCCGAGGCGGTGTTCGACCGGGTAATGGCGGTCAACACCAAGGGCGTGGTGCTGTGCTGCCAGGTGATCGGCGGCGCCATGGCCAGGGCCGGGCGCGGCGCGATCGTCAATGTCGGCTCGATCTACGGCGTGGTCTCGCCGGATCAGAGCCTGTACGAGGGCCGGCGCCAGAACGGCCAGGTGTTCTTCAAGCCCGCCGCCTACTCCGTCTCGAAATCGGCGCTCTACAACCTCACCCGCTACTTGGCGACCTACTGGGCCAAGGCGGGCGTGCGGGTCAACATCGTCACCTTGGCGGGCGTCTTCAACCAGCAGAACGCCGACTTTCGCGCCCGCTACTGCGCCAAGGTGCCGCTCGGCCGGATGGCGACCGCCGACGAGCATGCGGGCGGCGTCATCTTCCTCCTCGCGGATGACGCCTCCTACATGACCGGTGCCGAGCTGGTCCTGGACGGCGGCTTCACCGCCTGGTGACGCCGATGCCAAGCCCTGCGCCAGCGCCGTGACCAACCTCGTCGCGATCATCATGAAGCAGGTCCAGCTGCAGGAGCTGGTCGCCTGCGCCCGCCATGTCGACGCCCGCCAGATCCGGCTGCATGTGATGGATCGCCGGGTCGACGTCCGCGATGCGGCGAGCGCGCTGGCCGAGCACTGCCCGGAGGCGCAGCTGCGCATGCTGCGCACCAGCCGCGACGACGACGCCGCTTTGGCGGCCCTGTTCACGGCGCCTGCCGACGTGTTCGCCTTGCCGATCTACCATGCCAGCGCCTTCTACCGCCGGATCCCGGCCTTGCGCCGCCAGGCGACGGTCGTGCATGTGACCGACGGCCTAGGCGACCTGTTCACGCCCTGGCAGCTGCAGCGCACGGTGCTGGCCCCTGCCCGCACCAGCCTGCCGAAGAGCCTGGCGGTGGTCGCAGCCCTCCGTCTGTGCCGGGCCGATCTCGAGTTCAACCCGTTCCATCCCCGCTGCAGCGCTTATGCGCAAACCAGCCTGCCCGCCGACCGGCTGCCGATCAGCGAGCAAAAGCGCCGCCAGCTGCGCCAGCTGATCCCGCCGGATCAGCCGCGCAGCATGGTGATCGACGGCTTCGGCCTCGCCGCCGAGAAGATCGCGGCCAGATTTGGCCTCGCCCGCTATGTCGCACCGCAACGCGAGGGCGGCGTGATCGTGGATGGCCGCAGGGCGATGGCTGGCCAGGTGATCTGCGCCGAGGAGCTGATCCAGATCCTGCGGCCGGATGCCGTGATCGGCTGCCCCAGCACGTCCTTGGTCGCCGCCAAGCTCGCCTTTCCCGACCTGCCGGTGTTCTGCCTGACGCCGCCCACGGCCAACCAAGTCCGCGGGCCGGGCTTCACGACCCTGTTCCGCCGCTATGCCAGCCAATTCGGCGTCGCCTTCCTGGACGCGCCGGGCGTCGAATCCCAGCTGCGGGCCGCGATGCCGCCGCCGGCGGCCGACAGCGCCTTCGCATGAGCGCCGCTCGCTGCGGGGTTGATATATCCGAAGTTGTACAACCACACCATCACAATTATTTTAAGTTGCTTTCGCAAGTCGGCCCGCCCCCCGCCGGCGCCACCTCGAAGGAACAGGACGATGGAGTTCGTCGCCGAGTTCACCACCAACCACATGGGCAATCTCAATCTGCTGCTGCGGATGGTGGAGGCCGCCGCCTGGGCCGGCGCCGATCTGATCAAGATGCAAAAGAAGGATGTCGAGAGCTTCTACAGCCAGGAAAAGCTGGCCTCGCCCTATGACAGCCCCTACGGCAAGACCTACCGCGACTACCGGACCATCTTCGAGTTCGAGCACACCGATTATGCGCGCTTCGACGCCCGCTGCCGGGAGGAGCGGATCGCCTGGTTCTCGACCATTCAGGACCAAACCTCCTTCGACTTCATGGCACGCTACGATCTGCCGCTCTACAAGGTCGCCTCGATCAACGCCCGCAATCACGACTTTCTGCGCGCCACCGCCGAGCATGTGCCGGTCGACCGACGGATCGTGATCTCGGTGGCCGGCAGCCAGCTGCGCGAGATCGCCCAGGCGCTCGAGCTGTTCCCCCGCCACCCGATCACGATCCTGCATTGCGTCGCCCAATATCCCTGCCCGCCGGACCAGCTCAGGCTCGGCAACATCCCGGTGCTGCGCCGGGAATTCGCGGATGCGCGGATCACGGTTGGCTATTCCGGCCACGAAACCGGGATCGAGCCGTCGCTCGCGGCGGTGGCGCTGGGCGCCCAGATGATCGAGCGCCATTTCGCCCTGTCGCGGCATTCCTTTGTCCATCACATCGAATGCAGCCTGGAGCCGGACGAGTTCCTGCGCCTGGTCCGGACCGCCCGCTCGAACGAGGATCTGGGCCGCTATGTCGAGCAGCTGCCCAGGGCGGCGCTGCAATCCAGCTTCGGCATGTCGGCGCGCGAGCGGGATTTCCTGGTCGAGCACAAATACGGACGGAAGTATCTTGATGAGCGCGCCAAGTTCGAAGCCTGAGGTCGTCGCCTTCGTCCATGCCAAGGGCCAGAGCACGCGCGTGCCCGGCAAGAACCTGCGCCGCCTCGGCGATGCGCCGATGCTGGCGCACGCGATCCGCAACGCCCGCGCCTGCGCCTTGATCGACCTCGTGGTGATCGACAGCGAATGCGACGAGATCCTCAAGGTCGGCCAGGCCTATGGCGCCCGCCCCTTGCGGCGCCCGGCCGAGCTCGCCAGCAACGCCGCGACCGGCGATGACCTCGCCTACTGGCAGGCCAGCAACTATCCGCACAGCCGGATCGTGCTCCAGGCGGTGCCGACCGCGCCCTTCATCCGGCCGGACACCTACGGCCGGGCGATCCAGGCGATCGACCAGCAGGACGTCGACAGCGTCTGCGCGGTGTTCGCCGAGCCGATGTATCAATGGCGGGACGGCAAGCCGGACTATTTCCGCGCCGACGGCACCATCCCCAACAGCTTCGAGCTGCCGCCCGTCGTGTTCGAGACCACCGGCCTCTACGTCAACCGCACCCAGCATGTCCTGCGCTCGAAGCTGCGCATGAACGTCCGGAACTGCCACCCCATGCCGGTGTCCCGGCTGGAAGCGATCGACATCAACACGCCCGAGGATTTCGAGTTCGCCGAGATCGTCTGGCGCGGCCTGCGGCAGGCCGGCGCCGAGGCGCGGTGACATCCAGACAGGCTGCAGGCGGCGCCGCCGACCATGCCCGAGGCCACGCTCTATCTGATCCGCCACGGCCAGACCGAGTGGAACCTGGCGCACCGGCTCCAGGGCGGCCAGGATTCCCCGTTGACCGCTGCCGGCGTCGCCCAGGCTCACGCCGTGGCTGCGGCGTTGGCCGATGATCCGCCCGGCCAGATCCTGGCCAGCCCGCTGGGCCGCGCCCAGGCCACCGCCCAGATCCTGGCGGACGCCTGGCGGCTGCCCGCCTTCGCCACCGACCCCCGCCTCGCCGAGCTCCGCTTCGGCCAGGCCGAGGGTCTGACCCGCGCCGAGATCGAGACCCGCTGGCCCGACCTCTACGCCCGCCGTGCCGCCGACTTGTGGACCTTCCGCTGGCCCGGCGGCGAAAGCTACGCCGACCTCGACCGGCGCCTCGCGGCCTGCCTGCAGGAGCAGATCCGCCCCACCCTCGCCACCAGCCCCGCCCCGCTCGCCATCGTCGCCCACGAAACCGCCAACACGACCTTGCTCGGCCAGCTGCTAGGTCTGCCGAGCAGCGAGATCGTCCGGCTTGGCCAGCCGAATGACGTTGTCTGCCGCCTGCGTGAGGGTGTCGCTGAGCATCGCCGGCTCGAATCAACCGCCGCCGGCTGGCAAGCAGGCCTTCTCAAGCGAGGCCGGCCGATAGCTGTGAGAGCAGCCACGATCTGATCGCTCTGGCGTTGACCGGCTGAATGTCCATCAGCTCGCCGCGCGCAACCGCCAGAACAGGCTCGGTGACGGCGGGCGGAGGATGTGCCAGAGGAACCTGCGCCAGCCGCCGCCGGTGAAGCTGATCGCGCCCGGCGTGACGTAGAGCAAGAGCAGCAGCTCGCCCAGGAGGCTCGCCTGGGCAGCGCCTGCGAGGCCAAGCTCGCGCGTCATGAGGTAGGTCAGCGCCAGGGTCACCAGCGAGCTGGCGAGGAACACCGCGGCATAGCGCCGGTGGTGGTTGGTCGCAAGCAGGACGTTGGCGATCAGGGTGTGGGCGGTGTGGCACAAGACCATCAGGACCAGGGGCAGATAGACCGCCATCGCGACCGCGACATTGCCGCCGGTCCACAAGCGCAGCAGCCAGGGGCCGGCCGCCAGCAGGGCCAGGCAAACCACCAGGGCCGCCCACAGGCCGACCCGGCAGACCTGCCAATGGACCCGGCGGAGCAAGGCGAGGTCGCCGCGGCCATAGGCGAACGACATCTCGGGTCCGGCGATCCGGATGAACATGGTGGTCAGATGGACGGTGTAGCGGGTCAGCATGCGCAGGGTGTTGAACACCACGACCGCGGCTGGGCCGAGCAGCGCTCCGATCACCAGGAGCACGCCCTGCAGCATCATCGCCTGGCCGACCGGGAAGGCCATGAAGGCGAGCGACGGCACGGCCAGCGCCAGCACGGTGCGCCGGCTCGCCTGGGCGATGCCGAAATGCAGCCAGGGCACCAGGCGGCGCAGCACCAGGCGCAGGCTGACCAGGCGGAGCACGCCGCCGGCCAGCTGGCAGGCGGCCGCCTCGACCATGCCGCCGCCCGCCACCAGGACCAGCGCGGTCAGGACGAAGATGGCCAATTCGCCCAGGGTCACCAGGAAGGTGCCGAGGCCGTAATGGCCCTCCGCCCGGAAGCCGGCATCGACCAGCTCGACCTGGAGATGGACCGCGACCACCGCCGCCAGCAGCAAGAGGCAGTGGCGCAGCTCGGGCACCCCCAGATCCTGCAGGTTGAGCAGCCCGCGCACCGTCTCCGCCTGCCAGGCGGCGAGCCAGCCCAGCGCCATGACCGCGAGGCCGATCAGCAGGAAGAACCAGGCGGTGCTCTGGAAGATGCCGAGCGCCGCCGCTCGCCGGCCGGCGCTGACCTCCATCGCCATGCGCGTCCGGGTCGCCATGCTGAAGCCGATATTGCTGAGCTGGAGGTAGCCCAGAACCGCGGTCAGCAGCAGCCATTCGCCATAGCGGGTGGTGCCCCAGAACGCCAGGAACAGCGGCACACCGGCGAACTGGCCGAGCACCCGGACCAGATTGGCGAACAGCTCCGAGGCCGCACCCTTCTTGATCCGCGCCAGGAGGCCCTGGTTCATGCGCCGGCAGCCGGCGGCTCGGCCGCCTCGGACCAGCGCACGGGCGCGGTGACCCGGACTGGCCGAGCCGGCCCGCGCGGCCGCCGCCGGCGATCCGGGACCGCGTTCGCGCCATCCGCCGCCAGCTGCTGGCCATAGAGCATGACCACCAGGATGAAGGCGTTGCTCAAGCGCCGGAAGGCGCCGAACGGCGAGAACAGGATGTCCCAGACGAACAGGATCAGCAGGAAGATCGCGAACGGCCGCAAGGGATCGTCGGCGGCGTAGAGCCGGCGCAGCGCATTGGCGATCATCACCAGCACGCCCAGCCAGAACAAGGCGCCGCCCAGCCCCGCCTCGACCCAGGCGCCCAGGAGATGGGAATGGGTCGGGATCAGATCGGTCTTGGGATCGGCGATCCGGTCGACGAAGCCCAGCTGGTAAAGCAGCATCTGCTCGAGCTCGGCATAGTGCCGACCCTGCGCCCAGGAGCCGTGGCCCAGGAACGGCGCATCCTGGATCGCCTGGATCGAGACCAGGCCCTCGCTGCGGCCACCCAGCAGGATGCCGAGATCGCCCAGCGCCGCCTGCGCCTCGTACTTCGCCTCGGCCGCCGGCCCCAGCCAGTCCTGGCGCGCCGCCTCGCTATAGAGCTTGAGCGTGCCGAACGCCGCCAGGCCCAGCAGGCCCACCACCAGCGCCGCGCGTCCCGGCGACAGCGGCCGCAGCCGGAAGCCCGCCCGCCGCTGCAGCGCTGGGGCCAGCAGGAACGCGCCGCTCATGAACAGGGCCAGCGCCCAGGATCGGAAGTCCAGATACAGGCTGAGCAGGCCCAGCGCCGCCAGCAGGGCCGGCGTCAGCAGGCTGTGCGCGCTGCGCAGCACCGGCGGCAGCGCGCAGAGCAGCAGGACCGCCGTGGTCACCGGCCCGGCAAAGCCGAACTTCCAGCCGATCTCGGCCAGCGGCGCCTGGATCACCAGCGCCAGGCTGTGACCGACCACCGAGCCCGCCGCGAAGGCCGCGATCCGGCCCGGCCGGCCGCGGATCAACAGGACCAGCGCCAGGAAATTGCTGAACAGCACCAGGATCCGCGACCAGCCGCGCAAGTAGTCTGCGGGCGCGCTCGCCCGCACCACGTCGGTCACCATCTGGCAGGTCAGATAGACCAGGCCCAGCGCCAGGAGCAGCGCCACGTCCCGGCGCAGCAGGCGCCGGCCGTGGCGCAGGAGGGCGACCGGCAGCAGCGCCAGCAGGCACAGCTCGGACAGGAACAGCGTGCCCCACGACTGGATCTCCACACCGACCAGCAGCGGCACCGCGAACAGCAGCAGCCGGGCGGCGATCTCGCTGCTGCCGGTCGCGCGGACGGCGGCCAGCGACCAAGGCTGGGCTGATGCGGCTGCGCTCAGAGCGGCCCCTCCACGCCCGGCGGCCGGGCGTCAAGATCCAAAAACGCGAGTGCCGCTTTTTGACATTCCCGTCGAAGTACGTAAAGGGCTATCTACAAATATGGTAGAATTGCTTGGTTCATCCTCTACCGAGCCAGGTGCGGCCACCAGGTCGTGCCGGCTTGGCTTACCCGGCCGGCCGATCCATGCTAGATCAGCCGCCGGCCGGTCGAGCCGGCCGCCCGCTGCAAGCGCCAGGAGCCGTCATGCGTGCCGAAATCAGCCATGTGGTCGCCGAGATCGAGCAGGGTCTGGCCCTGCTGAGGAGGCATCTTTGACTGGGATCACGCGGTCGCCCGCCTCGCCGAGCTGAACACCCTGGCCGAGCAGCCGGATCTCTGGCAGGATGGCGCGCGCGCCCAGCAGGTGATGCGCGAGCGCACCCGCCTCGCAGCCTCGGTCGAGCGCCAGCAGGCCCTGGAGCGCGAGCTGCAGGACCATGTCGAGCTGATCGAGCTGGCCGAGGCCGAGGACGATCAGGCGACCTTGAGCGACGCCGAGGCCGGCCTGGTGGCGCTGCAGGAGCAGCTCGGCCGGCTCCAGCTCGAGAGCATGCTCTCGGGCGAGGCCGACGCCAATGACTGCT
Organism: uncultured Alphaproteobacteria bacterium; assembly: GCA_902826935.1. GTDB lineage: Bacteria > Pseudomonadota > Alphaproteobacteria > Geminicoccales > Geminicoccaceae > CADEGR01. The sequence continues at coordinate 614 of CADEGR010000086.1, read as the reverse complement.
TCCTCGAGATCCATGCCGGCGCCGGCGGCACCGAATCCCAGGACTGGGCCGAGATGCTGCTGCGCATGTATCTGCGCTGGGCCGAGACCAAGGGCTACAAGGTCGAATGGATCGAGGAGAGCCCGGGCGAGGAGGCCGGCATCAAGTCGGTCACCGTCAAGGTCAGCGGGTCCAACGCCTATGGCTGGCTCAAGACCGAGAGTGGCGTGCATCGCCTGGTCCGGATCTCGCCTTTCGACAGCCAGGCGCGCCGCCATACCAGCTTCGCCAGCGTCTGGGTCTACCCGGTGATCGACGACAGCATCGAGATCGAGATCCTGGACAAGGACCTCCGGATCGACACGTACCGGGCGTCCGGCGCCGGCGGCCAGCACGTCAACAAGACCGACAGCGCGATCCGGATCACCCATCTGCCGACCAACATCGTGGTGCAGTGCCAGAACGACCGCTCGCAGCACCGCAACCGCGCCCAGGCCTTCGACATGCTGCGCGCCCGCCTCTACGAGCTCGAGCTGCAAAAGCGGCAGGAGGCGGCCGACGCCGAAGCCGCCGGCAAGACCGACATCGGCTGGGGCCACCAGATCCGCTCCTACGTCCTGCAGCCCTACCAGATG
>CADEGR010000085.1:16304-18658 GCA_902826935.1 uncultured Alphaproteobacteria bacterium | reverse complement strand
TCGACCCCCAGATCGACATAGCCCTTGACCTTGGCCAGATGCTCGGCGGTGACCAAGGGACCCATCTCCATGCCGGGCTCGTGGCTCGGCCCGATCTTGAGGCCGCGCACCCGGGGCGCCAGCGCTTCGACCAGCTTGTCGCCGGCCTTGCCGACCGCGACCGCGACCGAGATCGCCATGCAGCGCTCGCCCGCCGAGCCGTAGCCCGCGCCCATCAGGGCGTCGGTCACCTGGTCCGGATCGGCATCGGGCATGACCACCATGTGGTTCTTGGCGCCGCCCAGCGCCTGCACCCGCTTGCCGTGCGCCGTGCCGGTCCGATAGACGTATTCGGCGATCCTGGTCGAGCCGACGAAGCTGACCGCGGCGATGTCCGGGTGGGTCAGGATCGCGTCGACCGCCTCCTTGTCGCCATTCACAACGTTGATCACGCCGTCCGGCACGCCCGCCGCCATGGCGAGCTCGGCCAAGCGGATCGGGCAGGACGGGTCCTTCTCCGAGGGCTTGAGCACGAAGGTGTTGCCGCAGGCGAGCGACAGCGGAAACATCCACAGCGGGATCATCGCCGGGAAGTTGAACGGCGTGATCCCGGCGCAGACCCCGACCGGCTGGCGGAACGAGGTGAGATCGACCCCGGTCCCGACGCTGTCGCTGAACTCGCCCTTCAGGAGGCTCGGGATGCCGCAGGCGAACTCGACCACCTCGAGGCCGCGGGTGATCGAGCCCTTGGCGTCATCCAGGGTCTTGCCATGCTCGGAGCTGACCAGCAGCGCCAGCTCGTCGATATGCTGCTCGATCAGGCCCTTGAAGGCGAACATGATGCGGGCGCGGCGGAGCGGCGGGGTCGCGGCCCAGCGCGGCAGGGCTGCCTTGGCCGCCTGCACGGCGGCATCGACCTCGCCAGCGCTCGCCAGCGCCACCCGGCCCGACTTTTCGCCGACCGAGGGGTCGAAGATGTCGCCGAAGCGGCCGCTCGTGCCGGCGACCCGCTGGCCGTTCAGCCAATGCCCGATGTCCTTGCTCATGCTCGCTCGCCTCCCACCCAATGCCTGCGTCGTCCCGTGGCAGGCGGCCGCGGCCGCAGGTCGCCCTCGTCATCTCTAGACCATCTTCGCCCTGAACGCACGGTCGCGCGGCGCCGACCAGCAGCCGAGCCGCCTGCTGCAGCATCCAGGCAGCACGCTCCCCATGGCTGATTTGTTCAAGACCGATGCGCTTCGCATCGACTAACCTGCCAGGCGTCATCTGCGCGCACATCGCCGATCTGCCCGTTGCCGTCAGCAGCAGGAGGAGCAGCCATGGACCAGCGTCTGAGCCTCGTCACCCTGGGCGTCGCCGATCTCGCCCGCGCCTTGCGCTTCTACGAGGACGGCCTGGGCTGGCGGCGCGGCAACCAGAACGCCGAGGTCGCCTTCTTCCAGCTGCCAGGCATCATCCTGGCGCTGTGGTCGCGCGCCGAGCTGGCCAAGGATGCCCGGCTGCCGGACCAAGGCGGCGACGGCTTTGGCGGCGTCGCGCTGGCCTTCAACGCCCGCTCGCGCGCCGAGGTCGATGGCGTCCTGGCCGAAGCGACCGCTGCCGGCGCCACGCTGCTGAAGCCCGCCGAGGAGGTCGTCTGGGGCGGCTATGCCGGCTATTTCGCCGACCCGGACGGCCATGTCTGGGAAGTCGCGCACAACCCGTTCTGGACCATCCGCACGGACGGCAGCGTCAGCCTCGAGGCGCCCGTGCAAGAGCGATAGCGCTCGGCTGGGACGGCTCGATCGGCGTTGCCAAACTGAAAATTTATCCCGAATACGGCGCCATCTTTAACTCTCGGTCGGATTATCGACATGACACAGCATTTGAAAGCCCCGCCGTTCGGCCAGTTTCTCGGCGATGTCGTCACTGAGTGGCTGGATGACGACCGCATGTTGTTGTGCCAGGACTTCACCTATATTGGTCCAGATGGCACCCGTTGGCCTGTACCCCAGGGCGTGACGGTAGATGGCGCCTCAATTCCGAGATTATTGTGGACGTTGGTCGGGGCGCCCTTGAACGGCCGGTACCGCAAGGCATCCGTGATCCATGACTACTTTTGCATCACGCGGGATCGGCCGTGGCGTTCGGTGCACCGGATGTTCTACTACGCAATGCGCGCATCAAATGTCAGCGTCGTCTGCGCGGCTACGTTCTTCGTAGGGGTGTACTGCTTCGGACCGAGATGGCGGTCTCGGCCGTTGCAGTCGGCCAACGAATTCTGATCATGCGCAAGCGTCGATGCGGGCGGATCGAGTCTAATCCGCCCGCATCATGGCTTCAGCCGCACTTGGCCCGGATCACCTCGGCGGTGATGCCGATCATTTGCTCCAGAT
>CADEGR010000085.1:0-16294 GCA_902826935.1 uncultured Alphaproteobacteria bacterium | reverse complement strand
CCGACAGGCATCATCAGCATGGCCATGGCGCAGGTGACCCTGCCGACGAGCCGCACAGCCACTGGCACCGGCACGTGCCGATGCGCCACCGCCATCCGCACTACCCGGACCTGCACCATCGCCATGGCCATGGCCACTAGCGGCCATGCAATTCAGGCGTAGATCAGGACCACATCAGCCGCACTTGGCGCGGATCACCTCGGCGGTGATGCCGATCATCTGCTCCAGATGCTCACGTTCGGCAACCAGGGGCGGCGAGAAGGCGATGGTGTCGCCCGAGACCCGGATCATGACGCCGCGCTGGAACGCCTCGACCATGATCTCGAGGGTCCGCTTGACCGGTCCCTCCGGCCCAGGCGCCAGCTCGATCGCGCCCATATAGCCGAAATTGCGGATGTCCTTGACCGCCGGCAGGTCGCGGCAGTCGTGCAGCAGGTCCTCGAAATATTGGAAATTGCTGGCTGCGCGCGCGAAGATGCCTTCCGTCTTGTAGGCCTCGATGGTGGCCAGGGCGGCGGCCACGGCGAGCGGATGGGCCGAGTAGGTGTAGCCGTGGAACAGCTCGATCATGTGCTCGGGGCCCTGCATGAAGGCCTCGTAGATCGAATCGCGGCAGATCACGGCGCCCATCGGCACATGGGCGCTGGTGATGCCCTTGGCGTTGGTCATCAGGTCCGGGGTGACCCCGAACACCTCGGCGGCCGAGGCCTTGCCGAGCCGGCCCCAGGCGGTGATCACCTCGTCGAAGATCAACAGGATGCCGTATTTGTCGCACAGCGCCCGCAAGCGCTCGAGATAGCCCTGGGGCGGCGGGTAGACGCCGATCGAGCCGGCGACCGGCTCGACGATCACGGCGGCGATGGTCGAGGGATCGTGCAGCATGACCAGCCGCTCGAGGTCGTCGGCAAGCTCGGCGCCATGGGCCGGCAGGCCGCGCGAGAAGGCGTTGCGCTCCAGATCGAGGGTATGGCGGAGATGGTCGACGCCCGGCAGCATCGGGCCGAAGGTGCGCCGGTTGGCGACCATGCCGCCGACCGAGATGCCGCCGAAGCCGACGCCATGGTAGCCGCGCTCGCGGCCGATCAGGCGGTAGCGGCCGGCATCGCCGCGGGCGCGGTGATAGGCGAGCGCGATCTTGAGCGCGGTGTCGACCGCTTCCGAGCCGGAATTGCAGAAGAACACCCGGTTCAGATCGCCCGGCATCTCATGGGCGACGCGCGACGCGAGCTCGAAGGCCTTGCCGTGGCCGAACTGGAAGGCCGGCGCGAAGTCGAGGGTCGCGATCGCGTCCTGGACCGCTTCGACCACCTTCGGATGGCAATGGCCGAGATTGGCGCACCATAAGCCCGCCGAGCCGTCCAGGATCTGGCGGCCATCGTCCGAGGTGTAGTACATGCCCTTGGCGCTCTTCAGCAGGCGCGGTGCTGCCTTGAACTGCCGGTTCGGCGTGAACGGCACCCAAAACGCCTCCAGATCGTTGGGGGCGGTCGCGGTGGCACCTGCCAGCGTCTCGGCCATCGGTCTCTCCCTTGCTTGTCGGTCCGCCGCGGCTTGGCGCCGCCTGACCTCGACCATACGCCCAGCCAGGCGACCTTGGCGAGCCTCCCTTGCGGGCTGGCTCCCGGCCTCAATGGGCGGGCGCGGCCGCCGCCTTGGGCTTGCGCACCAGCGGCATCATCAAGAGCGCCAGCACGAACACCGCGCCGATCACCAGAAGGCAATCGTTGAAGCTCATGACGGCTGCCTCGCGCGCCACGGTCTGGGCCAACCGCTGAATCGCCGCCTGCTCCGGATCGCTGACCACGCCGGTCAGCGACTGGGTCAGGCTGTCGAGCCGGGCCTGGACCTCCGGGCGGGCGAGGTTGACCTGCTCGGCCAGGCGCGCCCAATGCAGGGCCTGCTGATCGGTCAGCACGGTGTTGAGCACGGCGAGCCCAATGGCGCCGCCCAGATTGCGCATCAGGTTGTAGAGGCCGCTCGCATTGTTCAGCTTCTCCGGCGGCAGGGTGCCAAGCGCCAGGGTGTTCATCGGGATGAAGCAGAACATCAAGGCGAAGCCGCGCACCGCCTGCGGCAGGAACAGCTCCCAGAAATCGCTCTCGGCGGTCAGGAAGCTGTTGAGGTAGACGCCGAGGCTGAACATGGTCAGGCCGAAGGCCAGCATCACCCGGAGATCGAGCCGGTTGGAGAGCGCGCCCGCGATCGGCGCCGAGAGGAACTGGAAGGCGCCGGTGACCATCATGATCTCGCCGATCTGCAGGCTGTTCAGGCCGCGCACCCGGGCGAGGAACAGAGGCAGCAGATAGACCGCGCCATAGAGGCCGACCCCGATCACGAAGCTGTAAAGCGAGCCAAGCGCGAAATTGCGGTCCTGGTAGGCGGTGATGTCGACGATCGGCTGGCGGTAGGTCAGCATGCGCCAGAAGAAGGCGATCGCCGCGGCGAGGCAGACCAGGCTCAGCGTGGTGATCAGCTGGTCGTCGAACCAATCGTCGCGCGGCCCCTCCTCCAGGACATATTCGAGCGTGCCGAGGAAGGTCGCCATCAACGCCAGGCCGAGCACGTCGAAGCCCGCCCAGAGCTTGGGGTTGGGCCGATCGACGTCGATCAGGAGCCAGACCGCGCCGGCCACCAGCAGGCCCGGCAGGATGTTGATCAGGAACAGCCAGTGCCAGGAGGCGAGCTCGGTCAGATAGCCGCCCAAGGTCGGCCCGAGGGTCGGCGCCATGGTCGCGACCAGGCCGATCATGACCGAGACGGTCGCCCGGCGCTCCGGCGGGAACAGCTTGAAGCTGGTCGCGAACACGGTCGGGATCATCGCCCCGCCGAGAAAGCCCTGCAGCGCTCGGAACAGGATCATGGTCTCGATGCTGGTGGCGAACGCGCAGGCCAGGCTCATCGCGGTGAAGCCGAGCGCCGAGGCGACGAACAGCACCCGGGTCGAGAGCAGCCGGGCGAGGAAGCCCGAGAGCGGGATCATCACCACCTCGGCGATCAGATAGGCGGTCTGCACCCAGCTGATCTCGTCGGCGCTCGCTGAAAGCCCGGCCTGGATCTCGGACAGCGAGCTCGCGACGATCTGGATGTCCAGGATCGCCATGAACATGCCGCCGATCATGGCCAGGAAGCCCAGCCAGTCGCGCAAGGTCGGCGCCGGCGCGGCGGCGGGCATGGCCGTGGCCATGGTCAGTGCCTCGCCACCGCCAGATCCGGCTGGCGCGCGCCGAACACGCCGCCGATGTCGCCCTGCCCCGCCGCCCGGGTGTCGATCGAGGCCTCGACCGACAGGCCCGGCCGCAGGCGCCCGGCCAGCGGATTGTCGGCCGGCACCGCGATCCGGACCGGCACCCGCTGCACGATCTTGGTGAAGTTGCCGGTCGCGTTCTCGGGCGGCAGCAGGCTGAACTGGGCGCCGGTCGCCGGCGCGAAGCTCTCCAGCCGCCCGGTCAGGACCTGATCCGGATAGGCATCGACCGCCAGCTCGACCGGCTGGCCCGGCCGCATGTCCGCCAGCTGGGTCTCCTTGAAGTTCGCGACCACGTAGACATAAGGCAGCGGCACCACGCTCAGCACCTGCCGCCCGGGCTGGACATATTCGCCGACCCTGACACCCTTGTTGCCGATCACGCCATCGACCGGCGCGCGCAGCACGGTCCGCTCGAGATTGGTGCGGGCGACGTCCTGGGCTGCCTGGGCCGAGGCGAGCCCCGCTGCCGCCTTCTGCTGCGCCGCCTGGAGCACCGGCAGACGATCGCGCGCGGCCGTCGCGGCAGCCTTGACCTGGGCGAGGCCCGCCTCCGCCCGCTTCAAGCTGGCGGTCGCGGTCTCCAGCCGCTGCCGGCTGGCGAAATCCTGCTGCGAGAGCGCCTGGTAGCGAGCGCTGTCCTGGCGCGCCTGGACCAGATCCGCCTCGGCGCTCGCCACGGCCGCGTCGGCCTGCGCGATCTCGGCCTGCTGCAACGTGATCTGGCGGACGGCGGTCTCGACATCGGCCCGGCTCGCCGCCAGATCGGCGCTGGCCGCCGCGACCCGCGCCGCATAGTCCCGATCATCGATCACCAGGAGCACGTCGCCCTTGGCGACCTGCTGATTGTCCTCGACCCGGACCGCCCGGACATAGCCCGCGACCTCCGGGCTGACCACCGACATGTCGCTTTGGACATAGGCGTCGTCGGTGCTCTCGATGAAGCGCCAGACGGTCCACCACTGCCAGCCGGCATAGCCGGCCGCGAGCAGGACCAGGAGCGCCAGCACCGGCACCAGGATCCGCTTCAGCCCGCTCTTGCGGGCCGCGTCCGGCGTAGCCTCGGCCGGTTCCCCCGGCCAGGTCTGATCCGCTTTGGGCGCGATCCGCGTCTCGGCCGGGCGTCCTGGCGCCGGCTGGACGCGCGCCTCGTCCTCGGTCTCGAGCTGCAACTCCATCGCCCGCTCCATGCCGCATGCCGTCGGCCTGATCTCAGATACGGTGAACTGAACCGTACAGTTCAGTCTTGCGAGGAGATTGGGCACGCCCCACCTGTTGTCAAGGCCGGACGCGGCGGTTAGTTCACCAAGGGGCCGCGAGGAGGACGAAGGTGGCGATCGATACCAGCTGCGGCATGATCGAAGGCGCCAGCGCGCCGGCCAGCGCCAAGGCGCAGCAGGTGCTGGCCGCGGCCAGCCGGCTGTTCATGGCGCATGGCTACGGCGCCACCAGCATGGATGCCATCGCGCGCGAGGCCGGGGTCTCCAAGGCCACGCTCTACGCCCATTTTCCGAGCAAGGACCGGCTGTTCGGCGCGATCATCGGCCATCGCTGCCAGCGCTTCTCGCAGGCCCTGGCGGCGCAGGACGCCGATCCCGCCGACCTGCGCGGCGCCCTGCTCGCGATCGGGGCCAGCTTCTTGCAGATGATCCTGTCCGAGCAGGCCCGCGGCATCTACCGGATCGTGATCGCCGAGGCGCCCCGCTTGCCGGAGCTGGGCCGGATCTTCTTCGAATCCGGCCCGGCGATCGTGACCCGCCGCCTGGCCGACTTCCTCCAGCACGCCAACGAGCGCGGCCAGACGGCGGTGCCGGATCCCTGGCTCGCCGCCAAGCAGCTGATCGGCGCCCTGCAGGGCCCCTTCCACATGGCCCGTCTGGTCGGCCTGATCGACCAGCCGGACGAGGCCGAGCTGGAGCGGGCAACCACCACCGCGGTCGACGTGTTCCTGGCGGCCTATGCCACGGATGGCGCGGCAGCGCGCGCCAATCTCCGGCAGGCGGCGGCTGGCCAGGCCTGAGCTTCGGCTGCCGCTCACGGCCCCGGCAGGAGGGCGCTGGTCCGGCCCATCAGCCAATAGGCGACCAGGCCGACCCAGGCCTTGCTGCCGCGATTGAAGTCCTCCAGCCGGGCGGCGATGTCGGGCTGCAGCAACGAGCCCAGCTGGTCCCGCCAGCTGTCCGGCAGCGCCACCGTGTAGTCGACCGGATAGGCGATCACGTCCCAGCCGACCTTGCGAAAGATGCCGACGGCGCGCGGCATGTGGCTGGCCGAGGTCACCAGCAGCCAGCGCTGGCCGGGCTTGGGCGCCGCCAGCCGCTTGGCGATCAGGGCGTTGTCGTAGGTGTTGCGGGCCGTGGCATCGAACCGGACCCGGCCCGCCGGCACGCCCTGGCTGGCGAGCAGGCGCCGCGCCGCCTGCTCGATCCCGGCCCCGTCGCCCAGCAGCTGGCCTAGGCCGTCGGTGTAGATGACCGGCGCTTGCGGATAGCGTCGGGCCAGCTCGATCAGGGCGAACAGCCGCTCGCCGGCGTCGTTGAGCGCCGTCTGCGGCTGCCGCTCCGAGACCGCCAGGTCGATCGCACCCCCCAGCACCACGATGCCATCGACGCCGCCTTGGGCCGGCAGGGTCGCTGGCGGGAAGCGGCTTTCGAGCGGCTGCAGCAGCCATTGCCCGACCGGCAGCAGGCCGATCAGGGCGAGCGCCAGGGTGGTGCCCAGCAGCAGGCGGCGAGCGGCCCGCTGGCGCCCCGCCAGGAGCAGGCCGCAGCCGGTCGCCAGGGCGATCAGCAGCAGATTGCTCGGCTGCGCCACCGCCCAGCCGAGCTTGGACAGCACGAACGCGACGGTGCCGCCGTCCGGCATCTAGAGGCGCTGGGCCGCTAGAGCGGAATGTTGCCGTGCTTCTTCCACGGGTTCTGCAGCTTCTTGTCGCGCAGCCGGCGGAGCGCGTAGGCGACCCGGCGCCTGGTTTCCTGCGGCATGATCACGTCGTCGATGAAGCCGCGCCCGGCGGCGACGAAGGGATTGGCGAAGCGGGTGCGGTATTCCTCGGTGCGCGCTTCGAGCTTGGCCGGATCGCCGGCATCGGCCCGGAAGATGATCTCGACCGCACCTTTCGGTCCCATGACCGCGATCTCGGCGGTTGGCCAGGCGTAGTTGACGTCGCCGCGCAGATGCTTGGAGCTCATGACGTCATAGGCGCCGCCATAGGCCTTGCGGGTGATCACCGTGACCTTGGGCACGGTCGCCTCGGCGAAGGCATAGAGCAGCTTGGCGCCATGCTTGATGATCCCGCCATATTCCTGGGCGGTGCCCGGCAAGAAGCCCGGCACGTCGACGAAGGTGAGCAGCGGGATGTTGAAGCAGTCGCAAAACCGCACGAAGCGGGCGGCCTTGCGGGCGCTGTCGATGTCGAGGCAGCCGGCCAGGACCATCGGCTGGTTGGCGACCACGCCGACCGTCGCACCCTCGATCCGGCCGAAGCCGATCAGGATGTTCCTGGCGAAGTCCTTGGCCACCTCGAAGAAATCGCCCTCGTCCAGGACCTTCTGGATCAGCTCGCCCATGTCGTAGGGCTTGTTGGGATTGGGCGGCACCAGGCTGTCGAGCGAGATCTCGGCGCGCTCGGCCGGATCCAGGGTCGGCCGGATCGGCGCGGGCTCGCGGTTGCTCTTGGGCAGGAAGTCGATGAAGCGGCGCAGCTCGTGCAGCGCCTGGACGTCGTTGTCGAAGGCGAGATCGGCGACGCCGGATTTCTGGGTATGGGTCGAAGCGCCGCCCAGCTGCTCCTGGGTCACCTCCTCCTGGGTCACGGTCCGGACCACGTCGGGGCCGGTCACGAACATGTAGGAGCTGTCCCGGACCATGAAGATGAAGTCGGTCATGGCCGGCGAATAGACCGCGCCGCCGGCGCACGGGCCCATGATCACGCTGATCTGCGGGATCACGCCGGATGCCAGGACGTTGCGCTGGAACACGTCCGCGTAGCCCGCCAGGCTCGCGACCCCCTCCTGGATGCGCGCACCGCCGGAATCGTTCAAGCCGATGACCGGCGCCCCGACATTGAGCGCCTGGTCCATGATCTTGCAGATCTTCTCGGCGTGGGCCTCGGAGAGCGAGCCGCCGAACACCGTGAAGTCCTGGCTGAAGACGTAGACCAGCCGGCCGTTGATGGTGCCGGCCCCGGTCACCACGCCATCGCCCGGCACGCGCTGCTCGGCCATGCCGAAATCGCTGCAGCGATGCTCGACGAACATGTCGATCTCTTCGAACGAGCCGGGATCGAGCAGCAATTGCAGGCGCTCGCGCGCGGCCAGCTTGCCACGCTTGTGCTGCGCCTCGATCCGCTTCGACCCGCCACCCTGGCGGGCCGCCTCGCGCTTCGCCTCGAGCTGGTCCAGGATCTCCTGCACGCCCACGCCCCATCTGCCATGCCTGGCCGCCTGCCCGGCCATGCTGCATAGCATCATGGCGCAGGCCCGGCAAATCCCGCCGGTTGCGGCCCGTTGTCCGAGGCCGCGGCGGCGCCTTCCGAGCGTGCGACCTCGGCCAGGAGCCAGTCCCGAAACGCCTTGACCTTGCCTTGCTCGGCCTGGTGCTCCGGCACCACGAAGTAGTAGCCGCATTCGTCCGGCAGCTCGAAATTGAACGGTGCCGCCAGCCGGCCGCTGGCGATCTCGGCCGCGACGAACTGCCGCCGGCCGATCGCGACCCCGCCACCGCTCATCGCTGCCTGGAGCGCGGTCGCCAGGCTGTCGAACTTCGGCCCGCGCAGCGGTTCGGCGCCGCGCACGCCGACCGCGGTCAGCCACAAGCGCCAGTCGTCCAGATCGGGCGTGTGCAGAAGCGTGTGCCGGGCCAGGTCGGCCGGCACGCGCAACGGCTTCGGCCCCTTGAGCAGATCCGGATGGCAGACCGGCAAGAGCGGCGCCTGGAACAGCCAGACCGCGGCCAGGCCCGGCCAGTGGCCCAGGCCGTAGCGGATGCCGCAATCGACCCCCTCGCGCAGGAAGTCGATCAGCCGGATCGTGGCGCCCAGCTGCAGCTCGATCTCGGGATGGGCCAATTGAAACCGGGTCAGCCGGGCGGCCAGCCAGCCGGAGGCGAAGGACGGCGTGCTGCTGATCGACAGGGCGCCGCTGCTCCGGCCGCCCTGCACCCGGCGCACGCCGGCGGTCAGGCTGTCGAAGGCCTCGCGCACGAACGGCAGCAGGGCCTGGCCCTGGTCGGTCAGCTGGAGCGCCCGGTTCAGCCGGCGGAACAGGCGCACGCCCAGATACGCCTCCAGCGTCTTGATCTGATGGCTGATCGCCGCCTGGGTCACGAACAGCTCCGCGGCGGCGTTGGTGAAGCTCAGATGGCGCGCCGCCGCCTCGAAGGCCCGCAGCGCGCCCAAGGGCGGCAGCCCAACCATCGCCAGTTCCTCTTCGGATTAGCTCTCTTAATCCGGTACATGAAAAAGCATCGTTTGTGAACCGTCCCTGCCAGGACCAGATTTAGCCCAAGAGATTGGCGACGACGCCGATCAGCCAACCCCGGCAGCGAGAAAGATCATGAGGTACGCTAATCCGAATCAGAGCTTCAACCCGCTCTACGGCATGCTGGCCACGCTGACCGACGGCTTCGGCTTTGGCCGGGCCGCGCGCCCGGCGGCGCGCCGCGGGGCAGCTCAGCCGAGCCTGCTCGGCCGCGCCGTCGAGGTCCTGGCCACCTGGCGCGAGCGCCATCGGCAGCGCGCCCAGCTGCTGCAGCTGGACGATCATCTGCTGCGTGATATCGGGCTCAACCGGGGCGAGGCCGAGGCCGAGTGGCACAAGGGCTTCTGGCGGCCGTAGCCGGCCAGCCGAACGCAGCGGAGGAGACCATGGCCAGGACCAACCAGCACTGCCGCGACCTGCTGACGGAGCACGCCTGCTATCGCGGCCTGCCGCTCGGACCGCACGGCGTGGCGCCGCTGCTCTGGCCGGCCAGCCAGCCGGTCCGCCTGCCCGACCTTGGCCGCCGGTGGACCCAAGCGCTGGCCTGGCTCGCCCGGCTCAGCGGACCGCGACCTGATAGGCGCAGACCAGCGGGCTCGCCAGTGCCACCGGCGTGTCGGCGCTGGCCCGGCGCGGCGCATCGTTGGCGGCCGATTTGAGCTCGACGCCCGGCAGCCGGCGAGGCGGCAGCGGTCCGCTGAGATCGCTGCCGCCGCGCGTCAGGGCGCTGACCGTGAACGGCCGGGCGGGCTCGATCCGGGCGGCGATCACCTCCAGCTCCGCGACCGGCGCCTTCGCGGCGACCACATAGAGCGTCTCCGGCTGCAGGCTGTCCGGGGCCAGCCGGTAGATCAGGCCACCCTCGTCCGTTGCGACGGACTCGAGCGGCCGGCCGGCGGCCCGCAGATCGGGCATGCCGGGGGCGGCGACCAGCTGCCAGGCGGCCTCGAGATCGGTCACCGTGAACGCGTAGAAGGCCTCGGCCCAGCCGACCGGCGCATCCAACTGAATGTCGAAGGCCGGCCCCGCGGCAGGCGCAGCACTCGCCAGCTGGTCATGGGGCTGGACGACCCAGGGGCACGGCCCGGCCGCCTGCGCCGGCAGGCTCCACGGCGCCGCCAGCAGCGCCAGCAGCGCATAGCGGCCGGCGCGACGACGCCGCCGGCCGGGTCCCAACACATCAAGGCCTGTCATGGTGCGATCCTCTCCGCGACGGGCCAGCAAGGGCCAGGCCGCGCCGGCCGCCGTCGCCCAAATTCGGGCTCGAACGTCACACCACCCCTATTCGGGATAGGATCCTAGCCGGCCACCACGGTCGCGATCACGGCCAGGCAATCGCCGGGCTGGACCAGCCCCGGAAAATGCCGGCCCGCCAGCAGCCCGGCGCAGCTGGCGCGATAGGGGACCGGCGCCAGGCCGGTGCGCCCGGGCGACCAGATCTTGGCCAGGAGCTGACCTTCCTGGACCTCGGCGCCGAGATCGAGACATGGCTCGACCAGCCCGGCATGCTCAGCGATGCAAAAGCAGGCATCCGAGGGCATGTCGAGCCGGACCGTCGGCGCCTGCTCCAGCGCGCCCTCGAGAATCCCGGCATGGATCAGGAGGTTCTTCAAGCCGCGCTTGGCGATCGCGGCCGAGCGGGCGGTCGCGGTGCCGCCGCCGCCCAGCTCGGTCGAGATGAAGACCTTGCCCATGGCCTCGGCCGCGGTGTCGTACATCCCGGACAGATCGATCTCCAGGAGCATCGCGGAATAGGGAGCGTTGAAGCCCAGCATGGCCGCCTCGCAACGCGCCTGCTGGGCCGGATCCGGCAGCTGATGGGCGGCCGCCAGCGGCAGGAAGTCCAAGGTCTTGCCACCCGAATGGAAGTCCAGCACGTAGTCGGCGAGCGGCAGGAGCGTGCGCGTGAAGTAGTCCGCGATCTTCTCGGTCACGCTGCCATCGGGCCGGCCAGGGAACACCCGGTTGAGATTGCCCTCGTCGATCGGCGAGGTCCGCCGGCCGGCGCGAAAGGCCGGCGCGTTCATGGTCGGCAGGATGATCGCCCGGCCCTGGATCTGCTCCGGCCGCAGGCTCGCCGCCAGCTCGAACAGCGCGATCGGGCCTTCATATTCATCGCCGTGATTGGCGCCAGTCAGCAGCGCCGTCGGACCGTCGCCCCGCTTGACCACGCAGATCGGGATCATGACCGCGCCCCAGGCCGAATCGTCCCGGCTATAGGGCAGGCGCAGGAACCCGTGCTGCACCCCGTCCTGGTCGAAATCGACGCTCGGCACGATCGGATTGGGCCGCATCCGGAGCTCCCTGCTGCAAGGTCGGGCGCCAGCGACCGGCGGCCGCGCGCAGGCAAGGCTTACGCCGGGCCTCGCTCGGTGCCAAGCCGTGCGTCGGGTCCCCGCGGCGCGGCTGCGATCGCGCGTGCCCAATGCCAAGCGCCGGCCGCTTGGTGCGGGCCGGCGCTTGGCTCTTGGCTTGGCTGACGGGCGCTAGGGCGTGACCGTCAGGCGCATCCGGGCTTCGACCACCTCGGCCTTGCCGACCTGGCGGAAGGCGCTGACCACCTGGTCGACCGAGCTGACCGGGATCGGCTGCAGGTCGGCGACCTTGAGCTCGGGCGGCAGGTTCAGGCCGACCTCGCGCCGGGCGCCCAGGCAGACCACCTGCTCCTTGGTGCCGGGCCGGTCGAGGACGATGTCGAACTTGGCCGCACCATCCGGGATCCGCACGGTCTGGCCGGCGCCGACATAGGCGTCGGGCTGGAACTGGTTGGGGAAGATCCGGGCGGTCTGGCCGGTCGCATCCTGGTAGTAGCAGTAGAGATAGGCGTCCTGGCTCGGCACCGCGGTCAGGACCAGGGAGTCGTTGACCGAGAAGCTGCCATCGCGGCCCTGCGGCGTGCCCAGGATCAGGCTGAGCGGCTGCGGCTTGACGACCGGCTGCTGGGTCGGATCGTTGCTCGCGATCGGCTCCACCAGGCCGCCTTGGGCATTGGGCTGCTGGCCCAGCGCCAGATCATCGCCGATCAGCTTGGCGTAGAGGTCGAAGTTGATCCGGCCGTCCGGGATCAGGTCGTTCTCGGACTGGTAGCGGGCGATCGCCTCCTTGGTCGACTGGTCGCGCTCGCCGGTCGGCGGGATATTGAGGTAGCCCTTGCCGGCCAGCGCCCGCTGCACGAACACGACCTGCTCCTTGGCCGACATGTCCTCGAACCAGCTGCGCGCCTGGGCCACCATCGCGGGATCGGTCTGCTCGATCTTGAGGCAGCGCCAGTAGGGCACCTCGGCGAGCTTGCCCAGCACCTCGATGGTCGAGAGCTCGAGCAGGGTGCGGACCGCCTGGTGCATGCCCTCGCCCTTGTTGAGGGCGACGTTGAAGGCGATGCCGACGGCCTGGATGGTGCCGGCGAGGTCGCTGGCGAAGCCGTTGCGGGCGACCGCGATCGAGTTGTGGGCCGAGACGCCCGGCATGATCTGCCGGGTCAGCAGATTGCCGACATTCAGATCGAGCGAGACGACCGAGACGGTCTGGTCCTGGGCGCCGCCGATCTGGAACTCGCGCAGGCCGATCGCGGCGGACTGGCTCTCGTCGAGCACGCCCTCGTCGAGCTGGGTGATGGCGCCGCGGATATAGTAGTTCGGCACCACGAAATCGTTGGTGAAGCCGACCAGGCTTTGCAGGTTGTTGACGTCGACCTGGGTCGGGTCGAAGTCGACGAACTGGAAGGCGCCGCTCTTCACCGACATGCGCGAGATCGCCGAGATCAGCATGTCCTTGGTGCCGGCAGAGATCGCAGCGGTCTCGTCGGGGACGCCGGCGCTGGTGATCACGATGTTGCGGCGGCCGAACGAGGCCAGCAGGTCGTCCATGCAGGCGAGCGACTCGCTGAAATTGGTAATGTTGCGGGCCGGCAGCGACTTCGGCTTGGCGGTCACGACCGCCTCTTGCGGCGCGCTGACGCAGCCGGCCAGCAGCATTGCGCTCATGGCGGCCATGATCAGCTTCGATGATGACTTGCGTCGCGAGCACATCATGGCAAACCTCTGATGGTCTCCTCGGTCCGGGAGACGATTATTGGCAGTCGCGGCCGATATTGATCTTGCCGCCGAAATTGGTGATGTCGTCGGCCAGCACGACGGTCTTGTTGCCGCGCTTGACGATCGTGGCGCCATTCTGCTCGACGCCGCAGGGCGGCACGCCGTTGAAGTTGCCATTCAGCTGATTGCGGTCGAGCTTCATGGTCTTGACCTGCACGGTCGCGGCCGCCTTGAGCGCGGCGTTCTTGGCGCTCAGCCCGCGCTGATTGTACTGGCCAGCGCCGGCGAGGGCGCTGCTGGCCAGGAGCAAAGCGAGGGCGAGGCTGGTGGTCCGGGTCAACATGGCGAAAGTCTCCTTGCGGCTGATCGAAGCATGCAGGATCCGGGTGCTCGGCGTCGAGTCTCGGCCTGCCCAATGTGATCTTTCGGGATAGGCGGGACCGGTCCGGGCACCCGCCTGGGCGAATTTTCCAGCACCCCCTAGCACAACGCCCGCGGCCGGATGGACGCGGGCGTCGGGCGGGGCCGCCGGCGGTGTCTGGCTACTTCACCTCGAGCTTCTTGACGTCCTTGGGCTCCTTGCAGCCCTCGAACTCGCCGATCGAGCCGATCGACTGGCAGGCGACCGCGTTGTCGCCGTCGGCGTAGTTGGTGTTCTCGTCGGCGTAGACGTCGTTGTAGAGGGTGCCGAACACCTCGGTGCCGCTGTGCACCGTGCCGATGCTCTGGTAGGCGCGGGCATCGGAGCCGTAGGCGTAGTTGCTGTTGCGGTCGGCCTCGACATGGTTGTCGACGGTGCCATAGATCTTGACGCCGCCGGTGGTCGGCTCGGTGGCGCCGGCCAGGCCAGCGCCCAGCATGGTGACGACGACCGCAACGGTGCTCAGCAGACGCTTCATCGGTTCGGTTCCTTGGTTGGGTGATGCCGCGTCATGCGCCGGCATCCTGGGTTTCGGGTCTTGGGCGCTCTGCCCTGTCGCCGACACCATTCGGGATAGAAATCGAGCGCTCGAATGCTAGGCTCGCAAGGCCGCAGCACCATC
The DNA here is from genome assembly GCA_902826935.1 of uncultured Alphaproteobacteria bacterium. Lineage (GTDB taxonomy): Bacteria > Pseudomonadota > Alphaproteobacteria > Geminicoccales > Geminicoccaceae > CADEGR01. The sequence goes on along the minus strand of CADEGR010000085.1, from coordinate 2,493 downwards.
TGCTTGGGGAGCCTCGATGCGCACCGTCTATTCCGAGCTGCATCAGTTGCGCGCGGCCCAGACCGAGCTGTTCGGCGGCCAGCTGGTGGCGCCGTTCGAATGCCCGGCGCGTGCCGAGATCGTGCGTGCCCGGATCGAGGCGGTGGGCCTCGGTCCGATCGAGCCGCCGCGCAGCTTCGCCGACGTTGCGCTGCTGACGCTGCACGACGCCGGCTATCTGGCTTTCCTGGAGGGTGCCTTTGCCGCCTGGCAGGCGGCCGGCTTCCAGGGCGAGGCGATCGCCAGCAACTGGCCGGCCCGGCGCATGCGGGTGACGCGGCCGGAGCATATCGATGGCCAGCTGGGCTACTACGCGCTGGCCGCCGAGACCTCGATCACGGCGGGCACCTGGCCGGCCGCGCGCGCCAGCGCCGCGGTGGCGCTGACCGCCGCCAGCCTCCTGGCCGAGGGCGAGCGTGCCGCCTTCGCGCTCTGCCGCCCGCCCGGCCACCACGCCACCAGCGACATGTATGGCGGCTACTGCTTCCTCAACAACGCCGCGCTGGCCGCCCAGCATCTGCGCGACCAGGGGGCCGGCAAGGTCGCGATCCTGGATGTCGACTTCCACCACGGCAACGGCACCCAGGACCTGTTCTACCGCCGCGGCGACGTCCTGTTCCTGTCCCTGCACGGCGACCCGCGCCATGCCTTCCCCTATTTCCTGGGCCATGCCGACGAGACCGGCGAGGGTGACGGCGAGGGCTGCACGCAGAACTACCCGCTGCCGCCCGGCACCGCCTACGCCGCCTGGTCGGCCGCGCTCGAAGACGCCCTGACGCGCTGCCGCCGGTTCGGCGCCGAGGCGCTGGTGGTCTCGCTCGGCGTCGACACCTTCGAGCGCGACCCGATCAGCTTCTTCAAGCTCGCCAGCGACGATTTCAGCCGCTACGGCGCGCGCCTCGCGACGCTTGGCCTGCCCACCTTGTTCGTCATGGAGGGCGGCTACGCGGTCGCGGAGATCGGGCTCAACCTGGTCAACGTCCTGACCGGCTTCGCGGCCGGCCGGACCGGCTGATCCCTTGACCCGCCAGGCGCCGCTGGACTATGCAATTCGGTCAGGCGGGTGTGATGTAATGGTAGCCTGTCAGCTTCCCAAGCTGAACGCGCGGGTTCGATTCCCGCCACCCGCTCCACGCACCTTCGCCTAGGCCACGCCTGCCCGGATCAGCGCTGCCGCGACCTGGTGGAACAGGCCCTGCGGCACGAACTCGCCAAGGCCGCCGCCGCGCATCAGCGCCTCCGCCAACGCCGGCTCCTCGAGCACCGCGATCCGCAGCTGCCGCGCCTCGCCGATGAGCGCGAAGGCGCGGTCGGCCCGGCCCTTGCACACCACCACCGGCACCGGCGTCTCGCCGCGCACATAGCGCAGCCCGACCGCGTTGTCGGTGCGATCGACCAGCAGCAGCGAGGCATGGGCCAGGCCGAGCGGCACGCCGCCGGTATCGACCAGCTCGCGCCGCCGCCGCCGGCGCACCTGGCGGATCGCCGGATCGCCCTCCAGGTCCCGCCGCTCGCGCCGGAACTCGGTCTTGGTCATGCGCATCTCGCGCCGGAACAGCCAGCGCTGCACGCCCAGATCGAACAGCGCGAACAAGAGGAACACGGCGATGATCGCGATCAGCAGCGGCTTGACCAGGCTGCCGAAGGCCGTGCCGATGCAGCCCAGGCCGCAGCTCGGCCCCTGGATCAGCGCCTTCAGTCCGAGCAGGCCCAGGCCGATGGCGCAGGCCACGATCAGGCTGACCTTGAGCAGCGACTTCAGCACCTCGATCAGGTTCTTCAGGCTGAAGATCCGCTTCAGGCCGCTCGCCGGATTGAGCCGCTCGGCCTTGGGCAGCACCGGATCGATCGCCAGGACGGGGCCGCCGGTGACCGCGATATTGGTGACCACGCTGACCAGGAGCAGCAAGGCGAGCAGCGGCGCCACCACCAGCACCGCCAGCTCCAGCACCTGCCCCAGCAGCGGCCCCAGCGCCTGATCGAAGGGCAGCCGGTAGAGCTCGTCCGGCGGGCTCAAGAGCTGGCGCAGCCGCGCCACATGGCGGTCCCAGCCGAGCCACAGATAAAGCAGGCCGGCCAGCGTCAAGGTCGCGGTCACCATGTCCCGGCTATGCGCGGTCTGGCCCTTGCGCCTGGCCTCGCGCAGCTTCTTGGGCGTGGCCGGAAGGGTCTGCTCCTCGGCCTGGTTGCGCTCGCTCATTGGACCAGCTGCCGCAAGATCGGCGCGACGGCGCGCAGGGGCTGCAGCCCGTCGCCCAGATAGGTCACCAGCGAGCGGGCGTAGAGCGGCAGGAAGGCCGCGAAGATCACCCCCTTCACCGCCAGCGACAGGATGAAGATGTTGAGCTGCGGGGCGAGCCTGGCGACCGCGCCCAGCACCAGATCGCCCAGGAACAAGGCGATCACCACCGGCCCGGCGATCACGAAGCCGAGCCAGAGCAGCTTGCCCAGCAG
>CADEGR010000084.1:17987-19314 GCA_902826935.1 uncultured Alphaproteobacteria bacterium | reverse complement strand
CGCCAAGCTCGTCGTCGTGCTCGCGTGTCCCGCTGTTTGACTTGATGTCGCGCAAGGCCCTTGGGGTGCGCATCATCGAGAGATGGTGCCACCGCTCGAACTGGGCATAGTAGCTCTTCGGCATCTCCAGGCGCTTGCCAGACGATTGATAGTAGCTGTGCTTGCCGAGCAGCGGGCCAACGACATGCTGCACGATGCGGTAGTCGAAGGTGTCGCCTGCGACGCCGATGCCGGCGTGGCCCATGGGGGTTGTTGCCACACCGTCGGGTCCGGGCTCGAAACGGACGACGGAAAAGTCGCTGGTGCCGCCGCCGAAATCCGCGATCAGGCAGATTTCCGGTCGCTCGAGCTTCGCCGCATAGAAGTAGGCGGCAGCAAGAGGCTCGTAGGCAAGTGCCACATCCTCGAAGCCCGCCATGCTGAAGGCGCTGCGCAGGCGACGGACCGCCAGATCATCGTCCGGACGTTCGCCAGCAAAGCGAACCGGTCGGCCGGCAACGACCCGGTTCGGCAGCACCCCAACGCTGTCCTTGCAGGCAGTCCGCAAATGGCGTAGCAGAATCGCAATCAACGCCTCGATGGCGTAGGTCGCGCCAAAGATTGATGTCTCCTCAAAGGCTCGGCTCGACAAGAAGGTCTTGATCGACTGAACGAACCGAGCCTCGGCACCGTGGTCCAGGTAGTCGGCGATCGCCTGCGGACCCGCCGACGTGCGCACGCGGCGCTGCGCCGCTTCGCTGTCATCAACGAAACAAAGCACGGAACGAAAGCTGGAGGTGCGTTGGCCCTCGACGGCGAACCGCGCCGCCGCGACCTCGCCGGCATCGTTGGCAATGGCGACTGCCGTGTTCGTGGTGCCGAAATCAATGCCGAGATACATGGGGAGCCGACCATTAAGACGCCCAGGCCATTGGACATGCGTAGGCGATCAAGCACAGGGAGCTTCGAGCGAGGCGCTGTTGCGGGGACGGAGGGCGCATCAATAGCAACTTCATGACGGCATGCCAACGCGCCTTCCTTGCCCTTGGACCAGACCGCGCGCCGACCACGAATTGATCTTTACCTCCGCGCAGAGCTGCTCATCTGGCGCGCTTTCCCCGGCCAGCTTGACTGCCCAAACAGCGCGCGCCGCTAGACGTAGATCCAGCCTTCCTGCAGCGCACCCTCATGACCGGCAATCACGGCATGGTCGAGGGTTGATGCATTGACTGCCGCCAGGCCACAGAGAATGGCGTCCAGCGCATCACCCTCGGCATCCTGCTCAACCACATGAGCGATGGCTGCATCGGCGCGCCAGTCGAGCCTGGCCAAGATGGCCTCGAGCAGC
>CADEGR010000084.1:3299-17887 GCA_902826935.1 uncultured Alphaproteobacteria bacterium | reverse complement strand
GAACGAGCCGATATGGCGGTATCGGCCATGATCCGAATACTAGACGTGAACATCATCGCTGGGACGGATCTGAGCCACGTAGGCCACCAGATGTCCCTGGGATTCGCGATTTGAGAGAATGCCGGCCGGCACAGGAAGTCATGGCCCATCAAGACCGCGAGCGTCTCGCGTAAGCCGGCACGAGCCGCGGTCGCGCGGTAGGCCCAGACGTCCGGCATTCGACGTCCTCCCATTGTGTTCGGCTTGTTCTAAGGGGGGACGTCGTCGATGGCCACTCTCAATGACCGCCAATTTCGCCTGGCAGCCCTGAAGGCGCAGCTACAGCGCGGCTGCGCGGGTATGCCGGGTCCGCGCCTTCACCAGCAACGCCCCCAAGCCTCGCCGTGCTCGCCCGCATCCCTGCAGCGGCCCGCTCCTAGCGACGGGCAGGCTCGGTCGAAACACCGCTTCGAGGGTGGCTGCAGCGATGGTTTGGATGCTCGATGTGCGGCGATGATCCTAGCGCCCAAAATAGGGGTTCAGGCCATGCAGCCGCGGCTGATAGACGGCGTTGCCGGCGGCAATCCTGTGGCCATAGGGGCCCGCGCTGTCGATGAACGCGTTGACCGCCTGGGCTTCGTGCATCTGACTGGGGGTGCCGGTGCCGCCAACGACACTGCATGCTGAGACAAGAATCGTCACACTGATCAAGATCAGCGTCCTCATGGCCGTTCTCCCCTTTCACTCGAGAAGATTCTGGCAAAAACTGCGCTCGACGGCAGTGTCGATCGTCACATCGGCGATCGACCCGCCAGCTCATGCTAAGGAGAGGCCGCCCCGATCGTTGGGCAGCGTTGTCGCGCCGCGACCGGTCACACCATGGCTTGCCAGTCGGCAGCGCTCGTCAACCCATGGGATTGATCAATCAAGGACCAGCCAGCTTGCTCATGCAGCTTGCCAAGCAGCGCCGGCAGGAGCTCGACCTGGCCCGACGGGCTCACGCGATAGAGCAGGGCGTTGCCATCGCCTGACGGCCGGACTTCAGCAAAGTGATACGGCGGCCAGTCGCGATGGCGGATCCGCCGGCCTCGCAGCACCAGGGGTGTCAAGTCCATCGTGGCTCTCCCGCATGCTGCAGGTCCGACTACTGCATCTTTGCCGCCATGCACCTTTCGAGCTGTAGTTTCAGCGGTCCCAAATATTAGTTCATCGCACTCAGCCAGCCTTGTCCCTAGGATATGGCAAGTAACACGCTGGCAATCCATACCCTCGCCGACTTGTGATGCAGAGGTTCGATCCGTCGAGCCAGCGCATCTGACCAGCCTGGTACCGGCCTGGGCCGGACTGGCGCAGACTTGCGGTCTGGCCGCGACGGATCTTCACTGGTCAGGCCGGAGCCGCAGACAGGCATCGACCGCCCCGCTTCGGCTCGGCCGGCCCATGATGGAGCCCCTGGCATGACCGAATTCGGCTGCTCATCCGAGATCCGCTCCCGGTTCGTGGAGGTCAACGGCCTCACGATGCATGTGCTCGAGGCGGGCTCTGCCGGCGGGAGCCGCCCCGTGATCCTGCTGCTGCACGGCTTTCCGGAGCTCGCCTATAGCTGGCGGCACATCATGCTCCCGCTGGCGGCGGCCGGCTATCATGTGGTGGCACCCGACCAGCGGGGCTATGGCCAGACCACCGGCTGGGACGGTGACTACGACGGCGACGTCAGCTCGTTCCGCCTGCTCAGCATCGCGCGGGATGCCCTGGCCTTGGTGTTCGCGCTCGGCCGCCGCTCGGTGGCGGCCGTGGTCGGGCACGATTTCGGCTCGCCGGTCGCGGCCTGCTGCGCCTTGATCCGGCCGGACGTGTTCCGCTCGGTGGTGCTGATGAGCGCGCCGTTCGGCGGGCCGCCGACGCTGCCGTTCGATACCGCCGGTCTGGCGCCGGCGGCGCCGGCACCCGATCACCTGAGCGACCGGATCCACCGCGACCTCGCGGCGCTGACCCCGCCGCGCAAACATTATCAGTGGTACTATTCGTCCCGCGCAGCCGACGCCGACATGCGGCATTGTCCGCAAGGGATCCACGCCTTCCTGCGTGCCTACTTCCACGTCAAGAGCGCCGACTGGCAACACAACCAGCCATCCCCGCTTGGAGCGTGGAGCGCCGCGGAGCTGGCCCGGCTGCCGACCTACTACATCATGGAAGCCGACCAGGGGATGGCCGAGACCGTCGCCTCCGCGATGCCGTCGCAGAGCGAGATCGCGGCCTGCAGGTGGCTGCCCGACGAGCAGCTCAGCGTCTACAGCGAAGCCTTCGCCCGGACCGGGTTCCAGGGCGGCCTGCAATGGTACCGGTGCGTGACGAGCGGGTTGAACGCCGCGGAGCTCCAGCTATTTGCCGAGCGGACGATCGACGTGCCGTCCTGCTTCATCGCCGGGCGGCGTGACTGGGGCGTCTATCAAAAGCCTGGCGACTTCGAGCGCATGCAGGAGCGCGCCTGCACGCGGCTGCTCGGCTGCCACCTGGTCAACGATGCGGGCCACTGGGTGCAGCAGGAGCAGCCGACCAAAGTCGCTGAATTGCTCGTGGAGTTTCTGCGGGCGGCCCACCACGCATGATCATCGCTGGGAGTTCCGGCTGATGGGCTGAATGTCATTCGAGAGCCTGGCTGCAATATCGATCAACCAGCAACAGAGACATCGGCTGCTACTGGCTCCAGGGATTTGCCAGAGCCTTGGACTGTTCGCCTGGACATAGCAGGTTTAGATTCACTGTGCGCCGTTGGTGACGGAGCGTGCCATGGACCGAAGGCTTGCCGCGCTTCTTTATGCCGACGTCGTGGGCTACAGCCGCCTTGTCGATGTCGACGAGGAGGGCAGCTACCCGATTTTTCGCGCGCATTTCGATGCGCTGCATGGCGCGGTGAAAGAGCATGGCGGCCGGGTGGTCAGCACGGCTGGCGACTCGCTGCTCGCCGAATTTGCCAGCGTGGTGACGGCGCTGCGCTGCGCCATAGCGGTGCAGCGAGACCTTGCCGACCGCAATCGGGATCTGCCCGCAGACCGTCGGGTCGCGTTCCGGATCGGCATCAATTTCGGCGATGTGATCATTGATGGCGCCGACCTCTACGGCAACGGCGTCAACGTCGCGGCACGGCTCGAAGCGCTCGCCGAGCCCGGCGGCATCTGCATCTCCCGGCAGGTGCTCGAGCATGTCGAGAACCATGTCGCGGTCGGCTTTGCTCATCTTGGCCCGCAGCATGTCAAGAACATCGAGAAGCCGATCATCGCCTACCAAATTCTGCTCGATGGCAAGGACGCCGGTACCATCATCGAGCATCGGGATCGAGACGCATCGACACAGAGGCGGCGGCTCTTGCTCGCTTGCGGCGGCGCCGTCCTGCTGCTTGCCGGCGCGGCTTTTTGGCTGTGGCGGGACCAGCCGCAGCAACCTTTGGTCCAAGCCGAGCCAAGGTCGCTCCCGACCTTGGCCGACAAGCCATCGATCGCCGTGCTGCCCTTCGACAATCTCAGCGACAGCCCGGATCAGGCTTACTTCGCAGCGGGGCTGACGGACGACCTGATCACCGAGCTCTCGAAGGTCGCTGGCCTGTTCGTCATTGCGCGCAACTCGGTCTTTGCCTTCGAGGCAGACGCCGGAGCCCAGGACGTGGCTGCGAGGCTTGGCGTGCGGTACATTCTCGACGGCACCGTGCAACGAAGCGGCACCAGGATCCGCATCAACGCTCAACTGATCGATGTGGGCTCCGGCCGATATCTGTGGGCGGAGCGCTACGACCGCGACGTCGCCGACCTGTTCGTGCTGCAAGACGAGGTCATCCGCCATGTGACCGGCGCAATGGCGGTGCATCTGACCGATGGCGAAAGCCACCAGCTCGAGCGCATTCCGACCAGCAGCCTCGAGGCCTATGATTTCTATTTGCGGGCGGAACAGGAGGGCGCTTATTTCGGCGATCTCGACGGCTTCCGCAAGGCGCTGTCCTTCTACCGGCGCGCCATCGAGCTCGATCCGGATTTCGCCGATCCCTATGCCGGAATTGCCCGGATTGCCGTCGATGTCTGGCGCAACGACTACAACGAGCTATGGCCGAATGCCATCGCCCGCAAGATTGCCTACGATGCTGCGGGGCGCGCCCTCGAGCTGGATCCCGAGAATGCCCGCGCCCTCAGTGTGCTAGCGCTCCTTCAGCTGGTGGATGGCCGGGCGGCCGAAGCTTTGGGCTCGGCGCGCCAGGCCATTGCCCTGAAGCCGAACGACGTGGCAGCGCGGGCGAATCTCGGCTTCGTCCTGGCCGTGCTCGGCCACCCGGACGAGGCGGTCGCCGAAATCGAGATCGCGGCCCGGCTCGATCCGACCCCGGCGCCAAACCTGCAGCTGCTCGCGGGCGTCGTCTACTATCTGGCCCATGCCTACGACCAGGCGATCGCGCGGCTCGAGCCGGCGCGGGATGCCATGCCGGCGGCCGAGCCGGCGCATGAGTACCTCGCCGCTGCCTATGCCGACCTGGGCAAGCAGGACAGCGCGCGCAAGGAGGCGCAGCGGCTGCTTGAGCTCTTTCCAGCGTCGAATCTCAGCTACTACCGCTATATCTACGACTATTGGACGGAAGATCAGCGACGTCATCATATCGACGGCTTGCGCAAGGCAGGGCTGCCGGCATGGCCCTACGGCTTCGACGGGCGGGCAGGTGATCGTCTCGACGAGCATGAGCTCGCGGCCTTGACCAAGGGCAAAACCTGGACCGGCCGTCAACGAAACGGCACGCCGTTCGTGCAGCAGTTCGATGAGGCCGGCAATGTCGCCTATCAAAGCGCCAATACGCTGACGACCGGCACGGTCTATCTGGACGGACCGATGCTCTGCCAGCGGATGGAGCGCACGGCATCGGAGCGATCGATGTGCGGCTATGTCTATCGCAACGCCAGTCACCTGCCGAACGCCGACGAAGCCTACGTTCAAGTCAGCCCCGACGCGCTCAAATTCTTCTCGGTCCAAGAGTGAGGCGGAACGAAGCGAACGGTCGCTCCGGCGCGGGTCGCCGCGCCGGACGCTACCGACTAGCGACGATGCGCAACCAGGGTCGCCCTGACTTCTGGCCAGTGATGATCGGCGTTGACGATCTTCTCGGGATTGTCGGCCAGCCCTTTGGCAGCGCCCGGGTCGTAGTTCAGATACAGCTTGTCGTCGATGATCTGAAATGCCGTCGGGTCGATATTGGTGGTGATCGTGCCGAGGGACACGCCATCGGCGCAGTGGCCACCATATTGTGGCGCGTATTTGATCGGCGAGCGGGCAAACAGCTCCCGATGCGCCCTGTTCGCGAAGCGCCACGTGGCGCCGAGCCATCGGAAAACATGCTGCTCCGAGCCCATCACCGCGCGGCCTTCGGTGAAGTAGGCGACCGGGTCATAGCCTTTGATCGCGACCTTGCCGAAGTATCCGGTGTTCACGCCCTCGCCGGCGCGCACGTTGTCCGCCATGCCCAGGGCGCCGAGCGCAGTGACGGACAAGGCGCCAGCGAAGATCCGGCTGCGGAGCCTTCGAGCACTCGCGGTTGGATCACCCATGATTGCAACTCCTGCTTTGGCCTCAGCCGCTCATCGTCACTTGTGCCCATTCGAAGCTAGCGGCGCTTCGTGCACGCCTCGAACAGCCAGTCGCCCGAAATGTCGGCGGGTTGGCAATGTGCGCCGGCATCCAGCAGGGTGTCGGCAATGTCCCAGTGCTCGCGCCAGCCCGCCTGGGTCAGCGGGGTATAGCCGTTGCGCTCCGTGGCTTCGATCCTGGCGCCATGCGCCAGCAGCAGCTCCACCACGTCTTTGCGACCCTCTTCCGCTGCCAGATGAAGCGGCGAGGTGCGGTAGAAGTTCTGCACGTCGTTGACGTCGGCGCCCCGCGCGATCAGCCAGCTTGCCACGTCGGCATGGCCGGCATAGGCCGCGGCGTGCAGGGGCGTGAGACCACCTTCGTTCCGGTCCTGAATATCCGCACCGGCCCCCGCCAGCAGCTCGAGCGCATGCAGATTGCCGCCGAGTGCCGCCAGCGTGAGAGCGGTCTCGCCGGCCTCGTCGCGCGCATCGAGATCACCATGCGTGGCCACCAGCCGCTTCAGCTGCACGACATCGCCACGGCTCGCAGCTTGATGCAGCTGGTCTGCCGATCCGCTTGACAGACTAAGCAAAAACAGACACCCGCCCAGCAGAATGCTTTGTCCGTTCATCTCGCTACCCGATCTGGAATTGATCCTTCATTGTCAAAATGATGTCGATAGCGTCGAGTTCTGTTGAATAGCAACGAGCAATTTATATCCACAGATGATGTTGAGGTATTGCTGTCAGTCCAACAATGAAATGGATCACAGCGAGCCGCTCATTTATCGCGAATTCTGGCTATCCGCTGCCAGTCGCCATATCCCGAACGAGGTCCCTGGCTGGCGCAAAGGCGTACCTGGCGATGTCCGAGGACAGCCGAGTGCCAAGACCTGGCCGCATCAATGTCAGTGGTGCCCCCGCGGCCACCCTCCCATCCCCCCACCACGCCTGCGGAGCTACCTCCATGAAAAAGATCAAGGTCTTTGGGACCTTCGGCGACGACGAGCTCGAGCCCGGTCCCGGCGATCATCTAGCATTCCTCCTGCGCGGCGATGACCGCTTCGAATGGGATCCAGGCGACGGCAACGACACCGTCCTGGGCGGCTCGGGCACCGACACGCTCGAGTTCAACGGCGCCAATGTGGCCGAGGAGTTCACGATCACCGACACCTATTATGGTGCCGAGCTGTTTCGCAATGTCGGCCAGATCGACATGGATCTCAGGAGCGTCGAGCGGATCGAGGTCAACGGCCTGGGTGACCACGACCTGATCGATGCCAGCGGTCTGACCAAGCCGATCCAGGTGATCGCCGATGGCGGCGATGGCGACGACCATGTCGTGGGCGGCTATGCCGACGACACCCTCCTGGGCGGCGCCGGCAGCGACCGGCTGAACGGCCTGAAGGGTGACGATCTGCTGACCGGCGGCGAAGGCGTCGATCGCTTCGAGTTCAGTGGCAGCGGCTTTGGCGACGACACCATCAGCGACTGGGCGCGCGAGGACATCCTGGTGCTCGATCAGGTCCAGCTGACCGATGGCAGCCATGTCACGGACATCGGCCAGATCGACAGCGACGGCAACGGCCTGCTGAACGACGACGACGCTGCCTTCGAGGTGGTCGATGGCAATCTGGTGCTCTCGCTCCATGACGGCTCGGTCACGCTGACCGGTCGCGAGTTCATCGGCGCCAACGTCGAAATTGCTTAGCTGCCTGGGCGCCGGGGTCGGGCCAAGCGGCCTGACCCCGGCGTTCCTTCGCCTCTTGCCACTTGGATCGGTGCCATGGCGCAACGCAGAGCCAGACCGGACAGCCCGCTGGAGCAGGCGCTGCGCGCGCTGCGCCCGGGCCTTGCGCTGCTGATCCTGTTCAGCTTCGGCATCAATCTCCTGATCCTCGCCTCGCCTTTGTACATGTGGCAGGTCTACGACCGCGTCCTCGCCAGCGGGCGCGTCGAGACCTTGGTCTTCCTCACCTTGATGATCGCCGCCGCCCTGGCGGCGCTCGGTGCTTTGGACGCGGTCCGCGGTCAGATCCTGGGCCGCATGGGCAGCTGGCTCGACCGGCGGCTGACGCCGGCGCTGATCGCCGCCAGCCTCCGCCGCTCGCTCGTGGGCGATGCGACCGGCAGCCAGGCGCTGCGCGACCTCGCGACCTTGCGCAACGTGCTCTCCGGACCCGGCGTCAGCGCCTTGCTCGATGCGCCATGGGCCCCCGTCTTCCTGGTGATCCTCGGGCTGATGCATCCCTTGCTCGGCCTGGTCGGAGCCGGGGCGGCGCTTGCCTTGCTCGGACTTGCGATCGCGAGCGAAGCCGCCTCGCGCGCGCCGATGCGCGACGCCGCGCAACGCTCGATCTGCATGATGCAGCGCGCCGAAGCCGCGATCCGCAACGCGGACGTGGTCGAGGCGCTCGGCATGCGACGCCACGTCATTCAGCGCTGGTCGGCGCTGAACGAGACCACGCTGGCGCTGCAGCAGCAGGCCGGCGATCGCAATGCCAGCCTGATCGGCCTCTCGAAATTCCTGCGGATGTTCGTCCAGGCCCTGATCCTGGGCGTCGGCGCCTGGCTAGTGCTGCAAAGCGCCTTGACCGCCGGCGGCATGATCGCCGCTTCGATTCTGCTTGGGCGTGGCCTCGCCCCGATCGAGCAGACCATCGGCGCGTGGAAGCTGCTGATGGCCGGACGTGACTCCCGCGAGCGCCTGAGCGCCCTGTTCGCACGCCTGCCACCGGAGCCGGACGGCATGGCGCTGCCGGCCCCGCTGGGCCGCCTGAGCTGCGAGCAGGTCACCTACCTGCCGCCGGGCGCCAGCGAGCCAATTCTGCGCGGTATCAGCTTCACGGCCGAGCCCGGCATCGGCCTTGGCATCATCGGGCCGTCGGCGGCCGGCAAGTCGACCTTGTGCCGGATCCTGGTCGGCACCTGCCAGCCAACCCGCGGCAGCGCCCGCCTCGATGGCGCCGACCTCCATGCCTGGCACAGCGACCGGCGCGGTCCGAGCATCGGCTACCTGCCGCAGACGGTCGAGCTGTTGGCCGGCACCATCGGCGAGAACATCGCGCGCCTGAGCCCCGAGCCGGATGCCGCCGCGGTCGTCGCGGCCGCCCAGGCTGCGGGCGCGCATGACATGATCCTGGCCCTGCCGCGGGGCTACGACACCGAGATCGGCGAGACTGGTGGCCATCTGTCGGGCGGCCAGCGCCAGCGCATCGGCCTGGCCCGAGCGCTCTACCGCCAGCCGCGCCTGATCGTGCTGGACGAGCCCAACGCCAATCTGGACGGCGATGGCGAGACTGCCTTGATCCGGGCGATGGTGACCGCGAAGGGCTGGGGCGCCACGGTCGTGATCGTCGCGCACCAGCCGCGCCTTTTGGCATCGGTGGATCAGGTTCTGCTGCTGCGCCAGGGTGGGGTCGAGGCCTTTGGGCCGCGTGACGAGGTGTTCGAGCGCCTGCGCCCGGTCCGTCCAGGCGAAGGTCCTGCTCGGCTTGCCGCCGGCCGTGCCCATGCCGGCGTCGCGCTCGTGGCGGAAAGGGGTTGACCATGCAATCACCTGATCCGGGCAACCCGCCAGCCGCGCTCGGCGGCAGCCTGCTGGGCGACCTGCGGCGCCCGATGCTGGCGGGCGTGCTGGTGCTGCTGACGATCTTCGGCGTCGGCGGGGTCTGGGCCGGCCTGGCACCGCTCGCCGGGGCCGTGATCGCTGCCGCCACCATCAGTCCCGAGGGCAGCCGGCAGACGGTCCAGCATCTGGAAGGCGGCATCATCCGCGAGATCCTGGTGCGGGACACGATGCTGGTCGCGGCCGGCCAGCCGCTGCTCGTGCTGGAAGGCGTCGGCGCCCGGGCCGAGGTCGGCCGCCTGGAAGAGCGCTTGCGCAGCCTCGCAGCAGAGGAGGCGCGGCTGCATGCGGAGCGCGGCGGCGCCGACCAGATCCGGTTCGATCATCCGATCCTGGCCGACACTCGCGCCGCCGCGGTCGCAGCGGCCCGATCCGCTCAGCTGAACGTCTTCGAGACGCGTCATGCGGCCGATCGGAACCGGGCGGCGATCCAGCTCCAGAAGATCGATCAGCTCGAGCGGCAGATCGCCGGCCTGCGCCATCAGCTCGTCAGCAACCGGCGCCAGCGGGAGCTGATCCGGGCGGAGATGGCGGATGTCGACCAGCTCTATCGCCAGGGGCTGGAGCGCAAGTCGCGGCTGCTGGCGCTGCAGCGGCAGGACGCGGCGCTGCTTGGCGAGGAGGGCGAGCTGCAGGCGACGATCGCCGGCACCCAGGAGCAGATCGGCGAGACCCGCCTCGCGATCATGGACCTGCGCATCCAGCGCCTCGAGCAGGTCGACGAGCAGCTCGCCGAGGTGCAGATGCAGCGTGGCGAGGCCGAGGAAGCGCTGGCGGCGGCCCATGACAAGCTGCGCCGGACCGCCATCACCGCGCCGGTGGCCGGCACCGTCCTCGATCTGCGCTTCAAGACCACCGGCGGCGTGATCGCGCCGGGCGCGCCGGTGCTGGATCTGATCCCGGCGGCCGACGAGCTGGTGATCGAGGCGCAGGTCCGCCCGACCGATATCGACGACGTCGCGGCCGGCCGGCCGGCCCGGGTCATGTTCCCGTCGCTGCCGCAGCGCCATCTCCTGCGGATCGCCGGCACCGTCGAGAGCGTCTCCGCCGACGCGCTGGCCGATGAGCGGACCGGCGACACCTTCTATACCGCTAAGGTGACGATCGATCGCACCGATCTGGCGCGCGCGGCACCCGGCGTCGAGCTCACGCCCGGCATGCCGGCCGAAGTCTTCATCAGCACCGGCGAGCGCACGCTGCTCGGCTATCTGCTGCAGCCCTTCGGCGAGATCCTGGCGCACACCTTCCGCGAGCGCTGAGGTCGGCTGGCCAGGGCCAGCGGCGCGGCCCTCAGGGCCGGCCGAGCCGGAGCAGCGTGGCGCCGGCGAGGGCGGAGAGGGTGGCTGCCAGCCGGACCAGGCTGAGGCGCTCCTTGAGCACCAGGACGCCGAACAGCACGGCGAACAGGATGCTGGTTTCCCTAAGCGCTGCGACCAGGGCGATCGGCGCTTCGGTCATCGCCCAGATCACCGCCCAGTAGGCGGCCACGCTTAGCGCTCCCATGGCGCAAGCGGCCCGCCAGATCCGGCGGACCTGCGCCACGGCCTGCCGCCGCCGGCCCGCCAGCACGACCACGGCGAACGGCAGCCACTGCAAGCCCAGCATCCACGCGGCATAGCTATGGGCATTGCCGGCGAGCCGGGCGCCGACCCCGTCGGTCAGGGTGTAGGCGGCGATGAACAGGCCGGTGCCGAGCGCGAAGAACGCCGCGCGCGGATCGCGCAGACCCTGCTTGCCTCGGGTCAGCGACAGGCTCATCACGCCGAGCCCGAGCAGCAGGAGCGCCAGCGTGCCTTGGCGGCTCAGCGTCTCGCCGACCAGCGCATAGGCGACCAGGCCGACGATCAGCGGGGCCGAGCCGCGCGCCAAGGGGTAGACATGGCTGAGATCGCCAACCCGGTAGGCGAGCAGGAGAAAGGCCATGTAGCCCTGATGGAGCAGGATCGAGCCGGCGATATAGGGCCAGCTCGAGGCCGCCGGGGGGGGCAACCAGAGAGTGGTGGCCAGCGCCACGATGCCGCCGCTGCCCATCATCACGGTCATGAACAGGACGCGGTCGCGATCGACCTTGATGAAGGCGTTCCACGAGGCGTGGAACAAGGCGGCGACGAGCACGATCGCAAAGACGTGAGCGGCCATCCGATCTGCCTGGCCGCCGCTATGACGCCGGCGGCTCGGCCGGCGGCGCCAAGGCCTGCTCCAGCAGCGAGAGCTGCGCCGCCACCGCGGCGGTCGCGTCCCGCTCCATGGCGCGATAGCTCGCGACCACCTGCTGGCCGAACTCGCTCAAGAGCGCGCCGCCGCCGCCGCTGCCGCCCAGCTGGGTCAGCACCAGCGGCTGCTTGAAGCAGCGATTCAGGCTGTCGACCAGCAGCCAGGCGCGGCGGTAGGACATGTCCATGGCGCGGCCCGCCGCGGAGATCGAGCCGGTTTCCGCGATCAGCTCCATCAGTCGCACCTTGCCTGGCCCTAGCTGACCGGCATTGTCGAAATCGACCCGCAGCCGCACCCTGCTCACCCGCCAGCGCTCCCACTGGATTGGCCTGGCAGCGGTTTAGCACGGCCGCGGCCAAGCGGCCACAGAGCAGCCGGTCGGCACGCTGGACAGCTAGCAATATATCTGCTCAGATATAGCGATGCTGAAGCATGCGCTAGGCAAGCATTCCCCTCGCGACGGCGGCACGATGCTGTCGTCCTACGAGCTGCGGCTGCCGTTCCAGCCGGCGCCGACCAGCGGCCAGCCGGCGCTGGTCCCGGAGACGGGGGCACGGACACCGGCGGCGGCCCGGCGGCGCCGGCTCTGGGAGCTCAGCGGCAGCCTGCATTGCTCGATCATCGGCACCTGCCTGACCACCGGCGAGCTGCGCGACATCCTGCGCCGGGTGACCCGGCGCGAGCAGCATGTGGTCGAGGGCGCCACCGACCATGATCTGCACAGCCTGGGCGTCACGCTGGCCAGCCGCAGCGACGCCCCGGGCAAGCTGCTGCATAAGGCGCTCGACCAGCGTCATGCGGCCACGCTCAAGCAGTTCCAGACGGCGCGCGCCGAGCCGGCGGTCGAGGCGCTGTGGCAGACGTGCCTCGGCCAGGGCGCGATCCCGGGCGCCTACTGGGCGCTCGTGACCCATCCCAGCACGTCCGATCGCTTGGTGCGCCGCGCGTTCGGCGAGGTCCACATGCTCTCGCACCTGGTCGGCGCCTCGAACCGGGCCGACATCCGCCGGCTGCAGCTGCTGGAGGCGGAGAATGCCAGGCTGCGCGCCGACGCCGGGCGGAGTCACGCCACGGCCCGCCAGCGGCTGGCCGAGCGTGATGCCAGGATCGCAGCGCTGACCGCGGCGCTCCAGACGCAGGCCGAGGCACGGGCGCTGCCGCCGGCGGCCGACCTGCCGCCGGAGCTGGCCCTGCTGCAGACCCGGCTCGCCAAGGAGACGGCCGCCCGCCAGCACGCCGAGCAGCGCCTGGCGGAGCTGGCAGCCGAAGCCGCCGATCGCCAGCATCAGCTCACCGCGCAACAGGCGGCCATGGCCACCGAGCTGGCAGCCCTCCAGGCCGAGCTGCAGGCCCTGGAGCGCCGCCTCCTGCCGGACCTCGCCAGCCAGCCGACCGGCGCCCCGCCAAGCCTGCCGGGCCTCGATCTTGCCGAGCTGCGGGTCCTGCTGGTCGGCGCCCGGCCTGGGCAGGTGCAGGCCTGCCGGCTGTTCGTGGAGCGCGGCGGCGGCCGGCTGCTGCACCATGATGGCGGCCTCGAGGACAAGCTCGGCATGCTGGCCGGCCTGATCAGCCGGGCCGACCTGGTGCTGTTCCCGGTCGATTGCGTCAGCCACGGCGCGGTCCAGCTGATCAAGCGGGTGGCCGGCCAGCTCGAGCGGCCGTGGCGGGCGCTGCGCCAGGCGAGCGTCGCCTGCCTGGTCCGGACCCTGGACGAATTCAGCCCGGCCGCGGCCGTCGGTCCCGCTGCGCCTGGCCTGGCCACCGCCGAAGGTCTGTCGATCAGCCTCCCCTAAGGCCACCGCCAAGCCCGGAGCTTGGCTGCCGGGCCAGCCGCCTTGGCGACGGCCGACCCCGCAGTCCTTACGGCTGCACCTAATGGCTGCAGGCGGCGTCGAAGCCAGCCGGCAGCACCAGCACCGTGACCTCGTCCGTGGTGGTGTTGGGCCCGCCGGCGAACAGCTCCGGCACCACCACCAGCTGCGCGCCGTCGCTGCTCCGGCGGACCGCGATGTCGGCAGGCCCGGTCAGATCCGCCCAGGTCCCGCCGGGCTCCAGCGCCAGCGTGGTCGCCGGCTTGCCGGGGCAGCTGACATAGAGCTGGGCAGGGCGGTCATCCTTGATCTGGGTGTTGAGCATGGCGCCTCCGGCCGTGAAGTCGAGGCCGTCCAGCGCGCCCAGCCCGCTGTCGACCGGCGGCGGCAGCTTCGCGGCCGCGGCGTCGCCCGCGAACGCAGCCTTGGCGAAGGCGTAGATGGCGCCCTCCGCCGGGTCCGCCCCGGCGACCGCGCCTACGGTGTTGATGTAGATCTTGCCGTCCTTGGGCGACACCTCGGCACCATCGGGGCCGCCCGCCACCGCGACGAAGCGCGGCGGATCGGCCGGCTGGCTGCCCTCGGCCAGCGCATCCAGCGCGCCATGCGGGATCAGCCAGAGCCCGCTCTTGCCGGTAAACGGCGGCTTGAACTGCTCGGCGCCGAAGGCGGTATCGGCCACGAACAGGTCGCCGTCCTGGTTGAAGCCCAGCGCATTGCACAGGGTGATCGGGCTGCCGTTCAGCTGCTCGATCGCCGAGCCATGGCCGGTCGGGATCGCGCCCAGCGTCTGGCCGGCTTCGTTGAAGGCGAGCAGCTTGGTCTGCAGCCGCTCGGGCTCCGTGACGACCTTGCCAACCGCATCGACCAAGGGCGCCGAGCCCGTGCACAGGAAGATCGTGCCGGCCGGAAACTTGCCGGTCGCGACCGGCAGGACCGCCATGCCGAGCGGTCCGCTCAGCCCGTCGATCAGCCGCTCCTCGACCAGCGTGAGCGTGCCGTTGGCGTTGACCGCGAGCTTGCTGACATAGCCCTTGCCCTCGGTCCAGCCGAAGGTCGAGCCGCCGATCTCGGCGGCATTGGAGATGAAGACATGGCTGCCGTCGGCGCTGAAGATGGCGCCTTCGGGATTGTCGAAGCGCTTGATCACCTGCAGGACGGTCGCCGGCACGGGATGCACCCCGGCATTGAGCGCTTGGCCCAAGCCGGCCGAGGCATCGAGCAGGCTGGCCGCGGCGACCGCCGCAGCGACGCAGATCGGTCGGAGCACCATGATTGCCTCCCCGGTTTTTGTTTGGTGTTGTCTTCGAAATATACAATAGAATACAGCGACCGCCAAACCCGACCTGCGCTCGC
>CADEGR010000084.1:0-3199 GCA_902826935.1 uncultured Alphaproteobacteria bacterium | reverse complement strand
TGGTCGCCAGATGCTGGAAATAGACATCCGAGCGATTGCTGCGGCGCGCCGTCAGCAGCTCGGGCTGATCGAGCAGCACGCCCAGAAATGCGCTGGGAAAGGCTTCGACGATGGCCAAAGGATGGATCGCCTGACGATGACGGGCGGCGCCTAGTTCGCACTGCTCGATGACGCTCACCGCGCATAGATTGGCATGGCGGTTCAGCAGGCGGCCGACCGGCGCGCTCGATTGGCCGGGCTTGCCGATCCGGCGGCCGAGGCCGCGGGTCAGCATCCGTTCGGCGCAGCGATAGCGGCCGATCTCGTCCAGGCCGGCGCGCAGCGGACCGTCGAAGGCTGCAGCGGCGATCGGCGCGCCGGCCGCCACCCGCCGGATCGTGGTCGAGCGCTCGGGCTCCAGCGCGCGGCAGCGCTCGATCGCCCAGCCGATCGTGTTGCGGTCCCAGGATAAGAGGCAGACCGCGCTCGAGCGCTTCACCGCCGAGGCCCCGACATCGATCCCGAGCACCGCACCTTGGTCCATGCCCCCTCCCGCGTCCGGCGCTTGGTAACCGGGCCGGTTCGAGCCCGCTGAAGCCTTTACACCTTCCTTATGCTGCCGGTCGAACTTCCGCATCGCATCGCTGCGCGCCGCGGCCCTAGGCTTGCACCCTCATGGATGGGAGCAAGGCCGATGGCGGATGTCCTGATGCTGGCCCTGGTCGCGGGCGGCTTCCTGGCGCTTTGGGGCTATCTCGAGCTGTGCCGGCGGATCTGAGGGGGAGCATGGCCATGACCTTCGAGCTCGGGCTGGGCGGCCTGATCGCCCTGCTGCTGGCCGGCTATCTGGTCTACGCGCTGCTGCGGCCCGAAGACTTCTGAGCCACTGGGAGCGCGTGCGATGACCTTGATCGGCTGGCTGCAGATCGGCTTGGTGCTGGGCCTGGTGCTGGCGAGCGCTGCGCCGCTTGGCTATGCCATGGCCCGCTTGTTTGGCGCACCGCCGGGCTGCTTGCCGGGCTGGCTCGGGGCGCCAGAGCGCCAGCTCTATCGGCTGGCCGGGATCGATCCGAGCCAGGCCCAGGACTGGCGCAGCTATGCGCAGGCGATGCTGGCCTTCAACGCGGCCGGCTGCCTCTTGCTCTACGGCCTCCTCCGGCTGCAGCACTGGCTGCCGCTCAATCCCCTGGCGCTGCCGCCGGTGCCGCCCGATCTCGCCTTCAACACCGCGATCAGCTTCGTCACCAACACCAACTGGCAGGCCTATGCAGGCGAGACGACCATGAGCCTGTTCAGCCAGATGGTCGGCCTGACGGTCCAGAACTTCGTCTCGGCCGCGACCGGCATCGCCTTGGCGCTCGCCGTCACGCGCGCGCTGGCCGGCTCCAAGGTCGCCGGGCTCGGCAATTTCTGGGTCGATCTGACCCGTGCGACCCTCTATCTGCTGCTCCCGTTGGCCCTGGTCCTGGCGCTGGTCCTGGGCGCGCTCGGCGTGCCGCAGACCCTGCAGGCCGCGGCCAGCGCGAGCACGCTCGAAGGCGCCCATCAGACATTGGCGCTGGGCCCGGTCGCCGCCCAGGAGGCGATCAAGCAGCTCGGCACCAATGGCGGCGGCTTCTTCAACGTCAACAGCGCCCATCCGTTCGAGAACCCCAATGCCTGGACCAACCTGATCGAGAGCTGGGCGATCGTGGCGCTGCCCTTCGCGCTCGCCTTGACCTTCGGCCGGCTGGTCGGCGACCCGCGCCAGGGCAGGGCGCTGCTCGCGGCCATGGCCAGCCTGCTCGTGGTCGCGATCCTGGCCTGCTACTGGGCCGAGGCGGCCGGCAATCCGCTGCTTGAGGCGGCCGGAATTGCCACCGGGCCAGGCAACATGGAGGGCAAGGAGGTGCGTTTCGGCGTCGCCATGAGCAGCCTCTGGGCGGCGCTCACCACCGGCGCCTCGAACGGCTCGGTCAACGCCATGCATGGCAGCTTCACGCCGCTTGGCGGGCTGGTGCCGCTGTTCTTGATCCAGCTCGGCGAGGTCCTGCCGGGCGGGGTCGGCTCCGGCCTCTACGGCATGCTGGTGTTCGCGCTGCTCGCGGTGTTCGTGGCCGGGCTGATGATCGGCCGCACGCCGGAATATCTGGGCAAGAAGATCGGCGCCCGCGAGATCAAGCTCGCCATGCTGGCGGTCCTGATCCTGCCGGTCGCGATCCTGGGGCTGGCGGCGCTGGCGGCCGTGCTGCCGGCCGGCCGCGCCGGGCCGCTGGCCAGCGGGCCCCATGGCCTGAGCGAGATCCTCTACGCCTACAGCTCGGCCGGCGGCAACAACGGCTCGGCCTTCGCCAGCCTCGGCGCCAACAGTCCGTTCTACAACGTCACGCTCGGCCTCGGCATGCTGCTCGGCCGGTTCGGCTATGTCATCCCGGTCCTGGCGCTGGCGGGCTCGCTTGCCGGCAAGACCAAGGTGCCGGCCGCAGGCGGCACCTTGCCAACCCACGGGCCGCTGTTCGTCGGCCTCCTGATCGCGGTGATCCTGATCCTGGGCGGGCTGCAGTTCTTCCCCGCCTTGGCGCTGGGACCGATTGCCGAGCATTTCGCGATGCTCGCCGGCCGCAGCTTCTAGCCCACGCTCCGGAGGAACCCGGTCATGCTTGCTCAATCCACCTCGACGCCGCTCGCGCCCGTTCGTCCGGGTCGGCTTGGCCGGATCCAGCTGGGCCGGGTGGCGCAGGACGCGCTCGCCAAGTTCAGCCCGCGTCGCCTGGCCCGCAATCCGGTGATCTGCACCACCGCGGTCTGCGCGCTCCTGGTGACCGTGCTGGCGATCCGGGACGCGCTGGCCGGGACGGCGATCGGCTTCGAGCTGCAGATCGTCCTGTGGCTGTGGTTCACCGTGGCCTTCGCCAACGTCGCCGAAGCGCTCGCCGAGGGTCGCGGCCGGGCGCAGGCCGAAGCGCTGCGGCGCAGCCGCGCCGAGACCAAGGCGCGGCGCCTGAGCAGCCCTGAGGATCGCGAGCCCATCGAGATCGTCGGCGCCAGCAAGCTCCAGGTCGGCGAGCACGTGCTGGTCAAGGCGACCGACATCATCCCGGCCGATGGCGAGGTCGTGGCCGGCGTCGCCTCGGTCAACGAGAGTGCGGTGACCGGCGAGTCGGCGCCGGTCATCCGGGAGTCCGGTGGCGACCGCTCGGCGGTGACCGGCGGCACCATGGTCCTCTCGGACTGGCTGGTG
>CADEGR010000083.1:13497-19353 GCA_902826935.1 uncultured Alphaproteobacteria bacterium | reverse complement strand
GGCCGCCATTGACCGCGCACGCCTACGCTTCCATGCGCACTCGCTGCTCCGTCGCTGCATCGAACACGCACAGCTTCGCCGCGTCCATGGTGAGCCCGACCGCGGTATCCATCGGCGCGTCGAAATCCGGGTCGGTCGTGACCGTGACATGGCCGCCGTCGAGTGCCACCATGACGATGGTCTGGTCGCCCGTCATCTCGGTGGCGTAGAGGCGGCCCTGGAAGGCGCCGGCCGCGGGTGCGGTGATGCGGGCGGCTTCGGGACGAAACCCGAGGACAGCCTTCGCTCGTGGCGGCATGGCCGGCAAGGGGAGCTGACCGGCAGCGCAGCGGAACATGCCCTCGGCGATCTCGCCCGCCAGGAAATTCATGGGCGGGGCGCCGATGAAGCCGGCGACGAAGAGGTTTGCGGGATCGTGGTAGATCTGCCGGGGCGGTGCGATCTGCTGGACCACGCCCTGATGCATCACCGCGACCCGGTCAGCGAGAGTCATGGCCTCGATCTGGTCGTGGGTGACGTAGATCGTGGTGGTGCCGAGCTCGCGCTGGAGATGCTTCAGCTCGGCGCGCATGAAGCCGCGTAGCTTGGCGTCCAGGTTGGACAGCGGCTCGTCCATGAGAAAGGCGGCCGGGCGGCGGACGATCGCCCGGGCGAGGGCCACGCGCTGGCGCTGACCGCCGGAGAGCTGGCGGGGGTAGCGCTCCAGATACTCCTCCAGATGGACCTTGGCGGCGGCGGCTCGCACCTGCTGGGTCCGTTCGGCGGCGGCGGTGCCGCGCAACTTCAAGGGATAGCCGATGTTCTCGGCCACGGTCATATGCGGGTAGAGCGCGTAGGACTGGAAAACCATCGCGATGTCGCGATATTTCGGCAGCAGATTGGTGACGTCGCGCGCGCCGATATGGATCCGTCCGGCGCTCACCGATTCCAGCCCGGCAACCATCCTGAGCGCCGTGGTCTTGCCGCAGCCGGACGGGCCCAGCAGGACCAGGAACTGGCCGTCCGGAATCTCGAGATCGAGCCCCTTGACCACCTCGACCGGGCCGAAGGACTTGCGCAAGCCGTCCAGCCTCACCTCCATTTGCTACCCTTTCACCGCACCGACCAGGATGCCCTGGGCGATGAAGCGCTGGAGGAGGACGGTGATCAGGATCACGGGCGCGATCATGATCACGATCAGAACCGACATGTACCACCATTGCGGGCCGCGGGTGGCGTTCTGGGCGGCCACCAGGATCGGGAGGGTCTGGGCGTCGGCGGTCGAGAGGAACAGGGCGAGCAGATACTCGTTCCAGGCCAGGATCAGCACCAGGAGGGTGCAGGCGACAAGGCCAGCGCGGGCGAGCGGCAGCACGATGGTGAACAGGATGCGCAGCTTGGAGGCGCCGTCGATCTGGGCGCTCTCCTCCAGATCGACCGGGATCGCCGCGAAGAAGTCGCGCATCAGCCAGACCACGATCGGCAGGTTGACCGCCATGTAGGTGATGATCAGGCCGAGATGGGTGTCGAGCAGCTTGAGCTGCTGGAACATGATGTAGATCGGCAGCACCGCGACCACCGGCGGCATGATCCGGTTCGAGATCATCCAGAACAGGATGTCGTTGTTGCCAAGTGCCTGCTTGAGATGCCGGTTGAGGCTGCCGAGGAACAGGAGGAAGAGCGCGAGCCCGATCGCGGTCGCGAGCGGCCAGGGCACGCCGAAGCGCCAGGCGGCCGCGACCACGCCCGCCAGGATCAGAATGAAGGCGAGGATGCTGCCGACGGTGACGCGATACTGAATGCGCACCAGGGCATAGGCCGCGAGCGAGCCGAACAGGACCGCCAGCGCGGTCGAGCCCAATGCGATGATCACCGAATTGAGGTAGGGTCGCAGCGTATCGTTGCCGAGCTCGACGAAGATGTAGCGCCAGGCATGGCCGGAGGGCATGAAGTCGACGAAGGGCAGATAGACCGGCCCGGCATCGACATGGATCGGCAGCTTCACCGAGGTGACCAGGAGCCAGTAGAGCGGGAACAGGACGACGATCGTCCACAAGCCGAGCAAGCCATAGCAGGCCAGCTTGGCGAGCGGCGCCATGGCACCGACGTCGGCGGGCTCGAGCAGACGCTGGTGGAGCGAGCGGGCGGGCGTCATGCTTCATGCCGCCGCGTGCGCTGGGCGACCAGGTTGAAGAAGGCGACGCAGGTCACGGTGGCGACGAACAGCAAGCTGTAGCCAACCGCGGCCGAAGCGCCCAGATCCTGGGTCCGCCAGGCGATGAAGGCGTGGAGGGTCAGGCTCTCGGTGGCGATGCCGGGGCCGCCATTGGTGAGGACGTTGGGCAGGTCGATGATCTTGAACGCCTCGATCAGGCGGATCAGGACCACGGTCGCGGCGACCGGGGCGATCGCCGGCCAGGTGATGTCGCGGAAGATCTGGAAGGAGCTGGCGCCATCGATGCGCGCTGCCTCGACCTGATCGCGCGGCTGGTTCTCGATCGCGGCCAGCAGCACCAGGAACAGAAACGGCGTCCACTGCCAGGCATCGCCGATCATGACCACCAGGCGTGCCGACCAGGGATCGGAAGCCCAAGAGAATTGCGCCAGGCCGAACAGCTGCCAGATCGGGGCGAACGGCCCCTTGCCCATGTCGGCCAGCATGCGAAAGGCATAGGCGATGCCGACCGGGGTCACCATGAGCGGGATGAAGAACACGATCCGGAAGAAGTTGCGCCCCTTGAGCGGCTGGGCGCAGAGCAAGGCGAGGCCGAGCCCAAGGGCGAACTGGAGGGCGACGCCGGCGACGACGTAGACGAGGGTCACCACCAAGGAGCCTGGAAAGCCCGGCGCGTTCAGGACGATCAGCGCCAAGGCGAGGAGGGCGAGCGCCAAGAGCCCTGCGATCAGCCGGCCGGCGAGGCCGAGCAGCCCGGCCCGGCCGCCGGCGAGATAGCGCCAGAGCCCGTAGCCGCAGCTGGCCACTGCCAGCCCCAGGATCAGATAGTCCAGGACCGACAGCCGGCCGAAGGTGCCGAGGAAGTGGAACTGCTCGGAGCCTATGAGGAGCTTCGCGAAGTTGCGCGTGCCGACGAAGCGGATCTTGTAGCCGCCGGCGGCCAGGGAGAAGCGGGACAAGGCGAGATAGGCGGAGGCCAGCAGCGGGAACAAGGAGAAGGCGAGCAGGATCAGCACCGCCGGCAGGATCATCACCGCCGCCGCCTGGCGATCGGCCCAGGCGGATAGGCGCATGCGCCAGGGATCCGGCGCTACCGTCGGCATTGTGGCGGCGCGTGCTTGGGGTGGCGCGGCGGAGGACATCGGAGGCGGTACGTAGGCTGCGACGCTCCGGCCCGGCGCGGCGCATCCCGTGCGCCGGACCGGAGCGGCCGCTGCGCCTATTTCTGGCCGAGCGTCGCCTTGTAGAAGCCGAGCTGCTCGTCAACCCCTTCGTCTTCGTTCAGCTCGTTCCAGCCCGCCTCGATCGCCTGCATCGCCGCCGTCTTATCGATCTCGCCGGCGAGCAGCCGCGCGATCGCGGTGTCCAGCACCACCTGCTGATAGGCCTGGTTCTTCGGAATGCGCAGATCGAGGACCATGTTCGGGCTATCGAGGCTGGCCTTGATGGCGCCCAGATAGTCCTTGGCGGCGGCCTCGCTCATGCCTGCCTTGGTCCACTGATCGATCTTGTCGAACTGCGAGATCCGATAGGGATTGAAGCCGGTCTTGCCGATGGTGACGTCGACATTGGATTGCGCTGGCTGGCTCATATAGGAGAAGAAGGCGTAGGCCGCCTGCTTGACCTTGGCGTCGGCTGCCTTGTTGATGCCGCCGGACCAGCCGCCGAAGGCCGCGAACGGCGCCCGGTTGACGCCGTCAATCGCGTGGGGGCAGGTGTTGGCATCGCAATCGACGAGCTTGCCGCTGGCGCGATCGAGCACCTTCTTCGAGCCCGGCAGCATGACCGAGCCCACCTTGTCGATCACCTTGGAGTTCTCGGGATCGATCGCCAGCGTGCCGATGTCGCCCCAGTCGAGGGTGAGGGCGCAGCGGCCGGTGGTGAACAGGCTGCGCGTATCGCCGACATCGAGGTTGATCTCGTCCGGCGGGCCGTACTGGGTCGTCGCGGTATAGACGTCCAACGCTGCGCCAAAGGCCTCGTTGTTGACCAGGGGCGCCATTGACGCGCTATCGAAGAACACGCCCTCGCTGGTGCCCTTGGCCTGGATGAAGCCGCCGGCGACCGAGGTGATCATCCAGTAGGACTGGGCATTGCGCTTCTTGGCGATGCAGGAGCCATAGTCGCCCTGGCCATCGCCATTCATGTCCTTGCCGTGCAAGGTCTTGGCGGCATTCAGATAGTCGTCCCAGGTGGCCGGCGCGGTCAGGCCCGCCTCGGCGAACAGATCGGTCCGATAGTAGACCATCTGGAAATCGCCATCGAGGGTCAGAAGATAGGTGCGGCCATTATAGGTCTGCGAGAACTCGCGGAAGAACGGCGCGATGTCGTCGGCCTGCAGCGCCGTGTCGGCGGCGGCCCAGTCGGTCAGGTCCTCGAGATAGCCGGGCCCGACATAGTCGACCATCCATTGCGGCGCGAACACCGCGGCATCGATCGAGTTGGTGCCGCTCGCCCAGTCGGTCAGAAGCTTGGTGTAGAGGTCCGAGAACGGCACGGTGATCACATTGATCTTGGCACCGGTCAGGGCTTCGAAATCCGGCCCGCGGCGCTGCAACGGCTCCGCGATCTGGGGGCCGGTGAAGGTCATGACGTTGACCGTCACGCCGTCGAAATCCTTGGCCTGACCGACGCTGGTCAGAAGGCTGGCCATGGCCACCATGGCCGTGCCCGATAGCCACGCTCGCAATTTCATTCCTAGCACTCCCCGATGATCATGCTGTTTGATCGCCGGCCGTCGCATGCGGCCGGTCGAGCCTCACGGTGCGAACAGATCAGGCCGTTCGGCCGCGAATTCCTGGAGCTCGCGAACGCCCTGTTGGAGATGATCACGCATCGCATCCGCGCTCGCCTGCGGGTCGCGCATGGCCAGCGCCGCCACGATGCGCCGATGCTCGGCCAGCGTCCTGATCGTCCGATTGTGCTTGGGCAGCAGCAAGCGCCGAGCACGTTCGAGCTGAGCCCGTGACGATTCCACGATATCCGCCACCAAGGGCGAGGCCAGCCGCTGAAACAGCAAAGCATGGAACTTGACGTCCAGCTCATAGAAGCGCTCACGTTCGTCGCCCTGCTCGGCGTCCGCCTGCTCGGCGAGGTTGCGCTCCAGACCTCGCAGCGTCTCGGCATCCAGCTCGGCAGCGATCGTCCGGACCGTCGCCGCTTCGAGCGCCTGGCGCACGAAGGCGGCCTCGATCACGTCCGGCAGCCTGATGCGGGCAACATAGGTGCCCTTTTGCGGCGCGATCTCGACCAGACGCTCGGCCGCAAGCCGTCCCAGCGCCTCGCTGACGGGCTGGCGCGAGACGCCCAAGCGCTCCGCGACCGCCGATTTGTCGATCCGCGTGCCAGGCGCCAGCTCCAGACGGATGATCGCACGCCGCAGATCCTCCTGAACCAGCGCGGCTTTCGACACCCGCCGCCGGCCTCTTGCCTTGCGACTGGCCGTCAATCACCTGGGTCCCTTGTATCGTCAACTAACATTTTAGTTGACGCGCCAGAGCGATCAAGCGGGATCTTCCCAATCGGCCGCGTTCTTCCTGGTATGGCTCAGGCTAGCGCTCCGCTTGCCCGGCCGGCTGACCCTCAACATGCTCTTGCCCTTTTCCCAGTTCGAGCGCGAGGTCACGGCCGAGCGGATCCGCGACAAGATCGCGGCCTCCAAGCAAAAGGGCCTGTGGATGGGCGGCCTGCCGCCGCTCGGC
>CADEGR010000083.1:0-13397 GCA_902826935.1 uncultured Alphaproteobacteria bacterium | reverse complement strand
GGAGGGATTCGAACCCTCGGTACTCTTGCGAGTACAACGGTTTTCGAGACCGCCCCGTTCAACCACTCCGGCACCCCTCCGCGGTCACGGTCGGCCGCCTGCTCGAGGCCGCCGGAGGCTTGTCTAACGAAGCTGCCGGATGTGCGCAAGCCCGGCGCGCGGGCGGCGGCTCAGCGCTGCTCGAGCGCCAGCCAGAAGGCGTCGCGCGCCATGAAGCGCTCGACCGAATCGCTGGGGCTGGTCGCGAGCAAGACCAGGGCGAAGCCCGGCCGCCGGCTGAGGCAGGCCGCGATCGGCTGCATGCTCTCGATCGCGACCCAGGCAGCGGCGGCGCGGGCGAAGCGCCAGCTGGGGGCGAGCAGGCAGGTCAGCGCCTGATGTGGATCGTTGACCTCGGCCTCTTCGTCCAGCACCAGCAGGATCGCGGTCACGATCGCCCGGCACCAGGTCGCGAAATGCGCGGCGCGCTCGTCGACCACCTGCCTGCGGCCGCGCGGATCGGGCTCGATCCGGCCATCGACCAAGGCGGCAACTCGGGCCGGGCCGAGCATGGCGTCCGCCTGCCGCGCGAAATACTGATCCAGCAGCTCGGCGCGGTCTGGCCAGGCCAGATGCGCCATCTGGCTGGCCAGCTCGAGCGCCGCCCGCTCGGCGAAGCGCCAATTGGCCGGCAGCATCTGGCGCAGCGTGCGGACGCACAGGCCAGCGTTCTGGCGCACGGCCGAACCGTCGCGCTTGGGCTCATGCGGCATGGGGCACCCGGGCAATCTCAAGCATGGCTTATTCAACCATAACGAGAAATAGGCCGCAAGCCTGTCGTCAGGTGCGCCGGCTCTGGCGGGCGGTCACCACCTCGATCACGGGCCAGGCGGCGGCGAAATCGGCTAGGACCACGCGCGTGAAGCGGCTGGTCGCTGCCAAAGCGGCCTGGGCAGCCGCCAGGGCCTCTGCCCGCCGTGGCGGCGTGTCGACGCCGGTGATCACCGGCACGACTTCGGCATCGCCGGCGCCCTGGAGCGCGCCCTGCTCGCTGGTCAGCAGCCGGGCGACCAGCTCGGGCATCACCGGTTGGCCCGGCGGCGTGCCGAGCACGGCACAGAGCTGCTCGAGGCGGTGGGCGATCCGCTCGTCCAGCGGCCGGCCGAAGACCCGCGCCGACACGATCGGCAACAGGGTCGTGACGTCCGGCGGCAGCACCGGCTCGCTCTCCGCCGGCGCCTTGATCAGCCGCATCCGGGCGCCATCCGCCTTGACCAGCCAAGCGGTGCAGGCGCATTCGGCGGCCAGGGACGCGATCGTCGCAGGCGCCAGGCCAGCCAGCCGGTCGGGCTTGGCGCCGCGCTGCGCCAGGATCAGCTGCGGGGTCTCCCGCAAGGTCGCCTGGACCAGCGCCTCTGGCGGCTCGTCCGGCGGCAGCAGGAGCAGCGGCGCCAGATCCGGCGGCGGTTGGGCGGTCTGGACCGTGGTGGTCAGCACCACCCGGCCGGTATCGAGCGCCTGGTGGGCGCGCAGCAGCCGGTAGAGGGTCGATTTCTTGCCGCCGGCGCCGACCGCGCTGATCACCCCGCGCCGGGCGGCCAGCGCCTCGAGCAGGGCCTCGGCCGCCGCCGGTGCCAGCGGCGGAGCGGGCGTGGTGCGCGGCGCCGTCACGTTGCGCCCGAGCTGAGCCGCGGCCGATCCACCAGCCAGAAGGCCAGCGCGCGCCGGCCTGGTCGCCGCCACCTGAGGCCGATCATCTGGTGCGCGTCGCTTGGCCGGGCCGCCCGAATCCCGCCTGGCTCAGCCCGCCCAGCGGCCGCTGCTGCGCAGCTCGTCGGTCGCCTTGGCG
Source organism: uncultured Alphaproteobacteria bacterium (assembly GCA_902826935.1). Lineage (GTDB taxonomy): Bacteria > Pseudomonadota > Alphaproteobacteria > Geminicoccales > Geminicoccaceae > CADEGR01. The sequence continues at coordinate 11,569 of CADEGR010000083.1, read as the reverse complement.
AGGCCCTCCCCGAACTTGTCGGCGATCACCTCGGCCTCGGCCATGGTCAGGGTGAGCGGCGGCGAGAACGCGATGATGTCGCCGCCGGGCAGCGGGCGCGCCATCAGGCCGGCCGCCAGGCAGTGCTTGGAGACCAGGGCGGCGGCCTTGAACGGCAACGGAAAGGCAGCCTTGCTCGCGCGCTCGGCCACGAACTCGACGCCCATGATCAAGCCGATGCCGCGGATGTTGCCGATCAGCGGGTGGCCCGCGAAACGCTCGCGCATCAGGCTCTGGAAGTAGGCGCCGACGGTCTCGGCGTTCCGGACCAGCTGGTCCTGCTCGAGAATGTCGAGATTGGCCATGGCGGCGGCCGCCGCGACCGGATGGGCGCTGTAGGTATAGCCATGGCCGAACGGCCCGGTCTCGTGGGCATGCTCGATCAGGACCTGCCAGATCTTCTCGCCGACCAGGCTGGCCGACATCGGCACATAGCCGCTGGTCAGACCCTTGGCGATGGTCATCAGATCCGGCTCGATGCCATAGATCTGCGAGCCGAACCATTGGCCGAGCCGGCCGAAGCCGCAGATCACCTCGTCGGCGATCAGGAGCACGTCATGCTCCTTCAGGACCGGCTGGATCGCCTGGAAATAGCCCTCGGGCGGCACATGCACGCCGCCCGCCCCCATCACCGGCTCGGCGATGAAGGCCGCAACCGTGTCCGGCCCCTCGCGCCGGATCGTCTCGTCCAGCTCCTTGGCGAGCGCTGCGGAATAGTCCAGCTCGGACATGCCGTCCGGCTTGCCGCGATAAGGATCGGCGCAGCTGACGTGGCGGACCTCCGGAATCGGCAGATGGAACGAGCGGTGCAGCATGGGCAGGCCGGTCAGGCTGGCCGAGGCCACCGTGACGCCGTGATAGCCCTGCTTGCGCGCGATGATCTTCACCTTGTCCGGCTTGCCGCGCAGATTGCTGTAATACCAGACCAGCTTGACGTTGGTGTCGTTGGCGTCCGAGCCGCTGCAGCCGAACAGGACCTTGCTCATGCCGGCCGGCGCCAGGCGGATCAGCCGGTCGGCCAGGCGGATCGACGGCTCCGTGCCCATCGACGAGAACGAGTGGAAATAGGCCAGCTTCTTCGCCTGCTCGTAGATCGCCTCGGCGACCTCGCGCCGGCCATAGCCGATATTGACGCACCACAAGCCGGCGACCGCGTCCAGATAGCGCTGGCCGTGCTCATCCTTGACCCAGACGCCCTCGCCCTCGGTGATCACCCGCGGGCCGGTCTCGAGATGGTCGGCGAGCGCGGTGAAGGGGTGGAAGAAGCTGCGCTTGTCGAGCTCGGCGAGCGACAGATTATGGGTCGGCTGGATGACACTCATGCGACACTCCCGTCCGGCGGGCTTGGTGCTGCTGCCCGGCCAATGAGCAGCATAGCCGAGCCACCGATGGCGGCCAATGGCGCCCGCTTGCGCTGCGGCGTACTCAGGCGGCCTTGCGCCAGCCGAGCGCCAGCAGCCCGGCGCCGATCAAGAGCGAGCCGCCGACGCGGTTGACGCGGCGCTGGACCGCCGGCTCGCGGATGGTCCGCCGCGCCGCCTGCGCCAGGAGGGCATAGCCGGCGGCATTGAGCATGGCCAGGACCAGGAAGGTCGCTTCCAGGATCAGGATCTGGCGCGGCAAGGCGGCGATCGGGTCGAGGAACTGCGGCACGAAGGCGACGAAGAACACCAGGCTCTTGGGGTTGAGCGCGGTCACCGCGTAGAGATGGCCGAAGATCCGGCCAGGCCGCTCATCGCCCGGCGCTGCGGCGGCCAGCGTGCCGACCGGCGCCCGCCAAAGCCGGATGCCGAGATAGATCAGGTAGCCCGCCCCCAGCCATTTGATCACGGTGAAGATCGTGGCGGAGGTCGCCAGAAGCGCGCCCAGGCCCAGCATCGAGGCGGTCATGGCGGTGAAATCGCCGAGCCCGACGCCGGCCACGCTCGCAAGCGTCGCCCGGCTGCCATGGCCGAGCGCGTAGCTGACCACCAGAAGGACCGTCGGCCCGGGGATCGCCAGCAGCACCGCTGCCGCGCCGACAAAGGCCAGCCACAGCTCGAGGGTCATGGTCGTGCCGCCTCCATCCGCTGGATCAGAGTGAGCAAGCCTGATCCAGCGGGGCGGCGCAAGCGGTCGGGCCTTAGCCGGGCGCGCCAGGCATGAGGGCACTCAGAAGTGGGTTCCAGCGCCCTTCGCTCAGATCGAAGGCGCCGAAACCGGAGCGGAATTCCCAATAGGCCCAGGCCCAACCGCGCCGCTCGGCTTGGTTGCGGACGAAGTTGGTCCAGCGCCAGCGGGACGCCATGTCGGCCTTGGCGATCGCCCCGAACTCGCCCAGATAGATCGGCACCCGGTGCTCGCGCGCCCAGGCATCGACCGCTTCGAAGCGCTCGATCAGCTCGGCCTGCTCGTCGGGCGTGCCTTGCCAGACCCGGCCGAGCCAGGCGTCGGCGCCCTCGACCCAGACCGCGCCCTGATGGCTGAACTCGAGCGGCTTGTAGTTGTGCACCGTCACGATCAGGTTCGGATCGTCCGGCAGCTCGAGCGCATCCAGCTCGTCCATGCTATTGTTGCCGCGCGGTCCGACCACCACCGGCCGGGTCGGATTGCTCTGCCGGATCACCGCCAGATTCTCGGCCAGCACCTCGTTCCAGACATCATCCATGGCGCGGTTCGGCTCGTTCAGGATCTCGAAATAGAGATCATCCGGGGCGCTTGCGTAGTGCCGCGCGATCTGGTCCCACAGCGCCATCAGCCTGGCCCGGTGGCTGCTGGGATCGGCCATGGCCTCCTGGTAGTGGTGGACATCGAGGACCACTGCCAGGCCATGGCGGCGGGCGTGATCGATCGCCCAATCGACCCGCTCGACGAAGTCGGGGTCGATCGTGTAGGGCGGTGCCTGCTCGGCATTGCCCGACCAGCGCACCGGCAGGCGGATGTGACGAAAGCCGGCCGCCGCGATCACGGCGAAATCGGCCTTGTCCAGGACGATGCCCCAGTCGCCCTCGCGTGGCGCCTCCAGGCCGTTGCCGAGATTCATGCCAGGGCCGAGCCGCTTGGCGGCTGCAAAGGCGGCGCTCTCGGCATGCACCGACTGGTCGGCGCCGACCCAGCCAAGCAGGAGCACGCTCAAGAGCCATGCCTGCGCCACAGGGCGCCAGCGATTCGAGCTGATCATCCGACGAATCCGTGCAGTCTGCGATGCCGGCCCGCCTAGCACAGATGGCCGGCGATGTCTTGAGCTGTCGCCCCAATTGCTCGAACGAGCCTCCTCAGCAATAACTTGAAGGAGAAATAGTAGTTATTGTCATGAACGTATCTGGTGATTGACAGTTCACGAAGTTGTCATGTTGGCGAATAGTTCTGCGCGGTGGCTTGTCCGATGTCGCACCATCTTTTATCCAAGCTGGAACGTTGAAGGAGTGATACGTGCATCGACGCCGCCTGCTTACAGGCTTCCTAGTTGGCGCGGCTGGTCTGGCAGGGTCGGCCGCCGGCGCCTTGGCGCAGATCAGCGAGACCCAACAGGCGCTGGTCAATCAGGGCACCGTTGGGCTCCTGGCCGGCCCGCTCTACAGCTCCGAGCTGCAGCTGGCGTCCGATTTGGCGCTCGCCTTGAACGACGGCTACAACTTTCGCCTCCTGCCGATGGTCGGCGAAGGCGCCAGCCGCAATGTCGAGGATCTGCTCTACCTCAAGGGCATCGATGTGGCGATCGTGCCGGCGGACGTGCTCGACTTCTTCGGCCAGAACCAGGCGATTCCCGGCTTGGCGGAGCATCTCCGCTTCATCGCCAAGCTCGGCGACGCCGAGGTCCATCTGCTGGCCCGCCGGGAGGTCGCCGCGATCGAGCAGCTGGCCGGGCGCCGGGTCAATTTCGGAGTCGAGAACAGCGGCAGCTTCATGACCTCGGGCATCCTGTTCGACGAGCTCGGCATCGCGGTCGACGTCACCACCTATCCGGAGCAGGCAGCGCTCCGCGAGCTGGCCGACGGCACGATCGACGCCATGGTGGTGGTCGATGGCGCGCCGGTCGAGTTTCTGATCGATCTGCCGGCCGAAGCCGGGCTGCATTTGCTGCCGCTGCCGGTCGAGCGGATCACCGGGCGCTACCGCCCGGTCGAGCTGACCGCCCAAACCTATCCCCGCTTGCTGCCGGCCGGCGGCAGCGTCGCGACCGTCGCCACCAGCGAGCTGCTGGCCGCCTATAACTGGGCCCCGGACCATCCGCGTGGCCGGCGCCTTGATCGCTTCATCACGCGCCTCAGCGAGAATGTCGGCCGCCTGCGCGAGCCGCCGTTCCATCCCAAATGGCGCAGCTTCGATTTGCGTGACGACGTCCCAGGCTGGCAGCGTTTATCCTTCGCCGAAAAGCTATTGACCGCCAAGCGTTGAGGGGCGGCGGCGGACCTTGGATCCGCATGCCGGCCGTTGATCGGGGGGCTGGCCAGCCATGGCCGGCGCCGCAGCGGGAGACGCCTTGATGGCCATCTGCAAGCCGCGCATTCTCGGACCGGTGGTTGCCGCGGGCCTGCTGCCCGCAGCCGCTGGCATGGCCGCGGAGGAGCCGGCGCCTGAGACGATCGTCCTAAACAACGGCCAGACGATCGAAGGCCAGGTCGTGCGCGCCGATCGCAACACGGTGCAGATCCGGCGCGCCCGGGGCGGTCTCGGGGCGGTCCGCGCGGTCGACATCCAGGCCGTGTTCTTCCCGCCGCGCGAGCCCGGCGGCGAGCCGATCCTTGGCAGCTTCATGGGCTGGGAGGACGGCGTCTATCGGCTGTCGCTCAATTTTCAGCCGACCAAGGTCAAGGATGGGGTGATCCTGGAGACCCTGGCCGTGGCTGCGGCGCCGAGCCCGCTCAAGCCGGCCGGACCGGAAGTCCGCCCGGCCGCAGCGCCGGATACGGTCAGGCCCGCGATCAAGCCGAGCCGACCAGCGGCCGAGCCGGCCCCCGCTGCGGTCGCCAGGGTCGAGCCGCAGCTGGCGGCACCGAGTCGCCCGGCCAGCGAGCCGCCGCCGGCGCCAGCCGTGGCGGCCGTGGCGCCGCCCGTCGCCGAGACGCCGCCGCCGGTCAGCCCGCCGGCCGACGGGGCTGGCTTGATCGAGATCGATGCCGCAGCCGCGCCGGCCAGGCCGGGCGATCGGGCGGTCACCTTTCGCTTCAATCTGTCCCGGCCGGCCGACAAGCCGCTGGTCCTGATCTACTCCACGATCGACGGCACGGCGCGGGCCGGCGCGGATTACGAGGCGCAGCGCGGCATCCTCAACATTCCGGCCGGCAAGCAGACGGTCGAGCTGACCGCACCGATCCTGGCGCGCGGCCAGACGGGTGCTGGCGGCAAGACCTTCAGCCTGTTCATCTCGACCGATCCGAAATCGGCGCGCACCTTGCAGCGCCGCGTGCAGGCGGTCATCCCAGGCCATGGCTAGCTGCGCCGCGCCGCCCTTTCGGAGACGCTGATGCTGGTTCAGACGCTGCGCTGGGGCCTCCTGGCCCTGTTTTGCTGGGCTGGGCTGCCGGCGGCGGACGCGGCCGACGCGGCGCCGGAGGTGACGCTGCGGGTGATGCATTTCCTGGGACCCAAAGCGCCTCAGCAGCGGGTCTTCATGGAGCCTTGGGGGGCCCGGGTCGCGGCCCAGTCAGGCGGCCGGATCGCGGTCCGGATCTACCCGTCCATGGTCCTGGGCGGCCGGGCGCCGGACCTCTACGACATGGTGCGAGAAGGCCGGATCGACATCGTCTGGACCCTGGCCGGCTACACGCCCGGCAAGTTCCCGCGGGTCGAGGTGTTCGAGCTGCCGTTCGTGCATACCCGTGATGCGGTGGCGACGAATCTAGCGATCCAGGACCTTTATCCGCAATATCTCGCCGAGGACTTCAAGGAGGTCCATCCGATCCTGATCCATGCGTCCGCTGGCCAGGCTTTCCACATGGTCGAGCGGCCGATCCGTCGGGTCGAGGATCTGGCAGGGATGGTGATCCGCTCGCCCTCCCGGACCGGCCTGTGGATGCTCCAGGAGCTTGGCGCCAAGCCCTTCGGCATTCCGGTGCCGGCGGTGCCGATCGCGCTGTCCAAAGGCGTGGTCGACGGCGTTTTGCTGCCGTTCGAGGTGGTGCCGCCCTTGAAGGTCCAGACCTTGACCTCGAGCACCACGACCGGCCCCGACGATCAGCGCTTCGGTACCGCAGTCTTCCTGTTCCTCATGAACCAGCGGGCCTATCAGAGCCTGGCGCCGGATCTGCAGGCGATCATCGACCAGAACTCCGGCGCCAACATCGCCGCCGAGGTCGGCCAGATCTTCATGGCGGCCGAAGAGCCGGGCCGGCGCGCCGAGATCGAGCAGGGCAATCAGATGATCACGCTGCCGACGGCCGAGTATGACCGGTTCCGGACCGCGACCGCACCGGTGCTCGACCGCTGGGTGGCGGAAGCCGACAAGCAGGGCATCGATGGCGAGGGGATGCTCGCCGCCGCCCGCCAGGCGATCGCACGGCACAGCCAGCCGGTCCAGAACTAACGCCAGTCCAAAACCAGCGAAAGAGAGCCGCTTGATCAGGAAGTCTTGAGGCGGCCGCCGGTCGGTGGGCTGGCTGGCCGGTCATTGCCAAGAGCGCTGGCAAGCTTGCGCCAGAGCGTCCGTGGTAGGGCGTGCATCGCCTGGGCGCGCTGACGCTTGGCCTCCTGCCGATAGTGCTCCATCACCTGGATGGGGAGCGGGCTGACGCGGGTCAGGGTGGTGCGGGTCATGGCATTCATGTCCTTGCAGCAGCCGGCGGCCATGCCGCCAGCCATGCCGTTGATGTAGTCCTTTGCTTGAGCTTGCATAATGGGGCCAGATCGTCGAGCATCTGTGCGTTGGACGCAAAGATGGTGGGCCGCATGGATTTGCTGACCGGGATGCAGCTGTTCGTGTCGGTGGTCGAGCAGGGCAGCTTCTCTGGCGCTGCCCGCCAGCTCGGCATGGCGCCGTCGTCGGTCGCGCGCAGCATCGCGACCCTCGAGGATGCGCTGCATGCGCGGCTGCTCAACCGCACCACCCGCAAGCTCGGCCTGACCGAGGCCGGCCGCCTCTATGTCGAGCGCGCCAAGCGCATCTTGAGCGAGATCGAGGACGCCAATCGCTCGGTCAGCCAGCTCGAGGCGGCACCGCGCGGCCTGTTGCGGCTCAATCTGCCGGTGGCGTTCGGCCGGCTCCACGTCGCCCCGGCGCTGCCGGCGTTCCTGGCCGCCTACCCCGAGATCAGCATCGAGCTCAGCATGACCGACGCTTTCGTCGATCTGGTCGAGACGGGTGCCGATCTCGCGGTGCGGATCGGCGAGCTGCAGGATTCCAGCCTGATGGCGCGCAAGCTGGCACCGAACCGCCGCGTCATCTGCGCCAGCCCGGCCTATCTGGGGCAGCACGGCCAGCCCGCGACGCCGGATGCCCTGGCCCGGCACAATTGCCTGATCTACAAGCGCCAGAGCTTGCGCACACTCTGGTGGCTGCGCGATCCGGCTGGGCTCACTCATGAGGTCGAGGTCGCGGGCTCGCTCCAGGCCAACAACGCCGATGCCTTGCGTGAAGCGGTGGTCGGCGGCCTCGGCATCGCGATCCTGCCGACCTGGCTGGTCGGCCCCGATGTCCATGCCGGCCGGCTCGCGATCCTGTTCGCCGACCACGTGGTCAGCCCGACCGCGCTCGATACCGCGATCTATGCCGTGTTCCCCTTCAACCGGCATCTCTCGCCCAAGGTCCGGGCGATGGTCGACTATCTGGCGGCGCGCTTCGGGCCGAAGCCCTATTGGGAATGCGCCAGCGCCGCCGCGGCCGCCTGAGGGGAGCCAACGCAGGCCGTTTGTGTTTTAATGGCATTGGGAGCACGCCCAACCGACGAGGTGCTGCATGGCAACGCCCAGAGCCAGCTGGATCGGCCATCTCAGGCTCGCCTCCGTCAGTTGCCAGGTGCGGCTCTACCGCGCCACCAGCGAGGCCCAGCGGCTCAGCCTCAATCTGCTCCATGCCGAAACCGGCCAGCGCATCCAGATGCGTCCGCACGACCCGGGGCGCGGCGAGGTCAGCCGGGACGAGCTGGTCAAGGGCTACGAGCATGCGCCCGGCCGTTACGTCCTGATCAGCGACGCCGAGCTTGCCCAGCTGGTGCCGGAGCAGGCCAAGGCGATCCAGATCGAGCGATTCGTGGCCGAAGCGTCGGTCGATCAGATCTATCTGGACGAGCCCTACTATCTGGCGCCGGCCGGACAGCTCGACGACGAGCCGTTCCGGGTGATCCAGACCGCCATGCGCCGGACCGAAAAGGCCGCCATCGGCCGGGTTGTCCTAAGCCAGCGCGAGCGCCTGGCGCTGCTTCAGCCGCGTGGGCCTGGCCTGCTGCTGACCACCTTGCGCAGCCTCGACGAGGTCCGCGATCCGGCCCCGTTCTTCGCCGAGATCGGCCAGGGCCGGCTCGATCCCGCCCTGCTCGAGCTGGCCGAGGAGCTGATCGCCGCCGAGAGCGGCGCCTTCGAGCCCAGCCATTTCGAAGACCACTATCAGACCGCGCTGCTGGCCCTGATCCAGCGCAAGCTGGCGGGCGAGCCGGCGCCGGTGGTCGAGCCGCCCCCGCCGCCCGAGTTCGTCGATCTCATGGCGGCCCTGCAGCGCAGCCTGGAACATGGCCGCAAGCCCCCCGCGCGCAGCCGCACCCGCCACGGCGCGCCCACCCCCCAGGCAGCCCCACGCCCCGCCCGCCGCCGCTCCGGCCAGCCGCCCAAGTAGCTGGAGCTCAAGCTATCGGCATCGGTGCTGGCATCACCAGAACCGACTTCCCACAACTAACCTTGCCGAGCCACGCACAGCAAACGCAGCGGGCACGCGCCTGGACCTACGCCGCACGGCGCCAATCCCGGCAAGGTGATGCTCTGGCGCTGCCAAGCGCTCAGCTATTGCGACAGCAACCGCAACTTCACGACGCGCCGGCGCGGACAGGCACGGGCGGCGGGTCGAGGCGCAGCGTCTTGGCCTCGGCCAGACGGCGTTCGGTTTCGGCCGCCTGTGCTTCGGCGCCGGCGGTCTGGAAGGCATCGCGCGCCTCGGTATAGGCGGTAATCGCGGCGTTATGGTCGGCGATGCCACGCCGCAGCCGCGCCAGGCCCTCGAACGCCACGCCCAGGCTGTGCTGCGCGACCGCCCAGCGCAGCGCATCTCGGCGCGGATTGAGCGTGCCGAGCGCCTCCTGGCTGCTCGCGATCGCCTCGCGCAGCAGCTGCGGATCGTTCTTGCGCCGGCCCAGCAGCGCCAGGCTATGGCCGAGGTCGGTCAGCGCTCTCGGCCGCTGCCGCGGCGCCGTCTCGGCGGTCCACTCGCCGAGCGCCGCGCGGAAGGCGAGGACGGCGTCCTCGAGCTTGCGGCTGCCGCTGTCCTGCTCGCCGGCGCTGGCCAGGCTGACGCCCAGCCGATATTGCGCCTCGGCCCAGCTGGCGGGCGGCGAGGCTGTGCCGGCGGCCGGGGTCGCTGCGAGGCCAGCGAGATCGGACGCTGCCGGTGTCGCTTCGCCACCGGCCGCCTGGGCCAGCTCGGCATCGCTCGGCACGCTCAAGGCGCCGAGGCGATAGAGGCCAGCGCGATCGCCGCTCGGTCGGGCTTCGCCGGGCAGCTCAGCGACCTCGGCCGGGGTCGCGCGGGCCGGTGCCGCGGTTGGCGCCGGCGGCGGCAGGGCGGCCACCGCAGCCAGCTGTTCGCGGCGCAAAGCCAGCTCGGCGAGCTTGCGATCGAGGCTCGCGGCTTCGGCTTTCTTGGTCTGCAGCGCGGTCAGGACGGCCTGCAGCTCGGTCTGTGCCTCGGCGATGGTGGTCTGCAATCTTCGATTGAGGCTGCCGCGCGCCTTGAGCAGCGCGTCCTTGGTGGTCAAGGTCTCGCTGCGCAGCGCCGCCAGCAGCTGGCCGCTGTTGCTGAGCTCGGTCTGCCGTTCCGCCAGCGCCTCGCGCTCCGCATGCAGCTGCTGCTCGGTCGAGGCCAGCTCGAGGCGGGCCGCCATCAGGCTGCGGCTGAGCGCGCGGCGCTCGGCGAGCTGCTGGCGCACGTCCTCGATCTGCCGCGCCAGCTCCTGCCGCTCCAGCTCGGCGGCGCTCAGCTGCGCCTGGAGCTGGCCGCGGCTATGCGCCGCGTCGCGGCTGTGCTCCTGCAGCTGATACTGGCTGTAGGCAAACAGGCTCCAGCCGAGCAGGGTCATCAGCCCGAGCACACCGGGCCGGGCGCGCCAGCGTTGGCTGCCAGGCAAGCGCGCGATCAGCAAGCGACCATCCCAATGCCACCCATGGTCATGCCGGAAGGCCGCTTAATCCGCTGAGCCACCGGACTTTTTCTACCATAGCAGGAGTTGCGGGCGCGCCGTCAAGCCGCGGCCGCGCCGTGGCCTGGCGAGCACGCGCCGAGCAAATCACGGCGCGCAGCGGGTCAGCGCCGATTGCCCGGATTGGGCATTTCGTGTACGTGAAAATCCATTGCATGTCGCGCCCCCGATGGCCCTGCCTGGCGGCGGCGCGATGGCAAGGCAGCCATTGAGGTCCAGACGCGTGCTCTGCTCGGACCAGATCGATTTTCAGGACAGGATGGTCACGATCGTGGGCGGGCTCGCGCGCGATCTCGGCCGCCATGCCTTGGCCCTGCTGGTCGAGCGGGGCGCGATCGTCCGGCGCGATGTCGCCCGTCACACCGCGATCATGGTGGTCAGCCATCAGGCCCATCGGCAGCTCAAGGATGGCCGGCTGCAGCGCAAGCTGCAGCGGGCCGATGCCGCCGGTGCCCTATGCCTGAGCGAGAACATGCTGCTCGATCGGCTGGGTCTGTTGCCGGTCCGGCCGACGCCGCCGGGCGCGGTCAGCCTCGAGGCGCTGCCGGGCAAGGCGGGCTTGAGCCTGGAGCAGCTGCGCCTCCTGGTCCTGTTCGACGTGATCCAGCCCCAGGCCGACGGCTGCAGCTTCCGCGATCTGGTGGTGGCACGCGAGGTCGCCCGCCTGCTGGCCGACGGCATCGGGCTGGCCGATATCATCGAGAGCGCGGATCGGGCGGCGGACAAGTCCGATCTCGAGGATCGGCCGCTGGCCCGCCTGAAGCTGGTGAGCGACCGGTTTGGCCGGATCGCCGCTCGGATCGGCACGGGCCTGGCGGAACTCGACGGCCAGCTGCGCCTGCCATTGGCTGAAGGCGACAATCCCTCGATCGACGATCTGTTCGAGGCGGCCGAGGATGCCGAGCAGGCGGGCGATCCGGCCGCGGCCGCCAGCTTGTATCAGCGGTGCGTGCGGCTCGATCGGCGCGATCCGATCGCCGCGTTCAACCTCGCCAACGTGTTGCGCGAGCTGGGCCAGACCGCCGCCGCCAAGTTCCATCTGCGGCTCGCGGTCGCGATCGACGACGGCTTTGCCGACGCCTGGTACAACCTCGCGTTGCTGATGGACGCCGAGGGTGCCACCGCGGCCGCTCGGGCCGGCTTCGAGCGTGCGATCGCCGCCGATCCGGACTATGCCGATCCGGTCTACAATCTGGCGCAGCTGCATTTCG
>CADEGR010000082.1:8696-19489 GCA_902826935.1 uncultured Alphaproteobacteria bacterium | reverse complement strand
GGTGGCAAAGCGCTTCTTCTGGCGCTGATCGCCCTCGATCTCTGGCGAGCGGCTGATGCGTTGGCGCTGAAGACAGCGGCGCAGGCTGGAGCGTGTGAGGTGCGGGATGGTGGGCTGGAGCGCGTCGAGGCAGTCGTCCAGCGGCAGCAGGGTGCGGCGCCGGAAGGTGACGATGGCCACTTTCACTTCAGGCGTGAAGACGGTGGCGCGGACCTCCTTCGGTCCGATCCACTTCTGAACGGTGGTGAGCTCACGCCGGAGCGGCAGGCCAGCGCCCTCACGCTATGCTGGCCGAGCGTGCCACCACACCACCGGATCAAACAGCTAGGCGGTCTTTTCCAGCCAGAGGCTGCTGGCATGCGGACCGGCGGGGGCGGGCAGCTGCGCCAGCGCTTGGGCGAGGGCGGCGGGCTGGCGGGTGGCCGTGTAGTGGCTGGCGAAGCGGAGGCGGTAGCGGCCGCCTTGGAGCAGGGCGGCGATCGGGGTCTGCTCGTTGTAGCCGCGCCAGGCCCATTCGCTGGGATAGGGATCGGGCAGGAAGATGTCATGGACATGGACCAGGACGCCCGGCGCGAGCGTCGGCAGAATCCGGCCGATCAGCAGGTCGACATCGCTGCCGGGCATGCAGACATGGCTGGAATCGATGAACAGGATGTCGCCCGCCGCGAGCGTCTGGAACGGGGTCGCGCCGACCGCTTGCAGCAGCTGGCGGCGCCATTCGACCGGCAGGCCGGCCAGGCTGGCGCGCGGCGCCGGGTCGATGCAGGTGATCGCCGGGGCGTGGGCGCCGCCGGCCAGCGCCGCCGCCAGCCAGCGGGTCGAGTGGCCGGAGCCGATCTCGACGATCCGGGCTGGCCGGGTCAGGCGGACCAGGGCGAAGGCGGCGGCCGCATCCAGGCAGGGGAACCAGGCCTGGTCGAGGCGCGGCCGCGGCGCCGGGCCCTGGGCGGCCAGGATCAGGCTGGCCTCGCTCTCGATCGCCGCGAGCAGCTGGGCGAACTCCGGCCAGGCGGCCTTGAACGCCGGCTCGAGCTCGGGATAGGTGCTCTCCTGGACGCTGCCGGCGTGGCGGTAGGGGATGAAGAAGCCGCGCGGCGCGAGGCCGAGCACGGTCGCCAGGCCCATGGCCAAGCGCCGGCGCGGGCCGCGCTGCCAGAACGGCATCAGGCGGCGCTGCCGGCCAAAAGCAGTCTGGTCACGGATGCAGGACCATGCCTTCCCGCGCCACCACCGAGCCCGGCCGGGCCTTGGCCAAAGCCAGGGCGACCTCGTCCATGAAGGCGTCGTCATGGTCCGGATCATGGTGGAAGGCGACCAGCCGATCGGCGCCGGCCGCCTCGCACAAGCGCACGCCTTCGTTCCAGGTGGAATGGCCCCAGCCGCGATGGCGCGGATATTCGGCCTCGGTGTAGGTGGCGTCGTAGATCACGATCTGGCTGCCCTTGATCAGGGCCAGGATCCGCTGATCGAGCTCGCCCTCGCGGTGCTCGGTGTCGGTCACGTAGCAGATCGACTTGCCGCCGAACTCGATCCGGTAGGCGGTCGCCCCTTGCGGATGATTGAGCGCCGCGGTGCGCAGCACGACATTGGGAAACGGCTCGAGCGTGGCGCCGGCCTGGAAATCGTGGAACGCGATGCAGGCATGCATGATGTCGAGCGGCACCGGGAAGATCGGCGCCTTCATCAGGGTCGCCAGCACGCCCTGCAGCCCGCCCTCGCGGGCGGTCAGATGGCCGGCCCAGAGCTCGAAGGAATTGCCCGGGCTGTAGGCGGGCCGAAAAAACGGGAAGCCGTTGATGTGGTCGATATGGGTGTGGGTCAGGAAGACATGGGCGCGCAGGCCGGTCTGGCCGGCGAGGCTGGCGCCGAACTCGCGCAGGCCCGTGCCGGCGTCGAAGATCAGCCGCTGGCGGCCGCACATCACCTCGATGCAGGCGGTGTTGCCGCCATAGCGCAAGGTCGCAGCGCCGGGACAGGGCACCGTGCCGCGCACGCCCCAGAACCGAACCCAGAAGGCCTCGTCTGCCGCCATCGTTGCTGCAACCACCCCCGGTCAGGACCTAGGAGCCACGCCCGACATCAAGGATCGGCATGGCAGGGTAACCTCTAAATGCTTAAGGCACTGTGACCATTATCACGGCACTGCCGGCCGATGCCGGTACAGGAAGTAGCGCTCGGGCTCGATGCCGGGCGGTGGCGGCAGGTTGATCAAGCGATGCGCAAAGAGCGCCTGATCAGCCACCACGATGGCGCCGGGCTGCAGCAGGGCCGGCAAGGCATCGGCCAGCCAGGCCGCCAGGGCGGCGTTGCGCGCGGCGTCGCCGGTGCCGATGTCGCTATGGACCAGCGCCGCCCGGCCCGGCAGGTGCTCGAGCGCCCGGGGCAGGGTGGCGCGGATGTCGCCCAGCAGCAGATGACCGCCATCCGGCGTGCTGTCGGGATGCGCCCGGACCTCGCGCTCAAACACGAAGATCTCCCGCTCCGGCAGCAGGGCGCGCAGATGGTCGAAGGTCCGGCCATTGCCGAGGCCGAGCTCCAGGATCGGTCCCGGCAGCTCGCTGATCGCCGCGGCCGCGAAATCGAGGCAGGCGCGCTGCGCCTGCAGGCGGCGGATGAAACTGTCGAGACGGCTCAAGCGCTTCTCCTCGGCGTCGTTGCGTCAAGCTCCACGAGTGCAAGGCTCCGGTCAACGGTCCGCGCGTGCCCGCCAGCCGGTCCGGCTTGGGCAATTCGCCGCGATCGGCTAGAAGCGGCAGGACGATGGCGACACGGAGGGGCCGGATGCGGCATTGGCTCGGACTGATCATCGTGGCGGCGGCGCTGGCGGCCGGCCCACCGGCTTCGGCGCTGGAGCTGGCGGGCGAGGTGGTTCAAGGCGGGCTGGTGCGCGGCCAGGCGGCGCCGGGCAGCGAGGTGCGCCTCGGCGACCGGCGGCTGCGGCTGGACGATCAGGGGCGCTTTCTGTTCGGCATCGGCCGCGACGAGCGCGGGCCGCTCAGGCTGCAGCTGCGCCGGCCGGACGGCCGGCGCGAGATCCGGGAGCTTGCGGTCCGGCAGCGGCGCTTCGCGGTCCAGCGGATCGAGGGCCTGCCGCCGCGCCAGGTCGAGCCGCTGCCGGCGGATCTGGTCAAGATCAAGGCGGATCAGGCCAAGCTCAATGCCGCCCGCCGGCTGGACAGCGCCGAAGACGGCTTCGCGAGCGCCCCGGTCTGGCCAGCCCTGGGGCCGATTTCCGGCGTGTTCGGCAGCCAGCGGATCCTGAACGGCAAGCCGCGCGCGCCGCATCGCGGCCTCGACGTGGCAGCGCCGAGCGGCACGCCGGTCGGCGCCATGGCCCCGGGCGTGGTCGTGGTGGCGGTGCCGGACATGTACTTCACCGGCGGCACCGTGGTGATCGACCACGGCCATGGGCTGAGCAGCCTCTACGCCCATATGTCCGAGCTGCGGACCGAGGTCGGCCAGCGAGTGACCGCCGGCCAGATGATCGGCCGGGTCGGGGCGACCGGCCGGGCGACCGGGCCGCATCTGCATTGGGGCGTGTTCTGGTTCGACCAAGGCCTCGACCCGGCGCTGCTCATCGGGCCGATGCCGGACCCGTTGCCGGCGCGCCAGCCGGCGGTGGCCGCGCAGGGGCGTCGCTGAGCCGCTCGGCGGTGGCTCTGGCTAGGCCGGCAGGGTCTGGATGGCAACCTCGTCCAGCCGGGCGGCAATCTCGGCGGCCGACGGCTGGCTGGTCTGGGCGCCCAAGCGGAGGCAGGCAAGGCCCGCGGCGACGCTTGCCCGGCGCAAAGCGTCCGGCAGCGGCTGGCCCAGATCCAGGCTAGCGGCGAGCACGCCCGCGAAGGTGTCGCCAGCGCCGGTGGTGTCGACCGGCTGGATCGCGAGCGGCGCCACCTGATAGGCCAGGTCAGCGCCAATCGCGAGCGCGCCGGCGCCGCCCAGCGTGACCACGACGGTCAGGCCGTGGCGGGCAGCCAGACTGCGGGCGAGCTCGGCCGGCGGGGCGCTGCCGGGCTCGGCGCCGGCGGCCGCGGCGGCCTCGATCTCGTTGACCAGCAGGAGGTCCAGGGAGGTCAGCACCTCGGCCGACAAGGCGGTCGCCGGCGCCAGATTGAGCATGGTGCGCGCGCCATGGCGCCGGGCGCGCTGCAGGAGGGCGAAGCTGGCGGCGGGCGGGATCTCGTTCTGGCAGAGCACCGTGTTGCCGGGGGCCAGCAGCTGGTCCGGCACCTGGTCTTGATGGCAGGCAAGATTGGCGCCGCTGGCGACGATGATCTGGTTCTCGCCGGCGCGATCGACGCCGATCACGGCGATCCCGGTCGCCGCATCGCCGTGCGCCACGCCGGCGCAGTCGACCCCGGCAGCGGCCAGATTGGCGCGCGCGTAGCGGCCGAAATCGTCGTCGCCGACCTGGCCGAACATGCGCACATTGGCGCCCGTCTTGGCCGCGGCCGCCGCCTGGTTGGCGCCCTTGCCGCCGGCCGCCTGCTGATAGCCCGGACAGAGCACGGTCTCACCCGGGCGCGGCAGCGCTTGGACCGCGAACATGAGGTCGACGTTCAAGGAACCCAAGATCAGCAACATCGCCCGGCCGTCCCTTCGCTGGTCTGCGCCTGCTGCGATCGAGGCCGGCAAAGCGGGCTGCTTGTCAAGCCTCGGCCCGGTCCCCTAAGGTGCGCGCCTTGGCTTTACCAGCAGCGGGCGGACCGTGACGGGCATGGCGCAGAGCGACGAGGTGGTGCATGTGAGCGGCCTGAGCGTGGCCTGCGACGGCGGCGGCGGTCAGCTCGGTCATCCGCGGGTCTATCTCGCGATCGACCGCAAGACCGGCCACGTCGACTGCCCGTATTGCGGCCAGCGCTTCGTCAGCGACGGCAGCCACGAGAGCGACCACTGAGCCGATGGCGCCAGGGCGGCGTCCCGTCGCCGCCAGCAAAAAGGGCGCCCGAAGGCGCCCGTCAAATTGCCAACGGGATTGGGATCAACGCTTGGAGAACTGGAAGCTGCGGCGCGCCTTGGCCAAGCCGTACTTCTTGCGCTCGACCTGACGGGCGTCGCGGCGCAGGAAGCCGCCGCTCTTGAGCGAGGGCCGCAAGGCCGGATCGAACGCCACCATCGCCCGGCTGATGCCATGGCGGACGGCGCCCGCCTGGCCGGACAGGCCACCGCCCTCGACCGTGCAGACGACATCGAACTGATTGACCCGGTTGGCGACCGCAAAGGGCTGGGTGATCACCATGCGCAGGACCGGCCGGGCGAAATACACCTCAAGCTCGCGGCCATTGACCGAGATTCGTCCGGCGCCCGGCTTGACCCAGACCCGGGCCACCGACTCCTTGCGTCGGCCGGTGGCATAGGCCCGGCCCTTGGCGTCGATCTTCGGCGTCGCCTGCGGCTCGGCCTTGGGCTCGCTCGGCAGCGCGCGCGCCAGATCCTTCAGGTCCGAGAGCGAACGGGTCGGGTTCTCAGCCATGCGCGGCGCTCCCCAGGCTGTTCTTGCGGTTCATGCCCGCGATGTCCAACGCCTGCGGCGTCTGGCCCTGATGCGGATGCTCGGCGCCGCCATAGACATGCAGCTTCTTGAGCTGGGCCCGGCCGAGCGCGCCCTTGGGCAGCATCCGCTGGACCGCCTTTTCGATCACCCGCTCGGGGTGGGCGCCGTCCAGGATCTTGTCCGCGGTCCGCTCCTTGATCCCGCCGGGATAGCCGGTATGCCAGTAGTAGGTCTTCTGGCTGCGCTTTTGGCCAGTCAGCACGACCTTCTCGGCATTCACGACCACGACATGGTCGCCGCAGTCGATGTGGGGCGTGAACATCGCCTTGTGCTTGCCGCGCAGACGATTGGCGACCACCACCGCGAGCCGGCCGAGGACCAGGCCCTCGGCGTCGATCAGGTGCCAGCCCCGCGCGACGTCCTTGGGCGTGGCGGAATAGGTCTTCATCAAAGCGAACCCATTGATTGCAGGCGGCCGATGACCGCGCCATCAACCGAACAAGACCATGCCCGGACTCCGGCGAGTCGAGCTTCGGCCAGCTTCGTAGGCCGGATTGCCCGCCCTGTCAATCGCCGCGCGATGGTCAATCCACGCTGGGCGGCAGCGCGTAGCTGCCGGTGGCATGGCACAAGAGGTCGCTCTTGCCGGCCGTGACCATGGCGACCTCGCCGACCGCCAGCCGGCGGCTGATCCGCAGCAGCCGGCCAGTCGCGAGGACGTCCGCGGCCGGCGGCCGGGCCAGGAAATGCAGGGTCAGATCGGTGGTCACCGCCAGCTCGACCCGGCCGAGCACCGACAGCACGACGCCGTACAGCGTGATGTCGGCCAGCGCCATCAGCGCCGGGCCGCAGATCGTGCCGCCGGGCCGCTGCAGCAGCGGCTGAAAGGGCAGGCGGATCTCGACATCGCCGGCCGCCCAGCGCTCGACCCGGCAGCCGAGCTGGCCGACATAGGGCACGCCCGCCCAGGCCAGGGCCTCGAACTCGGCCTGATAGAGCTTGGCGGCGGCGGGCGGCAGATCCGGCATCCGTCTCCCCAGGGGCGCTTGCCTTCGATGCTGCCGCGCGGCCGCCAGGACGTCAACGCGGTTGCGCCAAACCTAAAGATGTGTTAGGAATATATGCTCATCCGCCGACGGGTCCGGCACGTCGCTGCCGGCCGCCCGTTCCTGCCGGAGTTCGCCCATCATGTCGCTTGTGGATCCTCTGGTCGAGGAAGTCCTGGCCCGCGAGGGCGGCTTCGTCGACCATCCCGCCGATCGCGGCGGGCCGACCAAGTTCGGCATCACCCGCGCCACCTTGTCCCGTCATCTCGGTCGCAGCGCCAGCCTGGCCGAGATCCGCGGCCTGACCAAGGAGCAGGCGGCCGCGATCTATCACCGCGACTACTATTTGCAGCCGGGGATCAACCGGCTGCCGGCGCGCCTGCGGTCGTTCCTGTTCGATGCCGCGGTCAACCACGGGCCCAAGCGGGCGATCCGCTTTCTGCAGGCGGTCTGCCAGCAGGCGGGTTTCGGTCCGCTCGCCGAGGACGGCGTCTGCGGCCCGGCGACCGAAGCCGTGGCCCGGCGTGCCGAGGCCGCGATGGGCGCCTGGCTGCTGGCCGCGCTGATCGAGGAACGGCGCCAGTTCTATCACCAGATCGTGCGCTCCGACGGCACTCAGAAGGCCTTCTTGAACGGCTGGCTGAACCGGCTGGCGGCGTTCGATCGCCAGGTTGAAAGGTTGGTGGCATGAGCTTTTGGAACATCCTCACGACCCTCGCAGCGCCGGCCAAGGAGCTGGCCGAGGTGTTCACGCCCAACGCCGAGCGGCAGGCCGAGCGCAGCCATGAGGAGCAGCTGGCGCTGAACGACCAAGACTTGGCCTCGCTGCGCCAGTTCGCGGCCGAGTTCCAGAGCCGGGACGGGCGGACGTTCTGGGACTCCTTCGTCGACGGCCTGAACCGGCTGCCCCGGCCCGCGATCACGCTGGGCGTGCTCGGCCTGTTCGTGCTGGCGCCGCTCGATCCGGCCCGCTTCCTCGAGCTGGCCAAGGCCTATGAGCTGATGCCGGACGGCTTCTGGGCGCTGCTCAGCCTGATCGTGGCGTTCTATTTCGGCGGCCGCATGCAGCTGACCCGGCAGCAGATGTCGGTGCGCGGCGACGCGCTCAAGACCTGGCGCGACCTGGCGACCCTGCGCCGCCAGCTGGGCACGACGGAACCCGCGGCAGCTCCGGTCGAGCGCCAGGGCAGCGGGCCGGCGGCGGCACCGGCGGCGCCCGAGGCTCCGGCCGGGAGCGGCAATCGGATCGTCGCGGAGTGGCGTCGGCGCGGCCGGCCACACGCCGCCTGAGCCGCCCGGCGCGCCAGCGCCACCGCCTCGCCGCACTTGTCCTGCCCGAGCGGGCTCTCATCTGCTAGAACACGCACAATGTTCGGCAGAAGGAGGACCCGGCATGATGGACGCCGAGATCGACCAGACGGCCGCTGACGGCACGGCGGCGGCCGAGCCGGTCTTGCTGCGCAACGACGTCGAAGGCGTCGCCGGCCTGGCGCTCAACCGGCCGGCCGCCTTCAACGCTCTGTCGCGCGAGCTGCTCACGGCCATGCAGGCCGAGCTAGACGCGATCAAGCATGATCCGTCGGTCCGGGTGGTGGTGATCACCGGCAACGGGCGAGCGTTTTGCGCCGGCCATGATCTGAAGGAGATGGCGGGCGAGCGCGACCGGGCGGCGCTGACCGACCTGTTCGGGCGCTGCAGCAAGCTGATGCTGAGCCTGACCCAGCTGCCGCAGCCGGTGGTGGCCCTGGTCGATGGCATCGCGACCGCGGCCGGCTGCCAGCTGGTCGCGGCCTGCGACCTGGCGCTTGCCAGCACCGATGCCCGCTTCGCGACGTCCGGCGTGAACTATGGCCTGTTCTGCTCGACGCCGATGGTGCCACTCGCCCGCAATATCCCGCGCAAGCCGGCCATGGAGATGCTGCTGACCGGCGACTTCATCGAAGCCGAGACCGCCTTGCAGCTGGGCCTGGTCAACCAGGTGGTGCCGCGCGCCGAACTCTCGGGCGCGCTCGACAGCCTGCTCGCGCGCCTGCTCGACAAGCCGCGGGACGTGCTGGCGCTGGGCAAGCGGGCGTTCTACCAGCAGCTCGATATGGCGCTGGAGGAAGCCTACAATTTCACCACCGAGGTGATCGTCGAGAACGCGCTCGGCCGCGATTTCGAGGCCGGCCTCACGGCGTTTGTCGAGAAGCGCAAGCCGGTCTGGCCGAGCTGAGCCATGGCGGCTCTGCACTATGACGACGCGGATCTGCGGCGGATCCTGCGCTCGGTCAAGACCATCGCCTCGGTCGGCCTGAGCGCCGAGCCGATGCGGCCATCCTATTTCGCGGCGCTCTATCTCAAGACCAAGGGCTATCGGGTGATCCCGATCAATCCCCGCTATGCCGGCCAGGAGATCCTGGGCGAGACCGCGCTCGCGTCCTTGGCCGAGCTCACCGATGCGCCCGATATGGTCCAGATCTTCCGCCGCTCCGAGGCAGCGCCCGCGGTGGTCGAGGCGGCGATCGCGGCCGGGGCCAAGGTGATCTGGATGCAGCTGGGGGTGCGCCACGACGCCGCTGCCGAGCGCGCGCGTGGCGCTGGCCTCGAGGTCGTGATGGACCGCTGCCCCAAGATCGAATATGGCCGTCTGTTCGGCGAGATCGGCTGGATCGGCGTCAACAAGCGCACGATCTCGGCGAAAAAAGGTCAGGCAATCCAATTGAAGCGGCCGAAAGGCGGCTTGAGCAGGGGCGGGCGGGCATGAGCGATACCGACGACAGCGCGGACTACGGCTTCGAGACCCTGGCGATCCACGCCGGGGCGGCGCCTGATCCGACCACTGGCGCCCGGGCGACGCCGATCTACCAGACCACCGCCTTCGTCTTCGACGACGTCGACCATGCCGCCGCGCTGTTCAATCTCCAGCAGTTCGGCAACATCTATTCGCGCCTGACCAATCCGACCGTGTCGGTGTTCGAGGAGCGGGTTGCGGCCCTGGAAGGCGGCACCGCGGGCTGCGCCACCGCCAGCGGCCATGCCGCCCAGTTCGTGACGCTCTTGAACCTGATGCGGCCGGGCGACGAGCTGGTCGCCTCGACCAAGCTCTATGGCGGCTCGATCACCCAGTTCAACGAGACCCTGCCGCAGTTCGGCTGGCAGGTGCGCTTCGCCGATCCGCGCGATCTCGGCAGCTTCGAGCGGGCGATCTCGGAGCGGACCCGGGCGGTGTTCATCGAGACCGCGTCGAATCCGGACGGCGTGATCGCGGATATCGAAGCGATCGCGGCGCTGGCCCATGCTGCCGGCGTGCCGCTGATCGTCGACAACACGGTGCCGACGCCCTATCTCTGCCGGCCGTTCGAGCATGGCGCCGACATCGTGGTCCACTCGGCGACCAAATATCTGGGCGGCCACGGCAACTCGATGGGCGGCGTGATCGTCGACGGCGGCTCGTTCGACTGGGGCCAGAACGACAAGTTCCCGCTCATGACCGAGCCGACCAAGGCCTATCACGGCGTGCGCTTCGCCGAGACCTTCGGCAATTTCGGCTTCGCGGTGCGCTGCAAGGCGGTGGGCTTGCGCGATATCGGGCCGAGCCTGGCGCCGTTCAACGCGTTCATGCTGCTGACCGGGATCGAGACGCTGCCGCTGCGCATGGCGCGCCACGCCGAGAATGCCAAGGCCGTGGCCGAGTTCCTAGCCGAGCACCCCTTGGTCGAATGGGTCTCCTGGCCGGGCCTGCCGAGCAGCCCGCAGCATGCCCTGGCCAAGCGGTATCTGCCGAAGGGCGGCCCGGCGGTGTTCACCTTCGGAGTCAAGGGCGGCTACCGCATGGGCATCAAGGTGGTCGAGAGCTGCGAGCTGTTGTCCCATCTCGCCAATATCGGCGACACCCGCTCGCTGATCATCCATCCGGCCTCGACCACCCATCGCCAGCTCGACGAGGCGCAGCAGCGCGCCGCCGGTGCCGGGCCGGAGGTGGTTAGGATTTCGGTCGGGCTGGAGACCGCGAGCGACATCATCGCCGATCTCGACCAGGCGCTGACGGCGGCCGGGCGCGCCGTGTGAGTGACCGGCTGGCCACACCGGGAGCCGACCACCGGCGCCGCCCAGCCTGACCCGGCCCGCGGCCGATGACCCCCGCCGCAGGCGTGATGCCGCTCGGCGAGCATGTCCGGCGGACCTTGCGGCTGGCCGGCCCGGTCATGCTGGCGCGCGCCGGCATGGTCGTGATGATCACCGTCGATACCGTGATGTCCGGGTGGGCCGGC
>CADEGR010000082.1:0-8596 GCA_902826935.1 uncultured Alphaproteobacteria bacterium | reverse complement strand
GGCTATGTCCTGACCATGCCGGGCCGCCGGCATTATGGCGTGGGCGCGCCCTTGGCCGGCCATTGGTCGATCCAGCTGCGCCTGCTCCAGCTGGGCTGGCCGATGGCGCTGTCCTTCGGGCTCGAGCACGCCGCGTTTGGCGTCGCCTCGGTGTTCGCCGGCTGGCTCGGGGCCGCGCCCTTGGCCGCCTATCAGATCGTGCTGAACGTCATGTCGGTGATCTACATGCTGGCGATCGGCCTCGCGGTCGCGACCGGCGTGCGGGTCGGCAATGCCGCCGGCCGGGGCGATCCGGTCGGCATGGCGCGGGCCGGCTGGGTCGGGATCGGCCTGGTGGCGCTCCTGATGCTGGGCCTGATGCCGCTGCTGCATGGCCTGCGCAACTGGCTGGTGGCCGGCTACACCAGCGAGCCGGCGGTTGCAGCCCTGGCGGTCGCCGGCCTCGCGGTGGCTGTCTGGCTGCTCCTGGTCGATGCCAGCCAGGGGGTCGCGACGGGCGCCTTGCGCGGCATGGCCGATCTCTGGGCGGTGGCGGCGATCCAGCTGGCGAGCTTCTGGGGCATCGCCATCCCCGCCTGCTATCTCCTCGCGTTCAATGCGAACTACGGCATTTTGGGTTTGCTTTTTGGTTTGTTTCTTGGTTTAGCAGCCGCCTGCATCCTGTTGGTCTGGCGCTTCTGGCACCTGACCGGTCGCCAGCGCGCGGCCGAACAGCTGTGCGGGAGGGGTGGATGATCGGTGGCGGGGCTTGGCTCCTGAGCCTGCTCGGGGCGCTCGCGGCGGCCGCGGCCGAAGCGGCGGCGCCGGCCGATCTGCGCCTGCCGCTCGATTGCCAGCCGGGCGCTACCTGCTGGATCATCCGCTATGTCGATCACGACCCGGGGCCGGGCGTGCAGGACTATCGCTGCGGCCCGCTTTCCGGCGATGGCCACAAGGGCACCGACTTCGCGCTGCGCGATCTGGCCGCCATCGACGCCGGGGTCGAGGTCCGCGCAGCCGCGGCCGGCACGGTGATCGGCCGGCGCGATGGCGTGGTCGACCAGCTGCTCCTGCCCGCCCGACGCGCTGCGATCGCGGGCATCGAATGCGGCAATGGCGTCCGGCTCGACCATGGCGATGGCTGGCAGACCTTCTACTGCCATCTCCGGCGCGGCAGCGTCGCGGTCCAGGAAGGTGATCGGGTCGTCGCTGGCCAGCGGCTGGGCCTGGTCGGCCTGTCCGGCGAGACCGACTTTCCGCATCTGCATTTCGATCTGCGCCATGCCGGGACGCCGGTCGATCCCTTTGCCGGCAGCGCGGGCGGCGAGCGTTGCGCGCTGGGCCGCCAGCCCTACTGGCAGGCCGGGCTCTTGTCCCAACTGCGCTACCAGCGGCCGATCCTGACCAGCAGCGGCATTGCCGGCAGCGAGCCGGCCAAGGACGATGTCCGCAAAGGCTGGCACCAGGCCGAGAGCCTGCCTGCGACCAGCCCGCTCCTCAGCCTCTGGCTGGATGGCTACTGGTTCGGCCAGGGCGATCGGGTCTGGTTCCGCCTGACCGGCCCGGACGGCCAGCCGGTGATCGATCGCCGCTTCGAGATCGGCCGCGACCACCAGCGCTGGTTCGGCTTCGCCAGCGCGCCCAGGCCCGACCAAGCCTGGCCCGCCGGCCGCTACGAGGGCCGGATCGAGGTCGAGCGTGGCGGCGACGAGGCCGGCGGCCGTGCGACCCTGACCAGCAGCGTGACGGTGCCCTAGCTGCGGCTAGCGCTTGGCCTGAATCGCCGCGCGGATCTCCTCGAAGCTCTCGAGCGCCCGCTGATTGATCACCTCGAGCGCGTCGCGATTGGACTTGCCGGCCAGCTCGGCCAGCTCGCGCATGTTGGTGATCGCCGCCTCGAACGAGGTCTTGGCCAGCTCGAAGCGCTTCTGCGCGCCGGCCTGCGGATCGCCTTGGGCCAGCATGGCCTGGGAGGCGTCGTTCAGCTCGGCGATCGACTTTTGCATGATCTCGACCTGGCGCTGCACCACCGCCTGGGCGCCCTCGAACAGCAGCTGGTTGGCCTTGGTCAGGGCCGCCAGGTTCTTCTGCTGCGACGCCATCAGCTCCTGCCAGTCGACCCCGGGCACCTTGAGATCGCTGAACATCTTGGCCGGATCAGCGAAGTCGAAGGGCTTGCTTTGCTTGGCCATGAGCCTTCTCCTTGGATTTGCGCCCAGCAGCGGGCGGGGTGCGCCGCCGGTCAGGCGGGCTGCGCGGACGGGCCGCCTGACCGCGACCGGCGTCGAAGCAGATCCGCCATGCTTTCAATGCGGCGCAACTGCTTGTCAAGCTCCGCCATCGTCTTGGCGAGATCCTCGGTTTCATCCTGGCCCCAGATCTGCAGCACGCGCAGATAGAGCGCTGCCAGCAGCTGACGCTGCAGCCGGGCGCGCAGGCCATGGCTGCGCAGGCCCGCCAGCTCTTGCAGCCAGGTCATCGAGCGATCGAGGCGGCAAGCAGTCTGCAGGACCAGGCCCGGATCGCCGCGCGCCGCCCGCGCCAGCCGCACCAGGCCGGGCTTGAACGGCGCCAGCGCATCCAGCCGGCGCATGATCAGCTCGAAGATCCGGTCGCGGATCGGCAGATCCTCGAGCTCGGCCGGATCGATCCCGAGCATCGCCTCGTCGACCCGCTGCGATAGCGCTCCGAGCACCGCCTCGCGGCTTGGCAAGGCCCGGTGCAGCGTGGCCAGATCGACGCCAGCGCGCTTGGCCAGCGCCAGCATCGACCAGCCGTCCCAGCCATGCTCGGCGATCAGCTCGAAGGCCGGCCGCAGCAGATCGTCAGCCGGCCGGTCAGCCTCCGGCGATTGCGGGTCAGCGGCCATCATCCTCTCCCCGTCGCAGGTGCGAAACGATCAGCGAGTGCATCGACCTAGGCACCTCGATCAGATGTGTCCGGAGACGGTGATGCATCACCAACAAGCTAGTGCAGCGCCCCATGAATCAAGCGATGCGCCGCGGCACTAGGCGAGCTCGCGCGAGCGCGCGGTGCCGGCCGCAATCGCCCGGTCGAACAGCGGCTGGATGCCATCCTCGGCCATCAGCACCGCCAGTGCTGCCTGGGTGGTGCCCCCTGGGCTGGTCACGTTCTGGCGCAAGACCGCCGGCGGTTCGGCACTGGCGGCGGCAAGCGCGCCGCTGCCGACCACGGTGCCGCGCGCCATCGGCCAGGCCAGGGCCGCGGGCAGGCCGGCCTTGATCGCGGCGTTGGCCAGGGCCTCGATCAGCAGAAACACATAGGCCGGGCCGCCGCCGGACATCGCGGTGATGACATGCAGCTGCGCCTCGTCCGCGACCCAGTGCACGCTGCCGACCGCGGCCAGCAGGCGCTCGGCCAGCGCCCGCTGGCGATCGCTGACCGCTGGATTGGCGAACAGCGCGCTGACGCCCTGACCGATCGCAGCCGGCGTGTTCGGCATCGCGCGCACCACCGGCGTGCCGGCGCCGAAGGCCGCCTCGAAGCGGGCCGCCAGGGTGCCGGCGGCGATCGACAGGACCAGCGCATCCGAGCGGCCGACGACCGCCTGGTAGGTCGGCAGCGCCGTCGCCATCATCTGCGGCTTGATCGCGAACAGCACCACTTCCGGCCGCAGATCGGCCGGCAAGGCTGCTGCCTCGGCCAGGCTGTGGACGCCGGTTGCCGCCAGGCGGCCGCGCGCCTCGGCGGCGGGCTCGATCACCCAGACATCGGCCGGCGCGACGCCGCCCGCCAGCCAGCCGGCGAGCAGCGCCCCGCCCATCTTGCCGCCGCCGACCAGGACCAGGGGGCCGGCCAATCCGATGGTCAGGCTTCGCCCTCCGTCTCCAGCATGGCGGCGCTCAGCGCCTCGGCCGGCGGCTTGCCGCCGAAGATCACGAACTGGAAGGCCGGATAGAAGCGCTCGCATTCCGCGACCGCGATGTCGATCAGATCCTCCATCAGCTCGCCGCTGATGCTGACGCCGTCGCGCAGCAGGAGCGCGTGCCGGAACACCGGCAGGTTCTCCTCCGACCACAGATCGAAATGGCCGAGCCAGAGCTTTTCGTTGGCCATCGCCAGCAGGGCGTAAATGTCGTTGCGCTTGGCCGGCGGCACCTTCATCTCGAGGGCGCAGGACAGATGCATCACGCCGAGATCGCCGTGCCAGCAGAACCACAAGCGGTACTGGCACCAGTGACCGTTGATCTCGGCTGCCAGCTCATCTTCGTTCTGGCGGTGAAATGGCCACTCGTTCGCGACCGCCACCTGCTCCACGAGATCGAGGGGATTACCGCTAGAATCGTCGGATTCGGGTCGTGTCAACGACACCATGGCGCACTCCTCAATGGCGGTCCCGCAGGCGCGGGACAGCACCGTATGTTCAGCGCCCAACATGGCCGGACCAAGGCAGATGCCTGCGATGGTCCAACAGGACGACACTGCCAAATTGCGATCCGGGTCGCAAGGCAGCGTGCAGCGCCGTTCGCTGAGCGTCGCGCAAGGACGTGATTAATCGGCGGGCTTCGGCTTGGCGGCGCGGCGGGGTGCCGCCTTCGGCGCCGGCTTGGCGGCCGCGAGCTCGGCCAGCTGCTGCTCCAGCACGGCGACCCGCGCCGCCAGCTTCTCCTGCTCGATCCGGGCGTTTTGCGCGACCTGCTTGATCGCCTCGAACTCCTCGCGCGGGACCATGTCCATCTCGGTCAGCCAATGCTCGGCCCACTCGCGCGCCCGGTTCTCGACCTCTTCGCGCACGCCCGAAATGGTGTGCAAAGCGCCATTCGCGATTCGGGCCAGGTCGTCGAACAAGCGGTTGTCGGTCTGCATTATCGCTCTCCGAAGCTCCGAGACGGTCAGCGCGCCTCTCGCTGCCTGCTCATGTAGAGATCAATCGGTGTCCGTGCAAGCAAGGCAGCGGTTTTGCCGCCTTGGACGCTCGCGTTATACGTGTATCATCCAGGATATCACTCAATCGTTAAAGCGGTGATCCAGTGCATCGCGTGGCCTCGATGCAGCGGCGCCGCGCGTCGGCGCGCCGCTCGCAACTAAAGGTTGTAGACGTTGCAGGCCGGGCCGTGCAGCCTTGCTCCGGGCCGCGGGCTCGGCCTATAACCCGGCTTGGCCCGGCCAGGCGCAGGCAGCACATCCAGGCAGCAGTCCCATGATTTTTGCCTTGCCGTTCCCCGTGATCGATCCGGTCATGATCCAGATCGGTCCGTTTGCGATTCGCTGGTACGCGCTCGCCTACATCGCTGGCCTGGTGCTCGGCTGGCAGTATTTGCGCTGGCTGGTCCGCCGGCCTGGCTGGCAGCTGACGGCCGAGGATCTGGACGATCTCCTGCTCTACGTCACCCTCGGCGTGGTCCTGGGCGGCCGGCTCGGCTACATCTTGTTCTATCGTCCGGACTTCTATCTCGCCAACCCGCTCGAGATCTTGAAGGTCTGGGAGGGCGGGATGTCGTTCCATGGCGGCATGCTCGGCGTGATCCTCGGCCTTTGCCTGTTCGCCTGGCAGCGTGACCGGCGCGCGCTGGAAGTCGGCGACGCGGTGGTCTGCGCGGTGCCGATCGGCCTGTTCTTCGGGCGGATCGCCAATTTCATCAATGGCGAGCTGTTCGGCCGGCCGAGCGACGTGGCCTGGGCGATGGTGTTTCCGCGGGGCGGGCCGCTGCCGCGCCATCCGAGCCAGCTCTACGAGGCCGGCCTCGAGGGCCTCTGCCTGTTCATCCTGCTGGCCTGGCTGGCGCGCGGCCCCTACCGGCCGGAGCAGGCGGGCCGGCTGGGCGGCGTGTTCCTGGTCGGCTACGGCGTGGCGCGCAGCGTGGCCGAGCTGTTCCGCGAGCCGGACGCCCATCTCGGCTTCCTGCTGGATGGCCTGACCATGGGCCAGCTCTTGTCGCTGCCGATGATCGCGGCCGGGCTGGTCCTGCTGGCGCGCAGCTATGCCGGCAGCGGCCGCTCCAGCGTCCAGCGATTCTAGCATGGCCGCGCGCCCCGGGGCCGGCCGATGATGATGGCGGCCGAGCCGCCGGCCGGCACCGCGCTCGCGGCCCTCTTAGCCGAGGAAATCCGGCGCGCCGGCCCAATCTCGCTGGCCCGCTTCATGGCGCTGGCGCTGGGCCACCCCGAGCACGGCTACTACCATGCGCGCCAGCCGCTCGGCCGGGCCGGCGATTTCGTGACCGCGCCCGAGATCAGCCAGATGTTCGGCGAGCTGATCGGCCTCTGGCTGGCCCAGGCCTGGCAGGATCAGGGCCGCCCGGCGCCGCTCCGTTTGGTCGAGCTGGGCCCGGGCAGCGGCCAGCTGATGGCCGATCTGCTGCGCGCCACGGCCAAGCTGCCGGATTTCCAGGCGAGCCTCGAGCTCCATCTGGTCGAGTTCAGCCAAGCGCTGCGCGCGCGCCAGGAGCAGCGCCTGGCTGGCTGGCCGGTGGTCTGGCATGCCGAGCTTGCGAGCGTGCCGGCCGGGCCCTGCTTCTACCTCGCGAACGAGTTCTTCGACGCCTTGCCGGTGCTCCAGCTGCTGCGCACCGAACCGGGCTGGCGGGAGCGCCGGATCGGCCTGGGCGCGCGTGGCGGGCTCGATTTCGTGCTGGCCGAGCCGCCGCCGGCACTGCTGGCCGAGCTGGCGGCGCATGGGCTGTCCGCAGCGGCGCCGGGCGCCATCGCCGAGCTCAGCCCGGCGCGTGAGGCCATCGCTGGGCTGCTGGCTCGGCGGATTGCCCGGCAGGGCGGTCTTGCTTTGCTGATCGACTATGGCGCCGAGCGGACCGCACCGCTCGGCGACACGCTGCAGGCGGTGCGCGGCCATCAGCCGGTCGACCCGCTGGCCTGGGCGGGCCTGGCGGATTTGTCGAGCCAGGTCGATTTCACGGCGCTCGGCCGCGCGGCAGCAAGGGCCGGTGCCGCGGTGTACGGGCCGGTGCCGCAAGGCCCGTTCCTGCGCACGCTCGGCATCGAGCTGCGGGCGCTGCAGCTGCTCCGGCAGGCGGCTCCGACGCAGCACCGGGCGCTGCGGGCCGGCTTGTTCCGGCTGACCGACGCCAGCGCCATGGGCGAGCTGTTCAAGGTCATGGTCCTGGCCGCTCCGGGGGCGCCGGCGCCGCCTGGGTTCCTGGCGCCAAGCCAGCCGGGCGGGGGCGCCTGATGCTGCTCTCGGCTGCCAATCTCGCAAAGCTGCCCGGGCTGCGGCACGGCTTTGCGACCCGCCAGGGTGGGGTCAGCGAGGGCCTGCTCGCGTCCTTGAACTGCGGCTATGCCAACCAGGATGCGCCCGAGCGGGTCGAGGCCAACCGGGCGCGCGCTCTGGCCGCTCTGGGGCTCGAGCCGGCCAGCCTCCATACCGTGCGCCAGGTCCATGGCATCGAGGTGGTGGTGGCGGGGGCGCCGGCACCCGGCCGGCCGACGGTGCCGGCCGATGCGCTCGTGACTGACCGGCCAGGCATCACCTTGGGCGTGCTCTCGGCCGATTGCGCGCCGGTCCTGCTGGCCGATCCGGGTGCTGGCGTGATCGGCGCGGTCCATGCCGGCTGGCGCGGCGCCCTGGCCGGCGTGCTGGAAGCGACCGTGGCGCGGATGGTGGCGCTGGGCGCTCGACCCGAGGCCATCCAGGCCGCAATCGGCCCGTGCATCGCTAAGGCGTCCTACGAGGTCGGGCCCGATATGCGGGCGGCCTTCGCCGCGGCCGATCCGGGCAGCGAGGGCCGCTTCGAGCCGCTCGCCGGCGGCGATCGCTTTCGCTTCGATCTCAAGGACTATGCCCGCCAGCGCCTGGCCAAGGCCGGGGTCGCGGCCTGCGTGGTCATGCCGGAGGACACGGCCGCGGACCCTGCGCGCTTCTTCAGCGCCCGCCGCGCCCGCACGGCCGACGAGCCACGCTTCGGCCTGCTGCTCTCGATCATCGCTCGATCCGGCTGAGTCTGCGGCAGCGGCCGGCCGGTCATGCCCTTTGGCCGCTGCGCACGGCCTTGTCGATCGTCTGATGACTTAGCCAAGTACAACTGATCGATGTATTGAGCGCATCGACCCACACATCGATCAGATGTGTCTGGAGACGTTGCTGCATCACCAACAACCTGGTGCAGCGCCCTATGGATCAAGCGAATGCTCTGCTGCAGTGGGTCGATGCGCCAGGAACCAGCATCGATCAGCCGAAAGATGCGGCAGCATTTACGCTTTCTTCACCCGGGTCGGCGAGATTGGCCCCTGGTCCATGCGATCCTGGGAATCCGCGCGCCGCTCAGATCAGTTGCCGACCAGACGGACTCCCAGGGTCGCATGGACCAGCATGGCTGCGTTAGATTGGGCACCAAAGATTAAGAAAGTGTTCGCAGATCTCGGCAACGTGGGCGTCGCTGGCCAAAAAATTGCGCATTGGGGTGTGCCGATCAGCCGCGGGATTTGGTTAGGGCGTGGCGTGTGGCGAAGGTGCGGCGCGGGGCGCCGGCCGCGGAGCGCTGGCGACGCCTCAGGGCTTCGGGGCGGCCTTGGCGGGGGGCATCGGCCGATTGGGAGACGCTTCGTCCGACCCGATCTCCTGGCCATGCTGCATGCGCGCGGCATCGGCGGCCTTGAGCAGGTCCAAGAGCTCGGTGGGCAATGGCTCGTGCAGGATCGC
>CADEGR010000081.1 GCA_902826935.1 uncultured Alphaproteobacteria bacterium | reverse complement strand
GGCTTCTGCTTCTTCCGCCCGCGCTTCAGCGTCCAACGGGCATCACGGTCCTTTTGCGCGAGCTTGGCTGGCTTATCCTGCCAGTCCTCTGGAACCTTGCCGTCCTTGAGCGCCGTCTTCTCCTCGTCGGTCAGCCTCTGCCGCGGGGCGGCGACGATCGAGGCGTCCCAGGCAGGCTGTGGGGATGATCTGGCCCGACATGGCGAGGTACCCGGCGTCTTTCAGCGCGTCATCGAAGCGACGGAACGGACCCTCGACCGCCTTCGCCCTGATCAGCGCCTCGCCAAAGGTCCAGATGGTGTTGGCATCGGGCACCATGTCGCCAAGCCCAAGCCCGAGAAAGCGCTGGAAGCTTAGCCGGTCCTTGATCTGGAACTCCGTCTGCTCAGCAAAGAGCGTGTAGAGGGTCTGGATCACCAGGACCTTGAACATGACAACATGGTCAAAGGGCGGACGGCCGCCCTTGGCGCGATCTGAACGCGGCACCGCTTGCTCGAGCTCTGGCCGGAACTGCTCGAAGTCGACGGTCTGGCTCAATCGTTCCAGCGGATCGCCTTACTTCGACAACTCGGCGATCCTGTCTCCGACGTCGAAGAAACCCATCTGTCCGGCCATCCACCAAAATCCCGCAGCCAATGGACAGAATTTTATTCCAAACTATGAGGTTTTTGGGAACCTCGGCCGACCCGTAGGTCGAGCGCTCATGTCTGCACCAGCTCCGACCTCAAATCGCAGCCACGCTGGTCGAAGTCTTGCCGCCTAGCATCCGGCCGATCGCAACCATGGCGCCGACACCAGCCCTCCTGACTGCGGCAAGAACCAGAGCGGCGCTCTGAACGCCATCAGTGAAAGACTAAATCAGTGCGAAGCCGCCAAATTCCCAGGCCATCTGCGTCATTGCGGATATGGTCCCACCTAATCCGAAAATGCCGTCGGTGGTTGATCCCAGATTCGATGGTGCATTCTTGACAACCTCAGGGAAGGATGCGCTGTGGGACTGCACGGGAGCGCCCGCACGACAGCGGCGGTGGGTCGTGCGATCCAACATGGTCAAGAGAGCCTGAGGACGCTGGACAAGCGCTACGGGATCAACCCGAAGAGGGTCCAGAAGTGGAAGAAGCGGGGTAGCGTTCAGGAGCGCAAGACTGGGCCAATAATCGAACCACGCCGACCAGCCTTGCCGAGAGCGACGAGGCCATGATCGTCGCCTTTCACAGGCACACGCTACGGCCGCTGGACGACTGCCTGTGCGCGCTCCAGCCGCAGCCTGCCTCACCTGACCCGCTCATCCCTGCATCGCTGCCTGCAACGGCATGGCATCAGCCGGGTGCCAGAGGTCGATGGCGACCAGCCGGCGAAGAAGAAGACCTTGAAGGGTCTCACATTCTATGAATTCATCTGCCAGGCCTGGACAAAGCAGTCAGAGCGCTTCAACCTCAAGTCCATCCATCAAATGCCGGGACTGAACACCTAGTCACTTCGCCAGGGGTGCCCGCTCGGCTCGGGCCAACCCCGCCGAGCCCACTCCCAACCAACAGATCTGCATCAATCAGACCTCGATCCTAGGGTTTTGCCCAATCGACAAGTACGAATGCTGAAAGACACTTCTATTACTGGCGAGCAAGATGTGCTGATGTCCATTCAAGGCATTTTGACGCCCAATCGACCATGTCCTCATTGCATGCTCGACGTCCTTCATTGATAAAAGCGCGCTGACGCCAAAGATATGGACTCGATCAGTCGATCGTGGCTTAGCTGTTCGGCATAGAAACTGGCAAAGACGTCCCAGCGCCGCCGCTGCTCAGCGGCCTCGATGGCCGAATGGCCTAGATCCAGCCAGACCCAAGCGGCATACCCCATGTCCCAGGCATTGCCGCGCCAAAGTCGATAAGAGCAATTGGCAATTGCCCGAGCCAAATATGAAGTTGGATGGCGACAATTCATTGTGACAAACGACCTCAATATCTACCGACTCGGCAAACTGATTCTTGCCGAGAAGCGTTGTGGCATCGTGATAGCGGCGAATTAGACGCGCTGCAGCCATGAGCACATCGCGCCATACCAGCCAAGGTCGGCGGGCACGTTCATCTATATAGCGCACGATCAAACGACCACTTTGATCAACGCTGAGCATTCTTGGCGCTGTGGCAATAGCGACTGCTTCGAGATGCGTTAGAACGCTGCGCATGAACTCCGTTGAAACCGTCGATGATCGATGCACTGTGCCTCCAATACGCATCCTATCGCGGGCTGATCTTCGGTTCTGTGGCTGGCGGCGAGCGCGGCAGCCATCGCTTGCCACGATTCAGGCAGCAGAGCCGCGGCCCGGAACGTACGGACCGCGGCGCCGGCTGCTAGTTGGTTTCGGTCGGGCTCGGTGTTTCGGCGGCGGGCGCTTGGGCCTGGGGCAGCTCGCCTTTGACGCCGCGCACCAGGAAGTCGGTGGTCAGGAGGTCGGCGTCCGACATGACCTGGCGGGCGGGCACGCGCAGATTGCCGTTGGCGTCCTCGATCGGACCTTCGAAGGGCCGCAGCCGGCCGTCAATGATCTGCTGGCGCCGCTCCTCGACCAGCTGGACCACGTCCTTGGGCACGATCGGGTTGATCGGCGCCAAGCCGACCGCACCTTGCTTCAGGCCCCACCAGATCTGGTCGGGCCGCCAGGTGCCGTTGTGCAGGGCCTCGCCGATCTCCTGATAGATCGGCTGCCACTTGTACACGGCGGAGGTCAGGGTGTTGGCGGGCGCGAAGGCGCCCATGTCGCTTTGGTAGCCGATCGCGTAGACGCCCCGCTGGGCGGCAGCCTGGATCACGGTCGGCGAGTCCTGCTCCAGCGCCAGGACATCGGCGCCCTGATCGAGGAGATTATCCGCCTGCGCGCGCTCGATGCCGGGATCGTACCAGGTGTTGGTCCACAGGACGCGCACCTCGACCTGCGGATTGACGCTTTGCGCGCCGATCGTGAACGCGTTGATACCGTAGAGCACATCCGAGGTCGGGATGGCGGCGACGTAGCCCAGGATGTTGGACTTGGTCATCTTGCCGGCGATCAGCCCGGTCAGGTAGCGCGCCTCGTACATGCGGCCGAAATAGGTGCCGGCATTGGCGGCGGTCTTGTAGCCCGAGCAGTTCATGAACACGACATTGGGGTAGCGGCGCGCCGCCTCGATGGTCGGGTCCATGTGATCATAGCTGGTGGTGAAGATCAGGTTGTGGCCAGCGGCGACCAGCTTGTCGATCGCTTGCAGAACCAGCGCCGAATCGCCCGGCACCGATTCGACATAGTCGGCTTTGGTGACGAACGGCAGCTGCTCGAAAGCCTTGCGCCCCTGCTCATGGGCGTAGCTCCAGCCGGCATCGCCGATCGGACCGACATAGAGGAAGCCAGCGCTGATCTGGGGCATCGCGGGGATCGTGGCCTGCGCCTGCGGCATCGCCGCCATCCGCTCGACGAACTTCGCCGCCCCCTCGACCGTCCAGACGGCGTCGCTGACCGCGGCCAGATATTCGGACGCGACCCAGCCCTCGCTGCCGTCGGCCAGGGCGACCCGGAGCCAATTGTGGCCTTCGACATTGTTGAAGGTGGTCGAGAGCTTCTTGACGTACTCGCCCTTGCGGATCGAGCCGATCGGCACGGTCTGGGTGCTGGGCTCCTGGCGCAGGTTCAAGGCGCGCGCCTGGACGACAAAGATCTGATCGAGGTCCGCGCGCGCGACCTGGCCGGTGCCGCTCAGCTGGACCCAATCGCCCTCGGCAGCTCGGGCGGCAACGCCAGCCTGCAGCATGAGCATGGCAAGCAATAGGCCGGACCAGCGGCGCAGCGCATGCATGGTCGTTTTCCTCGTCGGTTAGGGTTTGCGTTCCAGGACGACACGAAAGCCGGTCTGCGGCACCCGCAGCTCGCCCAGATAGTAGTCGCGGGCCCAGCTATGCCCCATGACCGGCGTATCGTCCCAACTCCCGCCGCGCCGGACCCTGAGCGGGCTCTCCACGCGGACGACCGGGTTGTCCAACGCTGCGCCGTAGCGGTCATTGCCGGCGACGTAATTGTCGGCGACCCATTCCGAGGCATTGCCCAGCATGTCGTAGAAGCCCCAGCCGTTGGCCGGATGCTGGCCGACCGGCGCGGTCACCGTGCCCTTGGCATCGGCACCAGCGCGCAGATTGGCAACCTCGCCCAGCCCCTCGGCCGCAGGCAAGGTGCCGCTGCGGCAGGCATATTCCCACTCCGCCTCGGTCGGCAGACGGAAGCGCTCGCCGGCGGTCGCGCTCAGCCATTCGGTAAAGCTGACCGCATCCTGCCAGCTGACATTGACCACCGGCTGGTCGTCGCCGTTCAGCGTCTGGCCGCCGAAGCTGCCGCTGTCATGGTCCGGCCGAAAGCGGCGGAACTGGCTGTTGGTCACCTCGTTGGCGCCGAGAAAGAAGCCGTCGAGGCAGACCTTGATGGGCTGCTGGTCATCGGGGTCGCCCATCGCGAAGCAGCCGGCCGGCACCGGCTGGAACACCATGCCCGTGGTCTGCTCAACGATCGGCTCGCGCACGACCGGCTCCGCTGGCGCCTCGGAGGGCTGGGCAAAGGAGCGATGCAGCGCGGGCCCAGGCGGCCAGGCCACGGCGCCGGCCGGGCTGGCCGTCATGAGCAGCGCCAGGAGCGGCAGCGCGCAGCTTGCAGCAATCCGTCGCCGCCCCATCGACCGCAGACCGAGGGCCATCAAGACCAACTCTCCGTCCGACCGCGGCTTAGCCTATCCGGCCAGCCGGCACGCCCCTGCTTGTCGTTGTCGTTGTCATCCGTTTTTCTTGTTCAGGTCGGAGCCATATCACCAAAGCTTGGTTGCGGGCTGGCAGGAACTACTAACCAATTCACGTATTAATTGCTTTAGTTCATCGTTTCAGGGCTCATGCGACCTGCGGTAAAACGCCCTGCATTCTATGGCCAGCCTAAAGAAATGCAAGTTACTCAACCGACCAATTTGTAGCCTGGCCGCCACCCGGCATTTTTCACTTTGGACGTTTTTTCGCTTAACCGGATAGCATCAAAAAAGATCATGCGACGTCTTCGCGCCGGTAGGCGACGCCGAGCATCGCCGGGACGCCTGCCCGGGGGCGCAGCAGGATCATCGCCAGGATCGCGCAGATATAGGGCAGCGCCAGGAGCAGCTGGAACGGAAGCTTCAGGCCCACGCCCTGAATCTGCAGCTGCAGGGCATCCAGCAGCGAGAAGGCCAGCGCCGCGGCCAGGATCCGCCAGGGCCGCCAGGCGCCGGCGATCACGATCACCAGCGCCAGCCAGCCACGGCCATTGGTCATATCGGGCACGAAGCGGGCGGCCGAGCCGACCGACAGGAAGGCGCCGCCCAGCCCGGCCATCACGCCACCGAACAGCAAGGCCCCATATTGCCGGGCCGGCACGCTCAGCCCCTTGGTATCAAGCGCTTTCGGGTTCTCGCCGATGCAACGCAGCTCGAGCCCCATCCGGGTCCGGAACAAGAACCATGCGACCGCCGGCACCGCCAGCAAAGCGAGATAGGTGAGCAGCTTCTGCTCGAACAAGATCGGGCCCAGGACCGGCAGGCCGGCCAGCCAGGGCAGCGGCAGGCTCGGCATGAAGCCGATCGCCGGCACGGTAGCCGCGTCGGCGAAAGCCGCGCGCAAGGCGTAGGTCGAGAGGCCAGCCCCCAGGAGGTTGATCGCCAGGCCGGTCACGATCTGCTCGACCTGCAGCGTGACGACCATGAAGGCGAACAGCAGGCTGACCAGGGCGCCCGAAGCCGCCGCCGCCAGCAGGCCGGCGCTCGCGAGCCCGGTCTGGAAGGTCACGAAGTAGGCGACAAAGGCGCCGATCAGCATCGTGCCCTCGAGGCCCATATTGTAGACCCCTGCCCGTTCGGCCACGACCTCGCCGAGTGCGGCCAGGAGGATCGGCGTCGCGATCCGCAGCGCGGCGGCGAGCACGCTGATCACGATCGCCGGCTCGAGCAGATCAGCCAGCATGGGCGAGCCGGCGCAGACGCCAGCCGGTGGCGGCACGGGCGATCAGGAAGGCCAGCAGCACGATCGCCTGCAGGGCGTAGATCAGCGCGGACGGCACGCCGGTCTGGATCTGCATCAAGGTGGCGCCATTGACCAGCGCCCCGAACAGGAGCGCGGCCAGAACGATGCCGAGCGGCCGCAACTGGCCCAGGATCGCGATGATGATGCCGGTATAGCCGTAGCCCACCAGCGTGCCGGCCTTGAGGCGCTGCTGCACGCCCAAAAGCTCAGAAGCGCCAGCCAGGCCGGCGAGGGCGCCCGACAAGGCCATGACCACCAGGATCAGCCGGCCGATGCGGGCGCCCTGGAAGGCCAGCGCCCGGAGATTCGAGCCGGCGGCGCGGATCTCGAAGCCGAGCGGCGTCCGCTCGATCAGGAACCCGACCAGGACCGCCATGAGGAGCGCGAGCACGAAGCCCAGATGGACGCGCAGCCCCGTCACCAGCTTGGGCAAGGCGGCGCCAGGATCGATCTTGGCCGACTGCTCGAAAAAGCCGCCCGCCTCGCTCCATGGCCCATGCAGCAGCAAGAGCGAAAGCCCGAAGACGATGATGTAGTTGAGCATCACCGTCGAGATCACCTCATCGACCCGGCCCAGCACCTTGAGCAGGCCGGCGAGCGCGCCGTAAAGCGCACCGCCCAGCATGGCGGCGGTCAGCAGTGCCGGCACTTGCAGCCAAGGCGACAAGCCGGCCAGCTGCAACGAGCAGCCATAGGCGACGATGGCGCCGGCAAAGACCTGCCCTTCGGCGCCGATGTTCCACAAGCGGGCACGAAAGGCGAGCGCGGTTGCAAGGCCGGTGAAGATCAAGGGCGTCGCCTTGACCAGCGTTTCCGAAACCGCCCGCCAGCTGCCGAAGGCGCCCTTGGCCAGCGCCGCGAAGGCCTGCGCTGGGGCAGCACCGGCCGCCAGGAACAGCAGGCCGCCGATCAAGCCGGTGGCCAGCGCCGCCAGAGTGAAGGCCGCGGCCAGGCTAGCCAGGCCGCCGGCAGGTCGACGGACCAGCGTCCAGCCGAAGTGGCCTGGCCAGCTCATGCCGCCGCTTGGCCAGCCATCAGCCGCCCAACCGTCGCCAAGTCGGTCGCCGGGCGGTCGACCAAGGCGACGACCCGGCCTCCGACCATGACCATGATGCGATCGGCGAGGCTGAACAGATCGTCCAGCTCCTCGCTCGCCAGCAGGATCGCGCAGCCGGCCGCGCGGCGCCGCAGCAGCTCGCTCTGGACATGCTCGATGACGCCGACATCCAGGCCGCGGGTCGGCTGATTGCAGAGCAGGACGCGGCTGGCTTTGGCGAGCTCGCGGGCGAGCACGACCTTCTGGGCATTGCCGCCGGACAGGCGCCGCACGAGCGCCTCCGGCCCGCTCGCCGCGACCGCGAACTCGGCGATGCAGGTCGCGGCGCGCTGGCGGATCGCCGGCCGGTTCAGCAACCAGCCACGGCGCCAGGGTGGCTGCCATTGCTGGCCGAGCAGGAGGTTCTCGGCGATCGAGAAGTCAGGGACTAGGCCGTCGCGCGCGCGGTCGTTCGGGACATGGCCTAAGCCGAGGGCGGCAATGCCGGCGGGATCCTCACCGTCAATCCGGGTGCCCGCCAAATAAATGCTGCCGCTGCTCGGCCGACGCAGGCCGGCGATGGTTTCGAACAGCTCGGTCTGGCCATTGCCGGCCACCCCAGCCACCCCAAGGATCTCGCCGGCGGCAAGCTCGAAGGACACGGCGTCGAGGTGGCGGCGGCCGTCGGCGTCCCGCAGGCTGACCTCCGCCAGGCGCAGCAAAGGCGTGGCCGGCCCCGTTCGAGGTTCCGACCGAGGACTGGCGAGGTCCCGACCGACCATCATCCGGACCAGCTGGTCGCGGCTGACCTCGGCCGTGGCCGCGGTGCCAATCAGCCGGCCCTTGCGCAGCACGGTGACCCGATCGGAGCGCATCACCTCGGCCATCTTGTGGGTGATCAGCAGGATCGCGAGGCCATCCTCCCGGGCCATGCGCATGATCACCCGGAACAGCTTCGCGGATTCGACCGGGGTCAACAATGCGGTCGGCTCGTCGAGGATCAGGAGCCTGGCGCCCAGATACAGCGCCTTGACGATCTCGACCCATTGCTGCTCGCCCAGCGACAGCTCGGCGACCGGCCGGTCGAGCTCGAGCGCAAGGTCATAGCGCGCGCACAAGGCACGCACGGCGCGCCGCGCGGCGGCCAGGTCCAGACGCCAGCCCCGGCCGGTGCCGACCAGAATGTTCTCCAGCGCCGTGAACGCCGGGACCAGCACGAAATGCTGATGGACCATGCCGATGCCGGCGGCGATGGCGTCCGCCGGGGAGCGCAGCTCGATCGGACGGCCATCGACCCTGACACTGCCGGCATCGGGCCGGTACAGCCCGAACAGGCAGGAGGACAGCGTCGACTTGCCGGCACCATTCTCGCCCAGGAGGCAGTGGATCTCGCCGGGCAGGACCGACAGCGAGATGTCGTCGTTGGCGAGCAGCTGCCCGAAGCGCTTGGTCAGATGGCTGACGGCGAGCCGCGGCACCAGGGCGCCGGCCATCGCTCAGGCCGCGACCGACCGGCGCGCTTTGGGCACCGGCTCAGTCCGAGGTCGCTTCCTCGAGATTGAGCTCGACCGGCTTGGCGCCGCTCTGGATCTTGGCGCTGGCCTCTTCCACGACCTTGAGCGCTTCCGCCGGCACCGGATAGGTCGGATTGATCACCAGATCGCCTGCGCCCTCCTGCCAGGTGAACCACTTGGCCTCCATGGGCGCGTTGAACTCGCCGCCGGCGGTCTTGACCTGCCACCACTGGTCGATGATCCAGTTGATGTGCGGATCCCAGTTGACGATCGTCGACGCGACGATCGCATCCGGCGCGTAGGGTGCCGTGTCGACATAGTTGCCGTAGCAGCCGATCTTCTCCTGCTGGCAGACCTCGAAGGCGCCCGACATCTCGAAGATCTGATCCGCGCCGGCGGCGATCTGGGCCGTCGTCGCCTCGTTCGACTTGGCCGGATCGTACCAGGACTGGATGTAGGTGATCTTTTTCTTGATGGCCGGATTGACCTCCTTGGCGCCGGCGAAGAAGGCGTTGATCTGATCGTTGGTATCCTCGGCCGGGAAGGTCGAGACCGCGCCAATCACGTTCGACTTGGTCAGCTGGCCAGCCAGCATGCCCATCGCATAGGCGGGCTCATGGGCGTGCAGGAACACCCAGTAGGCATTGCCGCCAAGGCCGCGATTGCCCGAGCCGGACATGACGAACATGGTCTCGGGAAACTCGTCCTTGACCGCTTCGATCGCATCGGCATAGGCGGTGTCGCCGAACACGATGTCGTACTCGCCGGTCTCGGCGTAGGTCCGGAACACCTGCTCGGCGTTCTCGTAGACGTTCTCGGTGTAGTTGACCTCGATCGCCAGGCCGTGGGGCTTGGCCGCGATGACCCGGTTCATGGAGGCGATGAAGGACGCCTCCCAGGGCGCATCCTTGCCGGCCGAGAGCACGCCCGCGATCTTGAGCTTGGTGGGAGTCTCGGCCTGCGCACCCGCGGCCAGTCCGGCCACAGCGAACGCCAAGCCTAGCAGAAAGCCCCAAACTCTTCGCATGAGCGTGATCCTCGAGGTTCTATTCGGTTGGTTGATTAAGCAGCTTCGATGACTGGATCGAACACGCTGAGCCGGATGCAGTCAATAGCGCCAAGGTCGGTGATCGCGTAGTCCGGAATCGCGGTGATCTGCAGCACGAACATATACATGAAGGGCCAGGGCAGCGCGCAGCCAAGCGCCCGCGCGGCATCATCCAGCGCCTGCTCGGCTGCTGCCATCTCGGCGGGCTCGAGGTCGGCGACGATGCCGCCGATCGGCAGCGGCAAGAACGCCTTGATCGCGCCTCGATCGACCACGACCTGGCCGCCCTGCGCCTCGATGATGTGGTTGATCGCCAGCGCCATGTCGGCGGGATCGGCGCCGACGCAGACGATGTTGTTGTCGTCCGGTGCCGCGGAGGTCGCAAGCGCCCCCGACTTGAGGCCGAAGCCATGGACGAAGGCGGTCGGCCGGTTCTGCGTCCGGCCATAGCGTTCGACGACCGTGACATAGTGCACGTCCTGGCCGGGATCGGCCTGCACCCGGCCGTCCATGACCGGCAAGGTCACGTCGTGGCGCTTGCGGACGAAGATCTGCTCCGGCGTCACCGCCATCGCCAGCACCTGCGCGGTGCGGGCGCCGGCGGGTGCCGCGACCTGGATGTCGGCCGGTGCCACCGGCGCCACCTTGAAGCTGCGCATCATCGGCCCGCTGCGCGGCGGCGGCGTCAGCTCGCCGACGATGCGGCCGTGCTCGGCAGCAAGCCGGCCATTGGCGATCACCCGCTCGACCTGGAAGCTGCGCAGATCGTCGACGATCAGGATGTCGGCGATCCGGCCAGGCGCGATCGACCCGACCTTGTGATCGATGCGCAGCGCCTCGGCGCCATTCAGGGTCGCCATCTGGATCGCCGCGACCGGCGGCACGCCCATCGCGATCGCCATGCGCACCATGTTGTCGAGGTGGCCGCGGACCAGGATGTCCGAGGCGACCACGTCGTCGGTGCAAAAGCTGATCCGCCGGGTCGCCTTGATGCCCATCTCCGTGATCAGGCGCAAATTCTCGTCGAGGAAATGCGAGATCGAGGATTCGCGGATCACGACGTGCATGCCGTTGCGCAGCTTCTCCAGCATTTCCGGAGCGGTGTAGCTCTCGTGATCGGCGCGCACGCCGGCCTGGAGGAAGCAGTTGAGGGCCAGGCCGCGGGCCATGGGCGAGCAGCCGAGCACCGGCAGCCGGCTGCGCTCGGCCAGCTCGATGGCGCTCAGCACCTTCTCGTCCTGCTCGTGGATGAACTCCCGCACGGTTTCCCAGATGCCGACGCATTCCGGCCAGCTATGGGTCGCGGCATGCTCCTCCGGGCCGAAATAATGGCCGACATTGGAGGTCGGCAAGGTGTAAGGCGTCTTGCAGGGCGCGCCCCAGAAAACCTTCAGGGGGCTCAGCTTGGCCTCGTCGAGAAAGGCGCGCGCCCCCTCGAGGCCGGCGACCACCAGGATCTGGTCGAGGCCTGAGACGATCGCGGTCGTGCCGCAAGGCACCACCGCCTTGGCGAAGCTGGTGATTGAGAGCTTGGAGCATTCGACATGCAGATGGCCGTCGATCATGCCCGGGCAGAGATAGCGGCCGCGCGCATCGATGATCTCGGTGTCGGGCCCCAGATAGGGCGCGATGTCGCCGACCGCGACGATCCGATCGTCGAAGATCGCCACATCAGCCGGGTAGATCTCGTCGGACACGACGTTGACCAGCCGGCCGCCGCGGACCGCAAGCGTCGCCTTGAGCTCGCCCCGGCCCGCTTTGATCAGCGCGCGCAAATCCGCCACGACGTTGTCCCCCCACGATCGCTGGCCGCAAGCCAGCCGCAGCCTGCGGCTTTCAGCCCTGCTGCGCTGACTGGTTCTGCCAGCAGATCATGCCGGCTTCAAGCCAGGCCGAAGATCGAGGCCAGGCCGGTGCGGGCTTCCATCGCCGCCATGGCGTCCGGCGCTGGCGCGGCAGCGGCATCGGTTGGCTCGCTGGCCGCCGCCAGCACCAGGGGCAGCAGATCCAGATCGCCGACCGAGTTCAGGAACAGGCCCGGCTGGGCCAGCAGCCAGTGCACCGCGAGCCGGATGTCCTCGGGCTGATCGAGCGGCTCGTACCAGGTGTTGTGCCGCTCAGGCACGCCTGCCGCCCAAGGCCCTCGCGCGATCGCCTTGATCGTCTGGATCGCCACGTTGCGCGCTTGGCAGATGCTGCGGACGGCCTCGAAGTCGGCGGCATAGCGCGGCTGCTGGGCGCAATACCAGCTCCAGGGCAGCAGGATCGAATCGAAATCGAAACGCTCCAGGCTGCGCTGGTGCATGGCGGCGATCGTCCAGCCATGGCCGGTGACCCCGAGGAAGCGGACCAGCCCCTGATCCTTGGCCTCGAGGCAGGCCTCCAAGGCGCCACCTGTGCCGAACGCCTGGTCCCATTCGTCCGGGTGGAACAAAGCATGCAGCTGCAGCAGATCGAGGTGGTCGGTGCGCAGCCGGTCGAGGGAGCGATGGATCTCGGTCCGGGCACCTTGGTAGTCGCGGATGCCGGTCTTGCTGGCCAGGAAGAACTGGTCGCGATGGCGCGCCATCCAGGGCCCGATCCGGAGCTCGGC
Source organism: uncultured Alphaproteobacteria bacterium (assembly GCA_902826935.1). Classification (GTDB taxonomy): domain Bacteria; phylum Pseudomonadota; class Alphaproteobacteria; order Geminicoccales; family Geminicoccaceae; genus CADEGR01. The sequence continues at coordinate 7,357 of CADEGR010000081.1, read as the reverse complement.
ATCGCCATAGCTGGCCGCGGTATCGATGTGGTTGACGCCATGCTCCAGGAGCAGATCGAGGGTCCGATCGGCGGCGGCCTGGTCGACATTCTTGAGCGCTGCTGCGCCGAAGATCACCGCCGAGCTGTGATGGCCGGTCCGGCCGAAGGGACGCTGCTCGATCGACATGGGCGTGCTCCCGCGTTCTTGGTTGGCGCCCTGACGCTGCCAGGACGGGCAGTCAGCCGGCCGCGGCCAGCGCGGCCGCAGGCTCTGGGCTGGCGACCTGGTCGAGCGGCCGCCAGCCGGCGGCGGTCAGCTGCTCGAGCGGCCGGAAGCGGGCTTTGTAGGCCATCTTGCGGCTCGCCTGGATCCAGTAGCCGAGATAGACATAAGGCAGCCCTTCGGCCTGGGCCTGGCGGACATGCCAGAGGATGATCAGGCTCCCGAGCGAGCGGCGCACTTCCTCGGGCGCGAAGAATTTGTAGACGCCGGAGAGGCCCGACGCGCACCGGTCGGTCAGGCTGACGCCCAGCAAGGTGCCGTCGGCCAGGCGCCATTCGACCACCATGCTGGCGGCCGGGCTATCCTCGATCATCGCGCGGTATTCGGGCCAGCCCATCTCGGCCATGCCACCGGCGGCATGGCGACCGGCCAGATAGCGCCGGAACAGCTGGAACTGCTCGTCGGTCGGCACGGCCGGGCGGGCCAAGGCGGTCAGGTCATCGTTCTGACGCAGGATCTTGCGCCAGCCGCGGCCGAACTGGAACGCGGCCGCCGGGATCCGAACCGGCACGCAGGCATTGCAGCCGGCGCAGGTCGGGCGGTAGGCGAAGCCTTGAGACCGGCGAAAGCCGGCCAGCACCAGGCGATCGTGGAGCGCCTGCGCCCCCTCGCCCTCGAGCGGAGCCACCAGCCGGCGCTCAAACTGACCCGGCAGATAAGGGCATGGCGCCGGCTCGGTGCTGAAGAAGACATTCATCGGGCGATCGGCCGGAGGTCGCGGGTGACTTGTCATGCATAGCATCAAGGCCCGCGCCAGCTCCACGCCTAAGTGACCCGGGGCTCCTGCCGAACGCGCTTGGAGCGGAGCGACCGCCGCCAGTCGGCGGCGACCCAATGCTCCGGCGGTCAGCTAGGCCCGCGCTGCCAGCTGGCGCGCCACGTCCAGCGCCGCATAGGTCAGGACGCCATCAGCACCGGCCCGCTTGAACGCCAAGAGCGCTTCCAGCATCGCCTGCTCGCCGTCGAGGCAGCCGGCAGCACCGGCCAGCTTGATCATCGCGTACTCGCCGCTGACCTGGTAGGCGAAGGTCGGCACCGCGAACGAGTCCTTGATCCGGCGCACGATATCCAGATAAGGCAGGCCCGGCTTGACCATGACCATGTCGGCGCCCTCGGCCAAGTCCAGCGCCACCTCGCGCAGCGCCTCGTCGCTATTGGCCGGATCCATCTGGTAGCTGTGCTTGCCCTTGCCGCCCAGCGTCTTGGCCGAGCCGACCGCATCGCGGAACGGGCCGTAGAAGCTGGAGGCATATTTTGCTGCGTAGGACATGATCCGGGTATGGCAAAGGCCAGCTTCCTCCAGGGCCCGCCGGATCATGCCGATCCGGCCGTCCATCATGTCGGACGGCGCGATCACGTCGCAGCCGGCCTCCGCCTGGACCAGCGCCTGGCGGGTCAGAACCGCCAAGGTCGCATCGTTCAGGATCTCGCCATCGGCATCGACCAGCCCGTCATGGCCATGGGTCGTGTAGGGATCCAAGGCGACATCGCAGATCACGCCGATCTCGGGCACGGCCTGCTTGATCGCGCGAACGGCACGGCAGACCAGATTATCGGGATTGCCGGCTTCCTGGCCTTCGGCATCCTTGCGCTCGGTCGGCGTGACCGGGAACAAGGCCAGCGCCGGCACCCCGAGCTTGGCCGCCTGCTCGACCTCGGGCAGCAGCAGATCGATCGAGCGGCGGATCACGCCCGGCATCGATCTGACCTCCTCCTCGTGGCGCCGCCCCTCGACCACGAAGACCGGCCAGACCAGATCGCTCACCGCGAGGCGATGCTCGGCCACGAGCCGGCGCGACCAAGCATCTCGCCGGTTGCGCCGCATGCGGGTGCCCGGAAAGGCGGCGCTGATCGGTTGATAGGTCGGCCCGGCCATCGCGATCGTCCAGCTGCTTGGATTTGCACCAGTTCTAGAGTTCCCCATTGCTAGCGCTGAGGCTGAAGCTTGGCAACGCGGCTGATCCGGGACGTCCATTAAATCCCGTCAACCAAGGGAGTTCGCGTTAGACGCTGGCGGCGGCGGGGCAGACTCGGTTAGGCTTGGCCCATGAACTTCGAGCTCACCGAGGAGCAGCTGGCCTTTCAGGCGATGGCGCGGTCCTTCGCCGAGGCGCAGATGGCACCGTTTGCCGCCGATTGGGATGAGCGCTGCCACTTCCCGGTCGAGACTCTGCGCACCGCCGCCGGCCTCGGCTTGGCGGGCATCTATGTTGGCACGGACCAGGGCGGCAGCGGGCTTGGCCGGGTCGATGCCGCGCTGATGTTCGAGGAGCTGGCAGCCGGCTGCACCTCCACGGCCGCCTATCTCTCGATCCACAACATGGTCGCCTGGATGATCGACGCATTCGGCAGCCCGGCGCAGCGGGCACGCTGGCTGCCCGATCTGATGACCATGACGAAGCTGGCGAGCTACTGCCTGACCGAGCCCGATGCAGGCTCCGATGCTGCCAGCCTCGCGACCCGCGCGGTACGGGCTGGCGAGCACTATGTGTTGAACGGCAGCAAGGCGTTTATCTCGGGCGGCGGCGCCAGCGATCTCTACGCCTGCATGGTCCGGACCGGAGCCGCCGGTCCCGCCGGCATCAGCTGCGTGCTGATCGAGCGCGACACGCCGGGGCTGAGCTTCGGCAAGCAGGAGAAGAAGCTCGGCTGGCATACCCAGCCGACCGCGCAGCTGCTGCTGGACGACTGCCGGGTGCCGCTCGACCAGCGGCTGGGGGCCGAGGGCGATGGCTTCAAGATCGCGATGCAGGGCTTGGATGGTGGGCGCGTCAACATTGCGGCCTGCGCGCTCGGCGGGGCGCGCGCGTGCTTCGAGAAGGCGCGGCGCCATCTGCTGGAGCGGCGCCAGTTCGGTCGGCCCCTGGCCGAATTCCAGGCCCTGCAGTTCCGCTTGGCGGACATGGCAACCGAGCTGGAGGCTGCCCGGCTGATGGTCTACCGTGCCGCCGCGGCGCTCGATGCCAAGGCCGCGGACGCGACCATGCTCTGCGCCATGGCCAAGCGCTTCGCGACCGATACCGCCTTCAAGGTCTGCGACGCCGCCCTGCAGCTCCATGGCGGCTATGGCTACCTCCGGGACTATGGCATCGAGCGCTATTTGCGCGACGTGCGGGTGCATCAAATCCTGGAGGGCACCAACGAGATCATGCGGGTGATCATCGCGCGGCGGCTGCTGGCCGCCTGATCGGGCCGGCGGAGTGACAAGGAGACGGGATGTCGGACGAAGCCGAAATCAAGCGCGAGGTGCGGGGTCAGCTGGCGATCGTGACCCTCAATCGGCCCCAGGCGATGAACGCGCTGACCCTCGAGATGTGCATCGCGATCGATCGCTGGCTGGTCGAGTGGACCGCCGATCCGGCGGTCCAGGCGGTGCTGATCAAGGGTGCCGGCGAGCGCGCCTTTTGCGCCGGCGGCGATATCCGGCAGATGCGCGAGGTGCTGACCAACCAGGGGCCGGCCGCCGCGATCGCCTTCTACGGCCACGAATATCCGATGAATGCGCGCCTCCACCATTTTCCGAAGCCCTATGTCGCCCTCCTCGATGGCGTCACCATGGGCGGCGGCGTCGGGATCTCGGTGCACGGCTCGCATCGGGTAGCGACCGAGCGCACGCTCATGGCGATGCCCGAAACCGCGATCGGCCTGTTTCCGGATGTCGGCGCCACCTATGTGCTGCCGCGCCTGCCGGGCGCGCTTGGCATGTATCTGGGGCTCACCGGCGCCCGGCTGAACGGCGCGGATTGCCTCTGGGCGGGACTCGCCACCCATGTTGTGCCGAGCGGCGCGCTGGCCGAGCTCGAGCGGACGCTGGCGGCGACCGATCTCGGCGGCGACGCCAAGCTGGCGGTCGATGGCGTGCTGGCAGGATTTGCCGCGGATCCTGGCCTGGCCAGCCTGCCCGCCTTGCAGGCCCGGATCGAAGCCTGCTACGGCCGGTCAAGCCTCGCCGAGGTGATGGCGGCGCTCGCGGCCGAGCCGTCCGGCTGGGGTGCCGAGCAGCTGAGCCTGCTCGGCCGGCGCTCGCCGACCAGCCTCGCGGTCACCTTCCGGCAGCTGCAAGCCGGCCGGCGCCTGAGCTTCGACGACGCCATGCGCCTGGAATACCGGCTTGTCCAACGGTTCATGGCCGGGCATGATTTCGCCGAGGGAGTGCGCGCCGTGCTGATCGACAAGGACCACCGTCCGGCCTGGCGCCCGGATCGGCTGGACGAAATCAAGGACGCCGATATCGACGCCTATTTCGCGCCGTTATCCAGTGGCGACCTGCCCCTGCCCTGACAGCATGGACGGAGGACGGCCTTGGCGGCGATCGGCTTCATCGGGCTTGGCAACATGGGCTTGCCCATGGCGCGCAACCTGCTGGCGGCCGGCCATCGGCTAACCGTCTTCGACTTGGCGCCCACTGCCCTGGAGGTTGCGCGCACGGCCGGGGCCACAACCGCCGCCGATGTGGCGAGCGCGATCGCAGGTGCCGAAGTGGTGCTCACCATGCTGCCCGAGGGGCGGCATGTTCGCTCGGTCTATCTCGACGATGCGGGGATTATCGCAGAGGCAGCTGCCGGCAGCCTCCTGATCGATTGCTCGACCATCGATGTCGACACCGCCCGCGCGGTCGCAAAGCAGGCCGCCGAGCGCGGGCTCGAGATGCTCGATGCGCCGGTCTCCGGGGGCGTCGGCGGTGCCGAAAAGGGCACGCTCACCTTCATGGTCGGCGGCAGCGAGGCTGCGCTGGCGCAAGCCCGGCCGCTGCTCGAGGCGATGGGCCAGACGATCGTGCACACCGGTCCGTCCGGCAACGGCCAGGCCGCCAAGATCTGCAACAACCTGATCCTCGGCATCTCGATGATCGGGGTGTGCGAAGCCTTCGTGCTGGCCAAGCGGCTGGGCCTGGAAGCTGAGCAGCTGTTCGCCGTCAGCAGCCGCTCGTCCGGCCAGTGCTGGTCGCTCACCAGCTATTGCCCGGTGCCGGGTCCGGTGCCGGCCTCGCCGGCCAATCGCGGCTATCAGGCAGGGTTCACCGCGGCGATGATGGCCAAGGATCTGCGCCTCGCCCAGGATGCCGCCCGGAGCGTTTCCATGCCGAGCCCGTTGGGCGGCGGCGCGCAAAGCCTCTATGCGTTGTTCGAGGGCCTTGGACAGGGCCATCTCGACTTTTCCGGAATCATCAAGATGATCGGTGGCGAATTATAAACAGTGGTTGCAAATCCGCGTTGGTCATGCTCGTTACTCGTTAGCACCCTAGTTCCCGACGGCATGCGACCGAGGCTATCGTGAAGCAGCGCTATCTCGAGACAATCCGATTGATCGAGCGCCTCCACCGCCGATTTCTCGATGTGATCAAGACCGAGCTCGACCGCTTGGGGATCGAGGACATCAACAATGTCCAGACCTTGATTCTGTCCAATATCAGCAGCGAGCAGCTGACGGTGGGCGAACTAACCGCGCGCGGCTACTATCTCGGCTCCAACGTGTCCTACAACGTCAAGAAGCTGGTCGAGAATGGCTATCTGAGCCAGGAGCGCTCGCCCCATGACCGCCGGATGACCCGGGTGCGCGTGTCGCGCAAGGGTCTGGAGCTGTGCGAGCGGATCGACCATCTCTACCAGAACAACGCGACCGAGCTGGAGCGCGATGTGATCTCCGGGCAACAGTTGAACGCGATCAACGAATCGCTGAACGCCCTGGAGCGCTATTGGAGCAACTACATCACGCGCTCGCGCTGAGCCCTGCGCGGGCGGCAAGCGCGGGCCGCATGACCAAACGCCAGATCAGCCGCTTCGATGTGCCAGGGCTCGACGCCTTGCCGGCAGACCTGCGGGCACGGATCGATGCGGTCCGGGACAAGACCGGCTTCGTGCCCAACGTGTTCCTGGCGCTGGCCCGGCGACCGGACGAGTTCCGCGCCTTCTTCGCCTATTACGACGCGCTGATGCTGCGCGAGGGCGGGCTCAGCAAGGCCGAGAAGGAGATGATCGTGGTGGCCACCAGCGCCGCCAATCATTGCCCCTATTGTGTCATCGCCCATGGCGCGCTGCTCCGGCTGTTCGCCAAGGATGCGACCTTGGGCGACCGGGTTGCGATCAACTACCGCACGGCCGCACTGACGCCGCGCCAGCGGGCGATGCTCGATGGTGCCCTGGAGCTGGCGACCAGCCCGGGCACCTTCGGCGAAGCCAGCGTCGAGCGGCTGCGCGCGCACGGCTTCACCAACGAGGACATCTGGGACATCGGCGCGATCACGGCGCTGTTTGCCCTGTCGAACCGCCTGGCGCATCTGACCGACATGCAGCCCAATCCGGAATTCTATCAGCTGGGCCGGCAGCCGCGCGCAAATGGCTGAGCCGCCCTGCCCCGCGCCTCCGCCTCGCCAGCGGCTGGCGCTGACCCGCCGCAAGCTGTTGAAGACCACGGGCTGGCTAGCGCTGAGTGCCAGCATGCCGGGCTGCGTCACGCAGATCGAGCAGAGCTGGGACGATGGCAGCTATTGGAGCGACGGCACCGGCTGGTGGGACCGCTCAGCCTGGCTCGGCTGATGGTCGCCGGCCGCCGCTTGGCCATAGTTCGGCGCGGCCTGCAGATAATCCAGCTCAGCCGCGCTGCTGACCCGGCCGAGGATCGGATTGCGATGGGGAAACCGTCCGAACCGGCGGATCACCGCCGCATGCTCTTCGGCGTAGTGCAGCGCGTCCTCGAAATCGAGCGCCTTGAACAGGGCAACGCCCGCCTCCTGGTCCGCCAAGGATTCGCTGTGCGTGAACGGCAGATAGAGGAACAGGCGCTGCTCCTTGGTCAGCGCCTGGTCGACGCCTTGCGCAATGGCGGCCTTGGCCACCGCGCGCGCCTGCGAATCGGTGGCAAACGCTTGGGGCGTGCCGCGGTAGAGATTGCGCGGCATCTGGTCCAGGAGCAGGCATAGCGCCACGCAGCCTGCGGGGATCGCTTGCCAGCGATCCAGTCGGCCAGCTGCGGCGACCTCCGCCAGCCGCGCGAACCGCTCGCGGCAGACCTGATCGAAGGCCGGCCCACCCTCGAACCAGAGTGGCTTGGTTTCGGCGGCGAACCAGAAGTCCAGCAGCGCCGCCAAGTCGTG
>CADEGR010000080.1 GCA_902826935.1 uncultured Alphaproteobacteria bacterium | reverse complement strand
ACCAGCATCGTGCCGGCGAGGAAGGTGTCGCCGAGGCCGAGGGTGGAGGTGGGCGCCGCCAGGAACGGCGCCGGCCAGGCGACGAAGCTCCAGCCGTCCGGCAGCGGCTGATCGGGCGCCGGCGGCGCCTGATGGCTCGCCCCGTCCGGATAGCGCGCGGGCAGCGCCGGCTGGCCGGCGGCCGCCCGGGTCGCGGCCAAGAGGCAGCCGCTCGCAAGAGCCAGCTCTTCGCGTGCCGGGGCGCCGCGGGTCAGGCTCGCCGCCCAATGGTCGGCATGGACGTTGACCCGGTCCAGGCCGAGCCGGGCCGCCAGATCGAGCATGCCGCCAGCGAGCGGCGCCGCTGGCCCGGCCAGCGTGCGGAACTCGTTGAGGTTCATGCCGAGCGAGCTGATCTTGCCGGCCATGGCTGCCAGCACCCGGCCCCGATCGTCCGGCACCGGAAAGTCGCACAGCTCGAGATGGATCACGGCGACGCCCGCGCGCCGCGCCGTCTCGGCGCTGCCGGCGACCAGAGCGAGGGCCGGCGCCATGCCCGCCGCCGGCACCGAGTTCAGGCCGGCCAGGATCATCGCGCCAGCCGCTCGCGCCAGGCTCGGCAATTGGGCATTGAACGCCGGATCATCCTCGATGTCGTCGTCGGCCAGGCGCACGATCACTCGGGTCGAGCGGGTCGGCACCAGATCCGCGACCGGCACGCCGGCGGCATAGTCGAAGATGCAATGGGGCGGCTTGGACTGGCCGGTCGGTACTGCCTCGGCGACCGCGATCGTGCCGCCGGCGGCGGTCAGCCTGATTGCCGGGTCCAGGCAGCCGAGCTGAGTCGGGCTGCGATCGGCCAGGGCCAGGACCACTGGCGCGCCCAGCATCGCCAGGACCTGGGCGGCCTGCGCCGCGGTGCCGCCGATCAGCGGGCCGGCCACGACATGCGGGGCGAGGAAGGCCTCGGCACCCGGCCAGTCGATCCGGATCTCGCCGCCGATGCCCTGGGCGGCGCGGCGATGCAGCTCGCGGCCGAGCGCCTGGGCGGCCGGATCGGCCGCCGCGAGCAGGGCCGGCAGCACCGTCGCCAGATCGAAGCGATGGTCGAAGCAGGCGCAAAAGCCAGCCAGGACCGGCCGGCAGCTGGCCGCCAGCTCTGGCAAGGCCGTCGGCAGCTGCGCTCCGGTCAGGCGTGGCTCCGCTGGCAGGCTCATATCGGCAGGTCCCGCTGCACTGTCTTGCAGCCATACCGCAGAGCACGGCCGAGCTGATCAAGCGACGAATCGTCGCACAAAAAATTTACAGAACCCGCGGTTCGTGCTTGGCTGAGCCCGCCATTGCGCCCAACGCTATTTTGGACGGTAGATGCTCTACGATATTGCGTTCTTCGTCATCCTTGCCGGCATCAGCGGCGGCGTCGTCGTGTCGGCGGGGACTGCCTTGTTCAACCGCGATCTGATCATTCGCAATGGCAGCGTGGCGACGGTGCTGTGCATGATCATCGCGGCGGTGCTGCTGGACGCCGCCGGCTCGGGCTTCCCGCTGATCGCGCGCTTTGCGATCGCTGCGGTCGCGGTCTTCGTGGTGCTGGCGCTTTGGCCGGAGAAGTGAGCCCGGGGCCGCCCGTGCCTCACGCCGCGGCGCCATGCAGCAGCTTCGCCGCCACCCCCGCTTCGGCCAGCTTCGCCATGATCGCCGCGACATGGTCGGCATTGCGGGTCTCGAGCGCGATCGTCATCGCGGTCGATTTCACCGACAGCCGCGAGAAGGCGCGCTGGTGGTGGACCTCGACGATATTGCCGCCCGCCTCGCCGATCAGGCTGGCGATCCGGGCGAGATGGCCGGGCGCGTCCGGCACCTCGATCTGGACCTCGACCAGCCGCGCCGAGCGGACCATGCCGCGCAGGATCACCTCGCTCAGGATCCGCAGATCGATATTGCCGCCGCACAGCACCAAGCCGACCCGGCGGCCGGCAAAGCGCGCCCGGTGGCTCATCACCGCCGCCAGGCCGGCCGCGCCCGCCCCCTCGATCACGGTCCGCTCGACCTCGAGCAAGGCCAGGATCGCCGCCTCTAAAGCCGGCTCGTCGACCAGCAGGATCTCGCTGACCAGCCGCTCGATGATCGGCGCGGTCAAGGCCCCCGGCTCCTTGACCGCGATGCCATCGGCGATGGTCGGGCGGGCCGCCAGCGGCGGCAGATGGGCCAGGCGGCGCTGCATCGCCGGGCAGGCGGCGGTCTGCACGCCGATGATCTCGATCGCTGGCCGCAGCGCCCTGGCGGCGATCGCGATGCCGCTGATCAGCCCGCCACCGCCGATCGGCACCAGCAGCACCTCGAGATCCGGCGCGGCCGCCAGCATCTCGAGCGCGATCGTGCCCTGGCCGGCGATCACCAGGGGATCGTCGAACGGGTGAATGAAGGTCAGGCGCTCCGCCTTGGCCAGCGCCAGCGCATGGGCGGCGGCAGCTTCGACCGAGTCCCCGGCCAGGATCACCTTGGCGCCGAACTGGGCGGTCTTCTCGACCTTCACATGGGGCGTCAGCTCCGGCATCACGATGGTTGCCGGGATGCCCAGCCGGGTGGCGTGGTAGGCCACCCCTTGGGCATGGTTGCCGGCCGACATCGCGATCACGCCCTGGCGGCGCTCGGCAGCGGAGAGGCTGGCCAGCTTGACGTAGGCGCCGCGGTCCTTGAACGAGCTGCTATGCTGGAAGTTCTCGAACTTCAAGGTCAGCGCGCAGCCGAGCTGCTCGGACAGGCGTGCCGAGGGCAGGCAAGGGGTCAGCACCACCTGACCCTGCAAGCTTGCGGCCGCCCTCTCGATCGCGGCCAGGTTCAGCGATGCCGGCTGGCCAGCCTTGGCGCTCATGACCGGCGCCGGCACCGCCCGGGCGCGCCGTTCAAGGGAACACCGGCGCCTGACCCAGGCCAGCGGTCTCCGGTAGATCGAGCATCACGTTCATGTTCTGCAGCGCCTGGCCGGAGGCGCCCTTGACCAGGTTGTCGATCACGCTGATCAGGATCGCGCGGCCCGGCTGGCGGCCGGGATGGACCGCGATCAGGCAGAGATTGGCGCCGCGGACATGGCGGGTCGCGGGCAGCGAGCGATAGGGCAGGACCCGCACGAACGGCTCGTCCCGGTAGCGCCGCTCAAGCGCTGCCTGCAGGTCCTCCGCGACCAGCCCGCCCTTCAGCTGCAGGTAGATCGTCGCCAGGATGCCCCGGTTCATCGGCACCAGATGCGGCGTGAAGGTGACCAGGACCGGCTCGCCGGCCGCATCGCTCAGACCTTGCTCGATCTCGGGCGTGTGCCGGTGGCAGGACACGCCATAGGCATGCAGGCCCTCGCTCACCTCGGTATGCAGCGAGCCCTCCTTGGCCGCCCGCCCGGCGCCGCTCACGCCAGACTTGGCGTCGACCACGATCTGGTCGAGATGGATCATGCCGGCCTCGATCAACGGCCGCAGCGGCAGCTGGACCGCGGTCGGATAGCAGCCGGGATTGGCGACCAGATCGGTCTTGCGGATCTCGGGCCGGGCCAGCTCGGTCAAGCCATAGACCGCATCCCGCTGGCGCTCGAGTGCGCCATGGGCCTGGCCGTAGGTGCTGGCATAGAGGTCCGGATCGCGCAGCCGGAAGTCGGCCGAGAGGTCGATCACCTTGGGCCCGCGCGGCATGGCACCCAGGACCGCCTGGGTGGTGCCGTGGGGCAGGCAGCCGAAGACCACGTCCAGGCCGCCCAGATCGACCTCGCCCAGCTGGCGGAGCAGCGGCAGGTCGCGGCCGACCAGATGCGGGAACACCTCGACGATCGGCTGGCCGGCGTAGCGCTCGGAGGTCATGCAGGCGACCCGCGCCGAGGGATGGTCGGCCAGCAGGCGCAGCAGCTCGACGCCGGTGTAGCCGGTCGCGCCCAGGATGCCGACACTCGCGGTATTGGCTGTCATCGCCGTTCTCCCGCCGACGCTGCTTACCGATGCCATGATGCTAGCGAAGCGGAGCTTATGTCACGCCGGCGACGGCAAGACCATAGCGATTCCGCCCGGCCGGGCAGGGCTGGCCGCCGGCGCCCAATCGAACATTGGCAAACCGGCCCGAGCTGCTAGAACCGCCGGACGGATCGGCTGGCGAGAGGGCTGCCATGAAGGTTCTGGTGCTGGGCTCCGGCGGCCGCGAGCACGCGCTCTGCTGGTCGCTCGCGGCCTCGCCGCTGGTCGACCTCCTGTATTGCGCGCCTGGCAGCGACGCGATCGCCGAAGAGGCGCGCTGCGTGCCGCTGGCGCTCGACGATCTCGCCGGCATCGTCGCCTTTTGCCAAAGCGAGCGGATCGACCTGGTGGTGCCGGGGCCGGAGCTGCCCTTGGTCCTGGGGGTGGCCGATCGCCTGGCCGCGGCCGGCATCCAATGCTGCGGCCCGAGCGCTGCCGCGGCCGAGCTCGAGGGCTCGAAGGCGTTCTTCAAGGCGTTTTGCGCCCGCCACGACATCCCGACCGCGCCGTTTGCGATCTTCCAAGTGGCCGAGGCCGCAGCAGCGCGCGCCCATGTCGCCTCCGAGGGGGCGCCGATCGTGATCAAGGCCGACGGCCTGGCCGGCGGCAAGGGCGTGGTGGTCGCCCAGACCGAGGCGGAAGCGCTGGCGGCGCTCGATGCGGCGTTCGGCGGCGCCTTTGGCGAAGCGGGCGAGACGGTGGTGATCGAGGCCTGCCTGGCGGGCCAGGAGGCCAGCCTGTTCGCCCTGGTCGACGGCACCGACCTGCTAGTCTGCGGCACGGCCCAGGACCACAAGCGGGTCGGCGAGGGCGATACCGGCCCCAATACCGGCGGCATGGGCGCCTATGCGCCGGCACCCTGCCTCACCCCGGCCCTGGTCGAGCGGGCGCTGGCCGAGATCCTGCGCCCGACCGTGGCCGGCATGGCGGCCGAGGGCCGGCCCTATCGGGGCGTGCTCTATGCCGGGCTGATGCTGACCGCCACGGGGCCGCAGCTGCTCGAATACAATGTGCGTTTCGGCGATCCCGAATGCCAGGCGCTGCTGCCGCTGCTCCAGACCGATCTGGGCCAGCTGCTGCTGGGCACGGCCGATGGCATGCTGGGCCACATGGACCTGCGCTGGCGGCCCGGTGCCAGCATGAGCGTGGTCGTGGCGGCTGCCGGCTATCCGGGCGCCTATCGTCGCGGCGACGAGATCAAGGGCCTGGCCGCCGCGGCCGCCCATGACGGCGTCACCATCTTCCATGCCGGCACCCGCCTGACCGACGGCAAGGTCCTGGCCGATGGCGGCCGCGTGCTCAACGTCACCGCGACCGGTCCGACCCTGGCCGACGCCCACGCCCGCGCCTACGCCGCCCTGGCCGAGCTCGACTGGCCCGGCGGCTTCTACCGCCGCGACATCGGCTGGCGCGCCTTGCCCGCCGGCACCGCACGCTGAGCTCCGGGCGCCGGCCCGCCGATCCGGTCAGGGACAGCCTCACGGTCTGGCCGGAGGATTTCATCCGGCGCTTGCCACGATCAGCCTCTACGAGCCCGACTGCGCAGCCGAGCATCTGAGGCGCGAGAGCGAAGTGACTGGCCCGTGACCTCGACAGAGCTGCTTGTCGCGATCTCGTGCGCCATCTGGAGCAAGGTGGCCTCTTGGCGACCAAAACACCGCTGAACACGTCGCCACGGCGCTCGGTGTCTCGCCTGCCACCGTCGACAAGCTGCGCAAGGGGACCCAAGGATGACCGGCATCCACACGATCGGGTCGCTGCCCGACTTCCGTCTCGAGACGTGGTTCTCACGCTGGGAGTTTGCCGCTACCCATTCGTTCACCGCCTCCGACGCGGAGACGATGAGTGTGGGCGAGCTGCTCGCGCTGGCCGGCCTGTCCGTCGACTCCCTGACCTCGCTTGATCATGGCTATCGGCCGACCCACGGGACCGATGCGTTGCGGGTGGCGGTCGCGGCGACCGACGACGTCGTGACGGCCGCTGACGTGCTCGCCTTCGCCGAAGCTCAAGAGGCGCGCTTTTGAGTGTTGGCGGCAATTTTGCGCGATGGCGGTCACGCAGTGGTCACCTTGCCCAACTATCAATCGTTGGAGACGATCCCGCTCGAGAGCGGCGCCCAGGTGACGGGCCTGCCCTTGTGGTCCGGCAGCGGCGCCGCGTTGACGTGGACCCTCGACCTTGACCGGTTGCAGTCACTGCTGAGACCCGACACTCGGCTGGTCGCGGTCAACTTTCCCAACAATCCCACCGGATTCATCCCCGACCACGACACCTATCGCCACCTCGCGCAAATGTGCCATGAGCGGGGTATCGTCCTCGTCGCCGGCGAGGTCTATCGGGGCATCGAAGTGGATCCGACCTCGACCCTCCCGCACGCCGCCGACCTGTCCCCTACGGCGGTCAGCGTCAATCTGCTTTCGAAGTCCTACGGCTTGCCAGGGCTGAGGGTCGGCTGGGCGGCCACCCAGGACACGGCGCTCCTGGCCAGCCTTGAAAGGCTCAAGCACTACACCAATATCCGCAACCCCGATATCACCCAACACTTGGCGGCGGCCGCCTTGAGGATCAGCGACCGGATCCATGATCGGAATCGAGCGATTGTGGCCGGCAATATCGCGTTGGTGGCTGAGTTCTGCGCCGAGTTTCCTGATCTGCTCGCGTTTGAGCCTCCGCAGGGTGGTTGCGTGTCGTTCCCGCGGTTTCTGGGAGCCACGTCAGCGGCCGCGCACCGTTGGGTCGAGCGGTCGGCTGGCCTGCGGCCCTTGAAGCAGGACGCCGGGCAGCACCGGGGGCGTTGCCTCACCCGCCGGCGGGCGGCGGCGTCGCCAAAGTCTCTGCGCGCCAGGCTGGATCGGCTGGTGCCGGGACCGGCTCTGGCGGGCTGACATAGCGCCAGGTGGTGGTGAGGTTCACGGCGTAGTACGGCACGTAGCCGACCAGCTGCGCCTGGTCGGTCAGCTCGTCGGAGCGGATGTCCAGGATGTAGGTCGTGCCCGCCAGCCCGGCTGCCAGCACGGCGTGGTCCTCGCCACGGACGAGGTCGCGCAGGACCACGAGGCGCAAGGTCTCGGTCGGAAAGCCGAGCTCGGCCAGCATGAAATATTTGGCGATCGCGAAGTCCTCGCAATCGCCGCCGGCGGCCTTGAACTCGGCCGGCGTGGCCCAGTAGTCGACCACGCCATAGGCGGCCTGGTCGCTCTCGTAGCGCCAGCCATTGATCAGGCGGTTGACCGCCGCCAGCTGCAGCCGCGGCGGTGCCTGGGTCAAGGCGCACAAGGCCTCGCGCCAGGGCCAGAGCGGCGCCAGATGGCAGCCCGGGCGGCCGGCCACGACGGCGGGGCCGGATCGGCCGCGCTCGGCCGCCATGCGGCGCATCAGATCCCGCCATTTCGGCACCAGGCTGGGCGCGCCAGCGACCAGCTCGGCGCTGCCGAACAGCCCGGGCGCATGCGCCCCAGCGGCCGGCGCACCGAGCAGCACGCCCAGGGCCACGACCATCGAAACCTGCCATCGCCGCTGCTGCACGCGCCCGCCTGCGGTAATTGATCGCCAATCACCGCAAGGTAAGCGAAAATGGTTAACGCTTCATTATTCACAATCCAAACTAAAATTCGTCAAATTGCCAAATATTGTTCTAAATAATGCGGCAGTTCCGGGTCAGCTGGCGGGTGCCGGCTGGGCAGCGCCGGCGCCGAAGCTGTAGCGCAGCTCGGCGCGCAGGCGCGTCACCATCTCGGTGAAGTCCGAGGCGCGGTCGTCATCCTCGAAGTCGTAGCGCGAAACGTCCACGCCCAGAACCGCCTTGAAGCCGGGGCTGAGCTGGGCGACCCAGCCGGCACCCAGATTGTAGCCCCAGGTGTCGCCGGTGAAGCGGTCGCTGCCGGTCAGGGTCGGGGCGGCAAAGTCGACGTCGACCTCGCCGCGCAGATAGGCGAGCGCTGCATTGCCGACCAGCGCCCCGCCCCAGGCCGGCACCGGCAAGGCCAGGCCCGTGCCGACGAACGGCCCATATTGCTCGAAATCGGCCGAGAAGCCGGCCGGACCGCCGCCGACCGTGCCCCGGCCGTCCCAGCTGGCCTTGGCGTAGCGAAAGCCGCCGAACAGCGCCACCTGGTCGGTCAGCTGGTAGCCGAGCGTCGCCAGGGTCTCGATCCGGTCGAAATCGGTGTCCTGGGTGACCGTGAAGGGGGCCGTGCTGCCGGCGATCGTGGTGTCGAGATCGAGCCGGTCGTCGCCGCCGATGCCGAGCTGGCCGTAGAGGTCGACGAACAGGCGGCCGTAGCTGGCGCCAAGGCCGGCGCCCGCCAGCGCGATCGTGTCGTCGAATTCGAGGCCGTCCACGACGGCACCGCCCAGATCGATGGCGCCATCCAGCTCGAACTCGTAAAAGCCGACGCCGGCACCAATGCGTGGCTCCAGGATCAGCTCGGCCGCCTGCAGGCCGCCGGTGGAGAGCACGAGCGCGGCGCCAGCCGCTGCCCAAGGTCGCTTTGCCGCCATGACACCCTGCGCGCTTAAGGTGAACTGGGATCCAGCCCTAAAGACAGCGTCTTTGCCGAAAATTTATGTGACTTTGTCACGAACGGCGGGGGCCAGCGCTGCCGCCACCGATGCTAAGATCGGCGATGATCGCCCACCACGCCGGGAGCCCGCCCATGGCCAGCGCCAGCCCGAAGCCAACGATCCGGGTCGCGACCTTCGCCGGACCCGGGGCGCCGCCAGTGCTCCGCGCTGTGCCCTGGCCGGCCGTGCCCAAGAACGCCGCCTTGATCCAGATCGGCGCCTGCGGGGTCTGCGGCACCGATCAGCATATCCTGAAGGGCCACTGGCCGAAGCCCCTACCCTGGCCGTTCACCCTCGGCCACGAGCTGGCGGGCGTGGTGGTCGAGATCGGCCCGGAGCTGACCGCCGACTTCATGGGCAAGCCGATCGGGGTCGGCTCGAAGCTGATGCTGCCGCCGCTCATGCCCTGCGGCTTGTGCGACTGGTGCAAGCACTACCCCGAGCAGGCCAACAAATGCCTGACTCCGGTCTATTACGGCCGCTATCTGGGCTTCGACAAGCCGCCGCATCTCTGGGGCGGCTGGGCCGAATATGTCTATGTCGACCTGGACGAGCTGCCCGGCACCAAGATCTACAAGCTGCCCGACGACATGAGCCTGCTGCTCGGCAGCCTGTCCGAGCCGCTCACCTCCTGCATCCGCGCCTTCAACCGCGCGATCCGGGCCAACGCCTTCCGCTGGAACGACACCGTGGTGATCCAGGGCACCGGCCCGATCGGCATCCTGGCGATCGCCGCCGCCCAGGAGATGGGCGCGGGCCGGGTGATCGCGGTCGGCGCCCCGGAGCGGCCCCGCCTCGAGCTGGCGCGCGCCTTCGGCGCCGAGGCCACGGTCGATATCGAGGCCTTCGCCACGCCCGAGGCCCGGATCCAGCGGGTGCGCGAGATCGTCGGCGGCTATGGCGCCGACCTGGTCATGGACTGCTCCGGCCATCCCACCGCCGGGCCCGAGGGCATCGAGTTCCTGCGCGACGGCGGCACCTATGTCGAGATGGGCCAGTTCACCGACGCCGGCCCGATCATGACCAACTGGCACCGCCTCTGCACCAAGGACGTGACGCTCCTGGGCTCCTGGGCGTTCACCGCCAACGACCTGCCGCTCGGCGTCGAGATGCTCTACAAGGCGCGCGACAAATACCCCTGGCGGGCGATGCAGACCCTGTTCCCGTTCACGACCGAAGGTGTCGCGGACGCAGTTGCCCAGGCCATGGCGATGCAGACGGTCAAGAGCACGATCGTGCCGTTTCCGGAGCTGGTGTGAGCTTGTTGATTTCCTCGATCCAATCCACCGAAAAAAGCCCCGCTTTCCGTCATCCGGTCAGGCATCGAGCCTGACCGGATGACGTACTCGCGGGGCTGAGTTCGGGATCTAGGCAGGCGAGCTAGGCGGCTACTCCTCCCGCTGGCCGAACAGCTGGAGCAGCATCTGGAAGAGATTGACGAAGCTCAGGTACAGCGACAGAGCGCCCATCACCGCGAGCTTCTGGTTGGCCTCCTGGCCGGCATTCTCGGCGTAGCTTTCCTTGATCGTCTGGGTGTCATAGGCGGCCAGGCCCGTGAACACGATCACGCCGATCACCGAGACCGCGAACTGGATGGCGCTCGAGCCGATGAACAGGTTGACCAGGCTCGCGATGATGATGCCGATCAGGCCCATGAACAGGAACGAGCCGAACTTGGTCAGGTCGGCCTTGGTGGTGTAGCCGTACAGGCTGGCGGCGCCGAACATGCCGGCGGTGATGAAGAACACCCGGGCGATGCTGGCGCCGGTGAACACCAGGAACACGCTGGCGAGCGACAGGCCCATGACGGCGCAGAAGGCCCAGAACAGGGTCTGCGCCGTGCTGCCCGACACGCTTTGGATCTTGAACGACAGGAACATCACGAAGCCGAGCGGCGCCAGCATCACCAGCCACTTCAAGGGCGTGCCGAAGATCGGCTGGTAGAGGGCCGGCGTCGAGCCGACCACGTAGGCGACCACGCCGGTCAGGACCAGGCCCAGCATCATGTAATTGTAGACCTGGACCATGTGACGGCGCAGGCCCTCGTCGAAGGCCTGCGTGCTGGCCCAGCCGCCCGTCGCCGCGCGGTTGAAGACCGGTTGCACCATTGCTTATTCCTCCAGAGACAACAAAAGGCGGTCGCTCGCGCGCACGCGCCGGGTCAGAACTCGTCCATGCCGAAGTCGCCGCCGAAATCGCCGGCATCGGCGCCGGGATCGGCCTCGGCCTCGGCGCCAGGCTCAGCCAGCGGCGCTTCGGCCGCGGCCGCGGGATCGGCGCTGAACGCGTCCATCAGCATGTTGCCGACGATGACGCCGCCAGCCACGCCGAGCGCGGTCTGCATGGCGCCGGCCATGAAGCCGCCGCCGCCCCGGCCGTGATAGCCGGCCAGGCGCTGGGCGTGGGGCGAGGCCATCGACCGGGCCGGCACCTGGCCCTGGCCACCGCCACCGCCGAACAGCCCGCCCAGGAAGCCGCCGGCCGGCCGCTGCTGCAGCTCCTGCTCGAGCTGCTGGATGCGCGCCTGGGCGGACTCGAGCGCCTGCTCCTGGACCACGATCGCCTGCGCCATGTAGTAGGGTGCGGCCGGCAGATCCCGCAGATGCTGCCCGATCCGCCGCTCGGCCGCATCGTCGCGCGGGCCGGCCTTGGCCTCGACCTGGCGCAGCTTGTCGAACAGGCCGTCGATGATCTGTTGCTCGTTCTGGTCCATCTGGTCCTCGGCAATGGGCGGGAGCGGCGCAACCGCGCGCCGCTCGGCGCCCTAGAGCATGGGGTCGTTGTCGGTGAAGTGACGGAACACGCCGAAACCCGCCTCCGGGTCGCCGGTCAGCGTGACGCCGGCCGCCATCAGCGCCGCGACCACCAGCGCCTCGGTGCTGCGGTGCAGCCGATGCCGGCCACCTTCGAAGTCCCGGATGGTCGCCTGGGCGACCTGGGCCCGGCGCGCGAGCTCCTGTTGGGTCCAATGCAGGAGCGCCCGCGCCGCGCGGCATTGATCAGGCGAAAGGAAGCGCATGGCTGCCATGGGATCACCGTCATCGCTGATTTCACCCATTTGGGGTGACATAGGAAGTGCTGACCGACAGCGCAAGTCCCCCGAGGTTGCGAAATTACGCAGCTGGCCGCACCTTGTCGGCCCGCAGGCGACGCCGCCCGTGGCAAAAGTTCTTGTCGGTCCGACTGACAAGCTTCATTGACACTTCCCGGCCTTTGGCCAACCTTGGTCGTGCCGGCCCAGCCCCCAGACGAGCCCGTCCGATGCCGTTGCCCTGCCCGCTTTGCGCTCCCCGCCCGCGCCGCCGCCGGATCGTCTGAGCATGGCGCTGCCCTTTCCCTTTCCGGCGATCGTCGGCCAGGACGAGATGAAGCAGGCGCTCCTGATCGCGGCGGTCGATCCGGGCATCGGCGGCGTCCTGGTGTTCGGCGATCGCGGCACGGGCAAATCGACCGCCGTGCGTGCCTTGGCGGCCCTCCTGCCGCCGATGCAGGTGGTCGCGGACTGCCCCTACCATTGCGATCCGGCCGCGGTCCGGGCCGATTGCCCGGCCGGCTGCGGCCAGGCCGCGGTCAACGGCGCAAGGCGCAGCCGACGCGTGCCGGTGCCGGTGGTCGATCTGCCGCTCGGCGCCACCGAGGACCGGGTGGTCGGCGCGCTCGACCTGGAGCGCGCCTTGACCCGCGGCGAGAAGGCTTTCGAGCCCGGCCTCCTGGCGCGCGCCCATCGCGGCTTCCTCTATATCGACGAGGTCAACCTGCTCGAGGACCACCTGGTCGATCTCCTGCTCGACGTCGCCGCGTCCGGCGAGAACCTGGTCGAGCGCGAAGGCATGAGCGTGCGCCATCCGGCCCGCTTTGTTCTGATCGGCAGCGGCAATCCCGAGGAGGGCGAGCTGCGGCCGCAGCTGCTGGACCGCTTCGGCCTGTCGGTCGAGGTCACCACGCCAAGCGATCTACCAACCCGGATCGAGGTGGTCCGCCGGCGCGAGGCCTTCGAGCGCGATCCGCCCGCCTTCACCGCCGCCTGGCAGCGCGCCACCGCCCGGCTGCGCCGCCAGATCACCACGGCGCGCGCCCAGCTGCCGGCGGTCGAGGTCGGCGATCGCGCCTATGAGCAGGCCGCGCAGCTGTGCATCGGCCTCGGCACCGACGGCCTGCGCGGCGAGCTGACCTTGATCCGTGCCGCCCGGGTGCTGGCGGCGCTCGCCGGCGCTGCGACCGTGACCGAGGCCCAGCTGCGCCAGATCGCGCCGTCCGCCTTGCGCCATCGGCTGCGCCGCAATCCGCTCGACGAGGCCGGCTCCAGCGTCCGGGTCGAGCGCGCCTTGCAGGACATGTTCGGCGCATGAGCGGGCCGGATCAGGCTGCCGCGCCGGCGATCGCCGAGCCGGCCCTGGTCGCGGCCCTGGTGGCGCTCGATCCGATCGGCAGCGGCGGCGTGGTGCTGCGCGCGGCCGCCGGGCCGGTGCGCGAGCGCTGGCTTGCCATGATGCGCGACCTGCTGCCGCCCGGGCAGCCGGTCCGCCGGGTGCCGCTTGGCATCGCCGACGATCGCCTCCTGGGCGGCCTCGATCTGGTGGCGACGCTAGCCGCCGGCCGGCCGATCCTGGCCCGTGGGCTCCTGGCCGAGGCCGATGGCTGCCTATTGCTCCTCGCCATGGCCGAGCGCCTCTCGGCCGCGACCGCGCTCAAGCTCGCCGCCGTGCTCGATACCGGCCTGGTCCGGCTGGAGCGCGACGGCCTGATGGATTGCCGCCCGGCCCGGCTCGGCCTGGTCGCGCTGGACGAAGGCGCAGGCGAGGATGAGCAGGTGCCGGCCGCCCTGCAGGACCGGCTGGCCTTCCGGCTCGATCTGACCGGCTATGGCTGGCAGGCGCCGCTCGGCGAGCCGCCGGCCGCCGTCGCGCTGGCCGCTGCCCGCGCCGCCTTGCCGACGGTCGCTGCCGAGGACGCGATCATCGAGGCGCTATGCGCCGCCGCCTGGCATCTGGGCATCGGCTCGCTCCGGCCGCCACTGTTGGCATTGCGGGTCGCCCGCGGCCTGGCCGCTTTGGCCGGGCGGAGCAGCGTGTCCACCGCCGATGCCGCTGTGGCCGCCCGCCTGGTCCTGGCGCCGCGCGCGACCGCTCTGCCAGTCGAGGCCGACGCGGATGCCACCCCGCCCGAGCCGCCGGCCCCGCCCGATCAGCCGCCCGACCAGCCGCCGCCCGCCGAGGACGCGGCCGATCCGGCAGAGGAGCCCGTGCCGACGCCGCCGCTCGAGGAGCTGATCCTGGCCGCTGCCGCGGCCGCGATCCCGCCGGGCCTGCTGGCTCAGCTCCAGGCCGCGCCCGGCCAGCCCAGCCGCGCCCGCTCCGCTGGTCGGTCGAGCACCGCCCAGCGCGCCGGTAGCCGCGGCCGGCCGGCCGGCACGCGGCCGGGCCTGCCCGGCGCCAATGCCCGGCTCGATCTGCTCGCGACCTTGCGCGCCGCGGCGCCCTGGCAGCGGCTGCGCCAGCCGGCCTCAGCCACCGGCCCGGCCGCCAGCCGCCCGCGCATCCAGGTGCGCAAGGCCGATCTGCGGGTGACCCGCTACCGGCAGCGCGCCCAGACCACCACGATCTTCGTGGTCGACGCCTCCGGCTCGGCCGCGCTGCATCGCCTGGCCGAGGCCAAGGGGGCGATCGAGCTCTTGCTGGCCGATTGCTATGTCCGGCGCGACCAGGTGGCGCTGCTCGCCTTCCGCGGCCAGGGCGCCGAGCTGCTGCTGCCGCCGACTCGCTCCTTGGTCCGCGCCAAGCGCAGCCTCGCCTGCCTGCCGGGCGGCGGCGGCACACCCTTGGCAGCCGGGATCGACGCCGCTGCGGCGCTGGCCGAAGCGATCCGGCGCAAGGGCGAGACGCCGGTCCTGATCCTCCTGACCGACGGCCGCGCCAACATCGCCCGCGCCGGCCAGCCCGGCCGGGCGCTCGCCGAGGCCCATGCCTTGGCGGCCGCCCAGGCGGTCCGCGCCGCCGGCCTGACCACGCTCCTGGTCGATACCGCGCCCCAGCCGCGGCCGCCGACACGGGCTCTGGCCGCAGCCATGGCCGCGCGCTATCTGGCGTTGCCCTATGCCGATGCCCAGGCCCTGTCGCAGGCGGTCCGGGCGAGCGCGCCCTCGGCCCGCGCCGCCGCCCTCGCATGAGCCCGGCGCTGCCCAGGGCGCGCCGCCGCGCCGCCGATGCCTGAGCCGGCCGACTGGGACGAGGACGGCCGGGATTGGCCGAATCGCTCGGCCAGCCGGTTCGTCGACGCCGCCGGCCTGCGCTGGCATGTCCAGACGGCCGGCACCGGCCCGGTCATCCTCCTGCTGCACGGCACCGGCGCCTCGACCCATTCCTGGCGCGGCCTGCTGCCGCTCCTGGCCCAGGACTTCACCGTGGTGGCGCCCGATCTGCCCGGCCACGGCTTCACCGAAGCCCCGCCTTTGTCGCGCCTGTCGCTCCCGGGCATGGCGGCGGCGCTCGCCGGCCTGCTGCACGCGCTGGCCGTCGAGCCGGTCCTTGCGGTCGGCCATTCCGCCGGCGCTGCGATCATGCTGCGCATGACCCTGGACGGCATGATCACGCCCAAGGGCCTGGTCAGCCTGAACGGTGCCCTCCTGCCGCTCCAGGGCGTGCCCGGCCACCTGTTCTCGCCGATCGCCAAGCTGCTCGCCCGGACCAGCTTGGTGCCGCGCTTGTTCGCCTGGCGGGCACGTGATCCGGCCCTGGTCCGCCGCCTGCTGCACGATACCGGCTCCAGCATCGAGCCGGCCGGCGTCGAGCTCTATGGCCGCCTGATCCAGCGCTCCGGCCATATCGCGGCGGCGCTCGGCATGATGGCCAACTGGCAGCTGGAGGGCCTGGCCGCGGATCTGCCCGAGCTCGCCCCGCCGCTGTTGCTGGTGGCCGGCGGCCGCGACCGGATGATTCCCTCGACCCATGCCTTGCGGGTCCGCCGCCAGCTGCCGGGCGCCAAGGTCCTGGTCCTGCCCGAGCACGGTCATCTCGCCCACGAGCAGGCGCCGGCCGAGATCGCGGCGATCGTCCGCGGCTTCGCCGAGGAGGTCGGCGTGCTTGCGCCCGCGCCGGCCCAGACGCCTTGACATCCTGCCGGTTCGGCTGAACCCTTGCGGCCAGGATGGCGAGCGGGACCAGCATGACCGAAGCCTTGTTGGCGGCGTTGATCGACCGGACGGCTGCGACCATCGCGGCCGAGGCCGAGGCGCTGACCGGCCTCGACCAGGCGATCGGCGATGGCGATCACGGCCTCAATCTGCGCCGCGGCTTCGAGGCGATCGCCGCCGAGCGCGCCCGCCTCTCGGCCATGGCGCCCGCCGATGCCCTCCATCAGGCCGGCATGCTCCTGGTCATGAAGGTCGGCGGCGCCTCGGGCCCGCTCTATGGCAGCCTCCTGATGGGCATGGCCAAGGCGGCCAAGGCCGGCGGCGATCTGCCGGCGCAGCTGGCGGAAGGGGTCGCCCAGGTGCAAAAGCGCGGCAAGTCGGACGCCGGCGCCAAGACCATGCTGGACGTGCTGATCCCGGTGCTGGCCACCCTCCAGACGCAGGCCGGCCGACCCCGGCCGGAGCTGATCAGGGCGATCCGCCAGACCGCGGATGATGCGCGCGAGGCGACCAAGCCGATGCTGGCGACCCGCGGCCGTGCTTCCTTCCTGGGCGAGCGCTCGATCGGCCACTACGATCCCGGCGCCACCTCCAGCCAGCTTCTGATCCACGCGGTCTGCGACGTGCTGGCGGAGCAGCCATGAGCGGGATCGTCGGCCTGGTGATCGTGTCGCATTCGCCCGAGGTCGCCCGCGGCACCGTCGACATGGTCCGCCAGATGGTCGGCGACGACGTGCCCTGCGCGGCCTGCGGCGGCAACCCGGCGGGCGGGCTCGGCACCGATGTCGGCCAGATTCAAGCCGCGATCCGGTCCGTCTGGAGCGCCGCGGGCGTCGCCATTCTGGTCGATCTCGGCGGCGCGGAGATGAACGCCGAGATGGCGATCGAGCTGCTCGACGACGCGAGCCGCCAGCTGGTGCGCATCTGCCAGGCGCCGCTGGTCGAAGGCGCCATCCTGGCGGCGGCGGAAGCCTCGGGCGGCGCCAGCCTGGCCGAGGTCTGCGCCAGCGCCGAAGCCTGGCAGGCGGCATGAGCGGCATCGTCCAGCAGATCCCGATCACCCATCCGGTCGGCTTGCATGCCCGGCCGGCGGTCCGCTTCACCAAGCTCGCCAAGAGCTTCGCCACCGTCGAAATCAGGGTCCGGAGCGGCGTGGACGGCGTCTGGGTGGACGCCAAGAGCATCGTCAAGGTGATCGCCCTCAAGGCGCGCAGCGGCACGGTCCTGGAGCTGATGGCCGAAGGCGACGGCGCCGAGGCGGCGGTCGCCGCCCTGGCCGACCTGATCGCGCGCGACTTCGACGAGCATGGCTGAGGCCGGGCGCCGCAAGCCGCGCTACCGCGGTGGCTGAGCAGCGCTGGCCGGGCCAGGTCGCTGCGCCGGGCCTGGGCCTAGGGCCGCTGGTTCGGCTCGAGCAGCCTGCCGCGACCGCCGCCTTGGCAGAGGGCAGCCCGGCCGAGGAGCAGGCGCGCCTGGCAGCCGCCCTGGCCGAGGCGCAAGCGGCGCTGACCGCCCTGGCCGCCGCGCAGGACGAGGACGCCGCGGCGATCCTGGAGTTCCAGATCGAGCTCCTGGCCGATCCGGCGCTGACCGAGGTGGCCTTTGCGGCGATCGCCGGGGGCAGCGGCGCGGGAGCGGCCTGGCAGACCGCGCTGGCGCCGCAGATCGCGGAATTCGCGGCGGCTGACGACCCCTATTTCCAGGCGCGCGCCGCCGACCTCGCCGATCTGGCAGAGCGGGTCGCGCTCCTGCTGGCGCCCGCCAGCACAGCGCCCGCCGACCTGCCCGCGGGCGCCATCCTCCTGGCCCCGGACCTGGCCCCGTCCCGCTTCCTCGCCCTCGACTGGTCGCGCCTCGGCGGCGCAGCCCTGCAGGCCGGCAGCCCCGCCAGCCATGTCGCCATGCTGGCGCGCGGCCGCGGCGTGCCGCTCCTGACCGGCCTCGGCGATCTGCCGCCCGCCGCCGGCGAGGCGATCCTGGACGCCGAGGCCGGCTGCCTGATCCTGGCGCCGGCGGCCTCGACCCGCGCCGACTATCTTGCCCGCCAGCGCGTCCGGGCCGCGGCCGACGCCCGCGCTCTGGCCCAGCGCGACCAGCCGGCGCGGCTGCCGTCCGGCGAGCGGGTCCTGGTCATGGTCAATGTCGACGATCCGGCCGAGACCGACGATGCGACCCTCCTGGCCGCCGACGGCGTTGGCCTGCTGCGCACCGAGTTTCTGTTCATCGGCAGGACCCGGCTGCCGGACGAGGCCGAGCAGCTCGCGGCCTATCGCGGCCTGTTGGACCGGCTGGCCGGCCGGCCCTGCATCATCCGCACGCTCGACATCGGCGGCGACAAGCCCTTGCCCGGCCTCAGCCTGCCGCTCGAGAGCAACCCATTCCTCGGCCTGCGCGGCCTGCGCCTCTGCCTCGAGCAGCCGGCCCTGTTCCGGCCGCAGATCCGGGCCTTGCTGCGCGCCGCCCCAGACCGGCCGCTCCAGGTCATGCTGCCGATGGTCGCGACCGCTGCCGAGCTGGCCGAGGCCCGCCAGCTGTTCACGGCCGGCCTGGCTGAGCTGCAGGCCGAGGGGCTGGAGGCGGCCATGCCGCCGCTCGGCATCATGGTCGAGACCCCGGCCGCGGCGCTAACCCTCGATTTGTTGCCGGCCGATTTCTACTCGATCGGCTCGAACGATCTGATCCAATATGTCATGGCGGCGGCGCGCGATGCCGGCGGCCGGGTTGCAGCCCTTGGCGATCCGCTCCAGCCGGCCGTGCTCCGCCTGATCGAGCAGATCGTGCGCTCGGCCGCTGCCGCCGATCGGCCGCTCAGCCTGTGCGGCGACATGGGTGCGGAGCCCAAGGCCTTGCCGGTCCTGCTGCGGCTCGGCTTGCGCCGCCTGTCGGTGCCGCCGGCCGCCTTGGGCCGGGTCAAGCTCGCGATCAGGGATTGCCAGCCATGAGCCGCGCCCGGCCGGGGCCGGCCGTTCTGCAGGGGAGGCGCATGCCATGAAGAAGCTGATCAACCAGCCGGGCCAGGTGCTGCACGAGGCGCTGGCCGGCTTCGGCGCCGCCCATGCCGATCTGGTCACGGTCCACGGCGAGCCGGTGTTCGTGACCCGCGCCACACCGGCTCGCCCCGGCAAGGTCGCCCTGATCTCCGGCGGGGGCTCCGGCCATGAGCCGATGCATGCCGGCTTCGTCGGCCTCGGCATGCTCGATGCCGCCTGTCCGGGCCAGGTCTTCACCTCGCCGACGCCCGACCAGATGCTGGCGGCAGCCCAGGCGGTCGAGCAGGGCGGCGGCGTCCTGTTCATCGTCAAGAACTACGCCGGCGACGTCATGAACTTCGAGATGGCCGCCGAGATGCTGGAAGGCGCTCAGGCGACCGTGCTCACCAATGACGACGTCGCGGTCGAGGATTCGACCTACACCACCGGCCGGCGCGGCGTCGCCGGCACCGTGATCGTCGAGAAGATCGTGGGGGCGGCGGCCGAGGCCGGCGCCGATCTGTCCGCCTGCCAGGCGCTCGGCGAGCGCGTCAACCGTCAGACCCGCTCGATGGGCGTGGCGCTGACCAGCTGCACCGTGCCCGAGGCCGGCCGGCCGACCTTCGAGATCGGCGCGGCCGAGATGGAGATGGGCGTCGGCATCCACGGCGAGCCCGGCCGCAAGCGCGTGCCGCTGATGCCGGCCGGCGAGATCGCGGCCGAAATGATCGCCGCCATCGCCAACGATCTCGGTGCCGCCGCCGGCAGCGAGGTCCTGCTCCTGGTCAACGGCTTCGGCGGGACGCCGGCGATGGAGCTCTATCTGATGTATGACGCCGCCCGGCGTCAGCTCGCCGAGCGCGGCCTCGAGGTCGCCCGCTCCCTGGTCGGCAATTACTGCACCTCGCTCGACATGGCCGGCTGCTCGCTCACCGTGACCGTCCTGGACGACGAGCTGCGCCGCCACTGGGACGCGCCGGTCCACACCGCCGCCTTGCGCTGGTAGCCGGCGTCAATCGGGCAGGGCCGCCAGGATGTCCAGCGTGCGCTCGTCCCGCGCGCCATCGAAATAGCGATCGAGCGCCTCGGCAAACGGACTACCCGGCGCGCTGACCGCCGCGAACAAGGTCATCGAGGAGCGGAACTTCACCGCATCGACCGGGCCGAAGATCGCTTCTGCCGACCGCCCGGTCTGGGCCAGCACCGCGGCCGTGCATTCGGTCAGGCGCGACCCCAGGAGCGGATGGGCGAGATAAGCCTTGGCATCCGCCGCCGAGCGGATCGCATAGCGCTGGGCCATGGCGCTGCTGCCGAGCCCGGCCAGCTGCGGGAAGACGAACCACATCCAGTGGCTCCGCTTGGCACCCTGGCGCAGCTCGGCCAGCGCCTGGTCGTAGATGCCGTCCTG
>CADEGR010000079.1 GCA_902826935.1 uncultured Alphaproteobacteria bacterium | reverse complement strand
CTTGCCGGCCAGCGACGATGCCGGGGCGGCCCTGGTGCGCGCCGCTTTGCCGGCAGGGGGCGGCCATGCCACCCTGATCCGCGCACCCGCCGCCCTGCGCGCCGCGGTCCCGGTGTTCCAGCCGCAGCCGGCGCCGCTGGCGGCGCTCACGGCGCGGGTCAAGGCAAGCTTCGATCCCAACCGTGTGCTCAATCCCGGCCGGATGTATCCCGGCATCTAGAGGCGAGCGGATGCAGACCACCTTCAGCCTGGCGCAGCTGGCCGACCCGGACACCGCAGAGTCCGAGAAGATCCTGCGCGCCTGCGTGCATTGCGGCTTCTGCACCGCGACCTGCCCGACCTTCGTCCTGCTCGGCGACGAGCTCGACAGCCCGCGCGGCCGGATCTACCTGATCAAGGACATGCTGGAGCAGGCCAAGCCCGCCAGCGCCGAGGTGGTCAAGCACATCGATCGCTGCCTGTCCTGCCTGTCCTGCATGACCACCTGCCCGTCCGGCGTGCATTACATGCACCTGGTCGACCATGCCCGCCGCCATGTCGAAGAGACCTACCGCCGGCCGGCGGCGGACCGCTGGCTGCGCCAGCTTCTGGCCCTGGTCCTGCCGCGGCCGGCGCTGTTCCGCCTGGCGCTGGTGGGCGCGGCCCTCGCCCGGCCGCTGGCCCGCATCCTGCCCGGCCAGCTGGGCGCCATGCTGGCGCTGACCCCCGCCCGGCTGCCGAGCCCCTCGCCGGTCGATCGGCCCCAGGTCTTCGTCGCCGAAGGCCGCAAGGTCGCCCGCGTCGCCCTGCTCGCCGGCTGCGCCCAGCAGGTATTGGCGCCCGAGATCAACGAGGCGACCATCCGTCTGCTCACCCGGCACGGCGTCGAGGTCGTGATCGCCCGCCATGCCGGCTGCTGCGGCGCGCTCAGCCATCATCTGGGCATGGAGGCGGCAGCACTCGATCTGGCGCGCGCCAACATCACCGCCTGGACCCGCGAGCGCGATCTGGACGGGCTGGACGCGATCATCATCAACGCCTCGGGCTGCGGCACGGTGGTCAAGGATTACGGCTTCATGCTGCGCACCGATCCGGCCTTCGCCAAGCCGGCAGCGGCGGTCAGCGGCCTGACCCAGGACATCACCGAGTTCATGGCCAAGCTCGGCCTGCGCCCGGCGGCGGTGGATACCGACCTGGTGGTCGCCTACCATTCCGCCTGCTCGATGCAGCATGGCCAACGGATCACCCAGGCGCCCAAGCAGCTGCTGGCCGATCTCGGCTTCACGGTGCGCGACGTGCCCGAAGGCCATCTCTGCTGCGGCTCGGCCGGCACCTACAACCTCCTGCAGCCAGCGATCGCCCGCCGCCTGCGCGATCGCA
Source organism: uncultured Alphaproteobacteria bacterium (assembly GCA_902826935.1). Classification (GTDB taxonomy): domain Bacteria; phylum Pseudomonadota; class Alphaproteobacteria; order Geminicoccales; family Geminicoccaceae; genus CADEGR01. The sequence goes on along the minus strand of CADEGR010000079.1, from coordinate 18,783 downwards.
AGCTCGGCAACATCGCGCGGGTCCAGCCCGCCGTGATCGCGACCGGCAATATCGGCTGCATCAGCCAGCTGGCGAGCGGCACCACGACCCCGGTCCTGCACACCGCAGCACTGCTCGACTGGGCGACCGGCGGACCGGTTCCCAGGGGGCTGCCGCTGCCCGCCAAAGCCTGACCACGCGGCAGCTTCAGCCTCCATTCATCAGGGCGCCGCTACTCACGATTCAGGGGCACGTCGCGACGACGCCGCGCCGCCCAAGCCTGGGCCGCGCTGATTGCCGGAGGCTGCCCGGAGGCTGCGATGTCAGCGCCCGCTGCACTGCCCGCGTGCATCCCGCAGCCCGTGCTCGCCCGGGCCGGCGCCGTCGTCGTATTTTATCCTTTATGGCGAACAACTTCGGCGATTAGATCGCCAGAGGGAATAATCACCTGCGCCCAACCGTTGCATCTAGGGGGGACGATCCCGCCGATCGTCCGCGCCATGGCCGTGCCGGGGGTGCTCGCGTGACAAGCTTGTCCGAATCCTGGTCGTCGACCGCCGTTCCGCCGGCCCGGGCGTGCTTTGCAGGCCGCGGTCCCGCGGCCTCCGATTTCGCCTGGCCCATTACGGGTTGCAACTTATGGTTTAGATTACTAAGGTCCGCGGGCACTGCCTGGCATGGCGCGTCGGCCAGTCTGGCGCGCCAGGTCCTGCTGGCGCCCACGGCGGCACGGCGCCGCTTGCGGGCGCACCGCCGGCTGCCCGCGCCTGGCCGGTGGCGCCTGTGGCCGGCCGGCTCCCGCTGCCGCATGAACCACCGGGGATAGAGGGTGCAGGAAACCCTGATCGTCTTGCTGTTTTTCATCGCCTTTGCCGCGTTGTCCGATCGGCTGAGGCTCGGCACCGTGCTGGGCTTTCTGATCGGCGGCGTCGCGATCGGGCCTTCGGGCTTGGCCGTGGTCAAGGACCTCGGCGGGGCGGTGCATACGCTGGCCGATCTGGGCGTCGTGTTCCTGCTGTTCACCCTTGGCCTGGAGCTGAAAGTCGAGCGCTTGCGGCTGTTCGAGGCGCGGGTCTATGTCCTGGCGATCACCCAGCTCCTGGTGACCGCCGTGGTGATCGCGGCCATGGCCCATGCGCTTGGCCTGCCGCCGGAGCGGGCGGTGATCGTGGGCGGTGCTCTGGCGCTGTCCTCGACCGCGGTGGTGCTGCAGGTCCTGCGCGACTGGGGCCGCACGCTGACCCAGCTCGGCCGCATGGCGATCGCGATCCTCCTGGTCCAGGATATCGCGGTCGGCCCGTTGCTGGTCCTGGTCGAGGTCATGAGCGAGGCGACCGGCTCGATCTGGCTGGCGCTGCTTGTGGCCCTGCTGCGCGCGGTCCTGGTCCTGGTCATCGTGGTCGTCACCGCGCGCTATCTGCTGCGGCCGCTGTTCGCGTTCGCCGCCTCGATCGACGCGGCCGAGGTGTTCACCGCCACCGCCTTGATGGTGGTGCTCGCGGCCAGCTTCGCGACCGAGCAGGCCGGCCTGTCGATGGCCCTTGGCGCCTTCGTCGCCGGGCTGATGGTCGCCGATACCGAATATCGCCACCAAGTCGCCGCCGACATCGCCCCCTTCCGCGGCCTGCTGCTCGGCTTCTTCTTCATGACGGTCGGCGTGACCGTCGATCTGAGCTTCGCCGCCCAGCATCTGGGCGTGATCATCCTGGTCGCCGCGGCGCTCCTGCTCCTCAAGGGCCTGCTGCTCGCCGGCCTCGCGATTGGGCTCGGCTTTGCCAGCCGGCAGTCGCTGCTCCTGGGCGGGCTGCTGGCGCAAGGCAGCGAGTTTGCCTTCGTGCTGCTGGGCCTGGCCGCGACCACCGGCCTGTTCGTGCATGAGGACGTCCAGCTCCTGACCGTCGCGGTGGTCCTGTCCATGGCGATCACGCCGATCGCCGCCAACCTGATCCGGCGCAACATCAACCGCCTGGAGGGCGAGGCCGCCGCCTCCCTGCCCGATCTGCAGGCCAGCACCGCGACCTTGCGCAACCATGTGCTGGTGATCGGCTTCGGTCAGGTCGGCAAGGCCCTGACCCGGCACCTGGTTGGTCTTGGCCTGCCGGTCCTGGCGCTCGACTACGATCCCAAGCGGGTGCGCGCCAGCAAGCGGCTGCCGATCTTCTTCGGCAATGCCGCCCGCTCCGATGTGCTGCGCGCCGCCCATGTCGGCCAGGCGCGCCTGGTGGTCGTGGCCCTGTCCAGCGCCGACACCGCCGAGCGCGTCGTCACCCTCGTCCGCCGGCTGGTGCCCAAGCAGCGCCTGGTGGTGCGCAGCCCGGACGAGGCCAGCGTCGAGCGCCTGCGCAAGGCGGGCGCCGATGCGATCGTGCCGGACAGCCTGACCACGGCCCTCGACCTCGCCCAGCGCGCGATCCTGCTCTACGAGCCGGAGGAGGATCTGCCGCTGCCGGTCGCGATCACCCTCCCCGATGCCGCGGCCGCCGCCGAACTGGCTGCCGACCTCGGCGTCGATCCGGCCTTGCGCCCGGCGCTGGCCGAAGCGGCGGTGGGCGCCGCCGAGGGGCCGCCTGTCTTGCCGGCCGAAGCAGCGCCGGTCGAGCCGGCCGGCCAAGAACCCCCGTCCGATCCCGCGCCGCCGGGGGCGCTGCCCGCGCAGAAGCCGGCCGCGGCCGAGCCGCCGATCAGCAAGCCCACCCGCAGCCGCCAGCGCGAGGTCGCCGGCTAGCTGGCCGGCGCCGCCAGCCAGGCGCAGGCCGCCTCGATGCTGGCGACGCTCGGGCCGGGCGGCGGTGGCGGCCGCTGGATCATCAGGACCGGCAGGCCGAGCTGGGCCGCCGCCCGCAGCTTGGCATAGGTCGCAGCACCGCCGCTCGCCTTGGTCACCAGCACATCGATGCCGTGGCGCTGGAAGCAAGCCAGCTCGCCCGCCAGGGTGAACGGGCCGCGCGCGATCAGCCAGGTGAGGTCGGCCGGCAGCGCCGCCGGCGGCGGCTCGATGCTGCGGACAATGCAAGCGACGCCCGTGACCTGCAAGAAGGCCGGCAGATCGCGCTGGCCGATGGTCAGCAGGGCGCGCCGGCCATGCGCCGGCAGGGCCGCCGCCGCCGCGGCCGCATCCGGCAGCGCGAACCAACGATCCTGCTCGCCTTGCCGCCAGGCCGGCCGGGCCAGATGCAGCCGCGGGACGCCCAGCGCGGCGCAGGCCTCGGCCGCCTGGGCGCTGATCCGGGCGGCAAAGGGGTGGGTCGCATCGATCACCCGGTCGATCGCCATTGCCTGCAGATAATCGATCAGGCCGGCCGTGCCGCCAAAGCCGCCGCTGCGGACCGTGCCCGGCAAGGCGCGCGGCCGCGCCGTCCGGCCGGCGAGCGAGCTGATGAGCTCGATCTCCGGGCGAGCCGCGCAGGCTTCGGCCAGGGCCGCGCCCTCGCTGGTGCCGCCCAGGATCAGGACGCGCATGGGCTGGGCGCGGACCGGCCTACCAGCCGGCCGCCCGGCCGATCAGCGCCGCATCGCGATCGAAGATCAGGACCTCGACCTCGGCGCTGCCGTCGACCTGGTCGAGGGCCACCGCGCGCGCCCGCTCGGCCACGTCGTCGGCGAGCGGCAGCTGAGCCTGGCGGGCCAGCTCCAGGACATGGCTGGCTGCGGTCGCCCGGCGGGCCTCGCCCAGCATCGCGTCCGAGGCGCCCAGCGCCGCCAGCATGTCGGCCAGATCGGCCGGATCGACGCTCGAGCGGCCGGAATGCAGATCGAGATGGCCGCGCGCCAGCTTGGCCATCTTGGCAAAGCCGCCGGCCAGGGTCAGCCGCGGGATCGGATGGCGGCGCAGATACTTCAAGGTGCCGCCGACGAAGTCGCCCATGTCGATCAGGGCATGGCCCGGCAGATCGTAATGCACGCGCACCGCCCGCTCCGAGGTCGAGCCGGTCGCCGCCGCGACATGGGTGCAGCCGGCCGCGCGGGCGACGTCAATGCCGCGGTGGATCGAGGCGATCCAGGCCGAGCAGGAATAGGGCACGACCACGCCGGTGGTGCCCAGGATCGAGAGGCCGCCGACCACGCCGAGGCGCTCGTTCAGCGTGCGCTTGGCCAGGATCTCGCCGCCCGGGATCGAGAGGGTCACCTCGACATCGCCGGCATCGCCGTAGCGCTCGGCGACCTGGGCCACGGTCGTCGCGATCAGCTTGCGCGGGCCCGGATTGATCGCCGGCTCGCCGACCGGGATCGGCAGGCCCGGCCGGGTCACCACCCCCACGCCCGGCCCGGCGATGAACAGGACGCCGCTGCCGGCCTCCGCGCGCGTCACCGTCGCGCGGATCAAGGCGCCGTGGGTGACATCGGGATCGTCGCCGGCGTCCTTGATCACGGCCGCCAAGGCGAGCCCGGCCTGGAGCTTGGCCTCGGCCAGGCTGAAATGGGGCTGCTCGCCCTTCGGAAGACAGATCCGCACCGGGTCAGGGAACCGCCCGGTCAGGAGCGCGCTGTAGGCCGCCTTGGTCGCAGCTGCGGCGCAGGCACCCGTGGTCCAGCCTCGCCGCAGAGGTCCTTCTGGCTTGCGCGTCATCGGTGCCGCCACTCGCCTGGCCACCTTCCTCGAACCGGGCGCAGAGACTAGACTGCCGCAGGTCGATGGTTTCCCATTAATTGAGCCAACCAGGCGGTTTGAGCAAGCATCCATGAGCGCACCCGGCGTGCTGATCGCAGCGCCCGCCTCCGGCAGCGGCAAGACCACGCTGACGCTGGGCCTGCTGCGCGCGCTGCGCCGTGCTGGCGTCGCGGTCGGCTCGTTCAAGGTCGGGCCGGACTATATCGATCCGACCTTCCATGCCGCCGCTGCCGGCCGGGTCTGCCACAATCTCGACGCCTGGGCGATGCGCCTGGAAACCCTGGCCGGGCTCGGCGACGCGATCGCCAAGGACGTCGAGCTGGTGATCGGCGAGGGCGTGATGGGCCTGTTCGACGGCGCCGACGACGGCGCCGGCTCGACCGCCGATCTCGCCAGCCTGTTCGATCTGCCGGTGCTCCTGGTGATCGACGCCGCCGGCATGGGCGCCTCGGTCGCAGCCCTGGCCGAAGGCTTCATCCGCCATCGCGACGAGGTCGAGGTCGCGGGGCTGATCCTGAACCGGGTCGCGAGCCCGCGCCACGCGGCGCTGCTCCGCCGCGCCCTCGACGACCGCCTGGCCCAGCCGGTCCTAGGCTGCCTGCCACGCGTGCCTGGCCTCGCCTTGCCGGCCCGCCATCTGGGCCTGGTGCCGGCCGCCGAGCTGGCGGCGCTCGAGCCGATCCTGGACCAGACCGCAGCCTTGGTGGCCGAGCATCTCGATCTTGACCGGCTGCGGCGCCTGGCCCGCCCGTTCGGCCTCGGCCTCTATGGCCCGCGTGCCCAGCCGCTCCGCCCGCTCGGCCAGAAGATCGCGGTCGCGACCGATGCCGCCTTCGCCTTCGCCTATCCCGCGGTCCTGGCCGGCTGGCGCTCGGCCGGCGCCGAGATCCTGCCGTTCTCGCCGCTCGCGGACGAGCCGCCCGAGGCCAGCGCCGATGCGGTCTATCTGCCGGGCGGCTATCCCGAGCTGCATGCGCCCAAGCTCGCCGCCGCTGGCCGGTTCCTGAGCGGGTTGCGCGCGGCCGCGGCGGCCGGCCGCTACGTCTATGGCGAATGCGGCGGCTACATGGCGCTGGGCGAAGGCCTGATTGACCGCGCCGGCCAGCGCCACGCCATGGCCGGCCTCTTGCCGATCAGCACCAGCTTTGCCGAGCCCACCCGCCATCTCGGCTACCGCCGGCTGACCCTGTGCCAGGCCGGCCCGCTCGGCCAAGCCGGCAGCAGCCTGCGCGGCCACGAGTTCCACTACGCGACCGAGCTGCCGGCCGATGGCAAGCTGGCGCCGCTGTTCGAGCAGCAGGACGCGCGCGGCCGCCCCCTCGGACCGACCGGTGCGCGGCTTGGCCATGTCGCCGGCTCGTTCTGCCATCTGATCGACCGCAGCGCCGATGCCACCCCGGCCCGCCTGCCCCATCCCCATCTGCGCCCAGTCCCGAGCTGAACCCCGCACCGGCCCTGTCCCGCCGGTAAATCGGCATGGCCAGGCTCGGCAACCGCCGCTATGCAGGAGGCCGGCATGGCGGTGATCGGTGGAGGCGGGCATGGATCGCAGACAACTCTTGAGGGGTGCCGGCCTGGCCGGCGCGGCCGCGGCCGGGCTGGCGGCGCCAGCGCTCGGCCAGGAGCGGACCGAGTGGGCGATGGTGACGCCCTGGCCGCGCAACACGCCCGGCGTCGGCGTCAACGCCCAGCGCTTCGCCGACAAGGTCACCGCGATGAGCGGCGGCCGCCTGACCATCAAGCTCTATGCCGCCGGCGAGCTGGTGCCGCCCTTCGAATGCCTGGACGCCGTGCAGCAGGGCACCGCCGATCTCGCCCATGCCACGCCCTATTACTGGGTCGGCAAGTCGCCGGCGCTGAACTACTTCACCACCGTCCCGTTCGGCCTGACCGCGACCGAGCTGGCGGCCTGGATCGGCTTCGGCGGCGGCCAGGCGCTCTGGCAGGAGGTCTATGCCGAGTTCGACGTGCTGCCGTTCTATGCCGGCTCGAGCGGCGTCCAGGCCGGCGGCTGGTTCAAGCGGCCGATCGAGAGCCTGGCCGACCTCAAGGGCCTGAAGTTCCGGATCGCTGGCCTCGGCGGCGAGGTCATGCGCCAGCTCGGCGTCAACGTGGTCCTGCTGCCGCCCGGCGAGATCGGCCCGGCGCTGGCCTCCGGCGCGGTCGATGCGGCGGAATGGGTCGGCCCCTGGAACGACCGCGCCATGGGCCTCTACCAGAACGCCAAATACTACTATCTGCCGGCCTTCCACGAGCCGGGGCCGGGTCTGGAGGTGATCATCGCCCGCGCCAAGTACGAGGCGCTGCCGGCGGATCTACAGGCGATCGTCGCGGGCGCTGCCCAGGCGACCGCCCATGAGACGCTGGCCGATTTCACCTACCACAACATCGCGAGCCTCGGGCCGCTCCTGGCCGAGGAGGGTGTCGAGGCGCGGGCCCTGCCGGATGACGTGGTCAAGGCGCTGGGCCAGGCGACCGCCAAGGTCCTGGCCGAGCTGGCCGCGGCCGATCCGCTGACCGGCAAGGTCCATGCCTCGTTCCAGGCGTTCCTGACCGACGCCAATCGCTACGGCCAGCTGTTCGACCAGCGGCTCCTGGCGATGCGCGGCCTGGCGCTGGCCACCTGAGCGGCCCGGCGGCTTGCCCATGCTGCGCGCTAGCCAGGTGGCGCTGACCTTCCTGACCAGGCTGCCGTCGGGCCGGATCGATGGCTGGCGCGCCGACGATCTGGCCGCCAGCGCGCCCTGGTTTCCGCTGGTCGGCCTCCTGGTCGGCGCTCTGGCCGCCGCGGCCTATGGCATCGCCAGCGCCCTCGGCCTGGCCGCTTTGCCCGCCGCAGTCCTCGCGGTCGCCGCGGCCATGCTGGCGACCGGCGGCTTGCATGAGGACGGCCTGGCCGATTTCGCCGATGCCCAGGGCGGGCGCGACGTCGAAGCCCGGCTGCGGATCATGCGGGATTCCCGCCTTGGCAGCTTTGGCGCCGCCACCTTGATCCTGGCCCTGCTGCTCAGGGTCAGCCTGCTTGCCAGCCTGGCGGCACCTGGTTTGGTGGCGCCGGCGCTGCTCGCCGCGGGCGCATTGTCGCGGGCCCCGCTGCCGGCGGCCATGACCCTCTGGCCGCCGGCCCGCCCCGACGGCCTGGCCGCCGGCGCCGGCCGGCCCCATCCCGGCCCGGCGCTGGCAACGCTCGGCGTGGCGCTCTTGGCGAGCCTTGGCCTGCTGCCGCCGGCCGCCGCCACGCTCAGCGTCGCCGCGGCCTTGGCAGCAGCCTGGCTGATCGGCGCTGCCGCGCAGCGTCAGCTGGGCGGCATCACGGGCGACGTCCTGGGTGCGGGCCAGCAGGCGGCCGAGATCGCGGTGCTCCTGGTCCTGGCGGCGCTGGCGGGCGCGGCGGGCTGACCAGCGCCAGCCCTATCTACTACCAGCAAGCTTCTTGGACTCCCGGCGCGTTCGCTTTGCACTTGTGCGCCCTTGGGCGCGCTCGCGGCCGCGCATGGACAAATCCGTGACAATCGTGGTCTTTGCGGTTTTGGCGGCTCAGCAAACTAGCTAACTTAGAGTCAAGGGTGGGAGGTTGCGGCCATGCGTCTGGTGCAATTTGTCTCCTCGGCAGGCCGGCGGCGGCTCGGTCGGATCGCCGATGATGGCACGCAGATCGAGCAGCTGAACGGCTTTGCCAGCGTCTACGAGCTGGCCCGCAGCGCCGCCCGGAGCGGCCGAAGCCTGCGCCAGCTGGCGGCCGATTGCGCCGTCGCCCAGCTCGTGCCGGTCGCCGAGCTCCTGGAGAGCGGCCGCCTGCTGCCGCCGCTCGATCATCCCGATCCCGCCCATTGCTTCGTGACCGGCACCGGCCTTACCCATCTCGGCAGCGCCCAGGCGCGCGACTCGATGCACCACAAGCTGGCCGAAGCCAAGGAAGCGGACCTCACGGATTCCATGCGCATGTTCCGGCTCGGCCTCGAGGGCGGCCGGCCGCCGGAGGGCGGCATCGGAGTGGCGCCCGAATGGTTCTACAAGGGCGATGGCAGCATCGTCAGCCCGCCCGGCCAGGCGCTGACCATGCCCAGCTTCGCGCTCGACGGCGGCGAGGAAGCCGAGATCGCGGTGCTCTATATCATCGACGACGCCGGCCAGCCCTGCCGGGTCGGCTTCGCCTTGGGCAACGAGTTCTCGGACCATGTGCTGGAGCGCCAGAACTATCTGTATCTCGCCCACTCCAAGCTGCGCGCGTGCTCGTTCGGGCCGGAGCTGCTGCTGGGCGAGCTGCCGGCGGATCTGCGCGGCACGGTCAGCGTCCGGCGCGGCGAGCAGGTGCTTTGGCAGGACAGCTTCGTCAGCGGCGAGGCCAATATGAGCCACAGCCTCGCCAATCTCGAGCATCACCACTTCAAATACGCGCTGTTCCGCCGGCCGGGCGACGTCCACGTCCACTTCCTGGGCACCGCCACGCTGAGCTGCAGCGCCGGCATCAAGCCGGAGCCGGGCGACGTGTTCCAGATCGAGGCGGCGGGCTTCGGGCTGCCGCTGCGCAACTCCCTGGCGGTCGCCGAGGATGAGGGTCTGGTCCGGGTCAAGCCGCTCTGAGCGGCGGGGCTCAGCTGATGATCAGGCCGAGGATGATGCCGGCTGCGAAGAACAGCCAATGCTCGGGCTCGCGGGTGCGCAGATAGGCGAGGAAGCTGCGGCCCAGCCCGCCCAACTGGCTGCCGAAGTCGCTGCCTGCGCCGCTTTGGCCGCCGGTCCGATCATAGGGGTTCATGGGCATCCTCCTGGCACCGCCACTGTCCGGTCTTGTAGATAAGCGCTTGGCGCCCGGTTGTAAGCCCGACAGGCTCAGCGCAGCTTGCGGGCGATTTCCTTGGCGAGCGCTGCGATCTCCTGGCCGGCCGGACTGGCCGGCGCCAGCTCGGCGATGCCGCGGCCCTCGCTGATCGAGGCGGCAAAGGCCTGGCGGTTGCCGAGGCGCGCCTTGGCGAGCGGCCAGCCCTTGGCCTTGATCTCGGCCAGGATCGCCTCGGCCGCGCGCGAGCGCGCCGGCACCCGGTTGAGCACCAGGAGCGCTGCCGTCTTGTTGTCGAGGGCGAAGCTCAAGGTCGGCTCGGTCGCCCACAGGTCCAAGGCATTCGGCTGGCAGGGCAGCAGCACCAGATCCGCCTGGCGGATCGCGGTCTTGGCGTCGGTCTCGGCATGGGGCGGGCTGTCGATCAGGACATGGTCGAACGCGCGCCGCAAGGCCGGCACCTCGTTGCCCAGGCGCCAGCCGGACAGGCTCTGCACCCGCAGGCCGTCGGCTTGCTCGCCCAGCCGCGCTTGGCGCAGGCCGTGCCAGGCCGTGAGGCTGCCTTGCGGGTCGATGTCGAGCATCGCCACCCGCTTGCCTTGGGCCAGCCAGGCGGTCGCCAGCTGAATCGCAAGGGTGGTCTTGCCAGCGCCGCCCTTCTGCTGGGCGATGCTGACCACGGCACCGGTCATGCGCGGCGCGCTCCTGCAGCGGATTTCAACCCTTCATAGAGAAGCCGCAGGCGCAAGACAATCGCCTCCCCGTCGCAGCGGATGCGCCGGGGCGTCGCAGCCGATGCGCCGCCCGGCCACGAGCGTGCCGTGTGATGCGCCGCGATGCTACGCCAGGAGCCAGGCGGCGTACTCCGCCGCGTGATCGCCCTCGAAATTGGCCATGCCGGCCTTGGTCAGCAGCCCGCGCCGCGGCGGGATGAAGGAATAGATCCGCCCGCGCCGGACATCCTTCCAGCCGTAATTGAAGGCGGCGAGCTTCGGGAAGAACTCGAGGTCGTCGTAGGGCAGGTGGTCGTGGAGCCACCAGGCGAGCGCTTCCCAATGGCCAGTGCGCTCGTAATAGGGGATGAAGCTGTGCACGATCAGGGTCGCGGTGGCGCCGATCCGGCCCGCGGCGTCGCGCCGGTCCCAGATATGGCCGGCATGGTTGGCCTCATTCGAGCCGCAGCTCAGGCCGTGCTGGTTGCCGAATGCGTTGACCGCCGGCGCGCGGTAGGCCGAGCGGATCGAGATCCGGCCGAGTGCTGCGCGCAGCGGCTCGAGGCATTCAGCGCAATAGCGCCGGCCTACCTCGATCGCGAGGTCCGGGTCCTCGGGGATGTTGGGGATGCCGTGAAAGGCCGCGATCTCCGAATAGAGGAAATCGCGCATGAAGAAATGCTCGCTGAGCCTGACCCGGCCGAGGGCCTCGAGCGCCCGCATGCTGTGCGGCTTGCGCATCCGGTCCTGCCCCCGGACCCCATGCCGGCGCGGCTACACCCAGCCGCCATCGGCGATATAGGTCTGGTTGGTCATGGCGCTGCTGTCGTCGGCCGCCAGGAACAAGGCGAGCCGCGCCATCTCGACCGGCTGCAGCTTGCGCTTCAGGCATTGCCGCTGCATCAGCTCCGCCTCGGCTTCCGGGGTCAGCCACAAATCGATCTGGCGCTGGGTCATGATCCAGCCGGGCGCGATCGAGTTGACCCGGATATTGTCCTTGCCGAAGTCGCGGGCGAGCGAGCGGGTCAGCCCGACGATCGCGGCCTTGGAGGCGGAGTAGCCGGCCATGCCGCCCTGGCCGATCATCCAGGTGGTCGAGCCGAAATTGATGATCGAGCCGCCGCCCGCGTCCCGCATCATCGGCTGGACCGCCTGGCAGGCGAAGAACTGGTGGCGCAGATTGAGGGCGACCCGCTCGTCCCAGTATTCCGGCGTGACCTGATCGAACGGATGACGCTCGTCGTGGGCGGCGTTGTTGACCAGGACCGTGATCGGCCCTTGGTGCTCGGCCGCCTCGGCGATCGCTCGGCGCAAGGCCGCGATGTCGCGCAGGTCGCATGGCAGGAACAGCGGCCGCGGCCCGCCTTGCTCGGCGATTCGCTCGACCAGCGCCTGGCTCGGCTCGACCGCGATGTCGACGAACGCGACCTTGGCGCCCTGCTCGCAAAAGGCCTCGACCAGCGCTGCCCCGATGCCGGAGCCGCCGCCGGTGATGAACACCGAACGATCCCGCAAGCTCGGATAGGTCGCATGCATGGCCCGCCTCCGCTGGTCCCGGTGGTTTTGCCATCACCCTGCCCGCTCCGGCCGCCGCCGTAAAGCCCGCCGCCCGGGCATAGCAGCCATAATGGCTCCCTCGATGAGGCGATAATGGCTCTTTGGCAGGAGCCACAAAGCCGCTAGGTTGAGGCCACCCGATCCGCTCGAACGAGGCCTTGCCGATGGACCGCCTGGAACCGACCGCGCGCAGCAAAATCAAAAGGTTGCACGAACGCGCTCATTATAATCGTGAAGCGATAAACAGCGTGCTCGATGCCGGGCTGGTCTGCCATGTCGGCTACTGCATCGACGGCCTGCCCCATGTCACCACCACCAGCTACTGGCGGACCGGCGACCGGCTGTTCTGGCACGGCTCCTCGGCCAGCCGGATGCTGCGCCAGCTGCGCCAGGCGGTGCCGGTCTCGATCAATGTCAGCCTGATCGACGGGCTGGTCCTGGCCCGCTCCGGCTTCCACCACTCGGTCAACTACCGCAGCGTCACGCTCTATGGCGAAGCGGCGCTGGTCGCCGACGAGGCGGCCAAGCTGGCGGCGCTCGAAGCGTTCACGGAGCGCCTGCTGCCGGGCCGCTGGGCGGAGCTGCGCCCCACCACGTCCCAGGAGCTGAAGGCGACCACGGTGCTCTGCCTGCCGATCGTCGAAGGCGCCGCCAAGATCCGGACCGGGCCGCCCAAGGATGACGAGGCGGACTATGCCTTGGACGTCTGGGCGGGCGTGGTGCCGCTCCGCCTGGTCGCCGATGCCCCGGTGCCGGACCCGCGGCTACGGCCGGACCTGCCCTTGCCGGACTATCTGGCCAAGTATGACGGGCCGGTGACGCCGGCCCAGGCCGCCGCTCAGCCGGCGTAGGTCGCCTCCGGCAGGCCGGCCACGTCCAGCTCGACCGCGAACAGATTGCCGGATTCCGGAAACTGGGCGCGCTCGCGGGTGCTCAGCCGGTCCCAGGCGCTGGTGATGTACAAGGTCTTGAGATCCGGCCCGCCGAAGGCGCAGCAGGTCGCCCGGCGCGCCGGGATCGTGACCACCTGGTCGACCTGGCCGTCCGGGCGGTAGCGCACCACCCGGCCGCCGTCCCACTCGGCGTTCCAGATCCCGCCTTCGCAATCGGTGCAGGAGCCGTCCGGCCAGCCCTCGCCGTCGACCTCGACCAGCAGCCGCGGCCGGTCGGGCGTGCCGCTGGCGAGGTCGTAGTCATAGGCCATGATCTTGCGGGTCGGCGTGTCGACGAAATACATGGTGGCGCCGTCCGGGCTCCAGCACAGGCCGTTCGGCACGGTCAGGCCGGTCAGCACCTTGGCGGCGGTGTGATCGGCCTCGAGCCGCCACAAGGCGCCCTCCGGCCGATCCTCGCTGTAGGTCAAGGAGCCGGCGAAGAACCGCCCGGCGCGGTCGCAGCGGCCGTCATTGAAGCGGTTGTCGAGCCGGTCGGCCTCGGCATGGTTGATCATCTCGATTTGGCCCGAGGCCGGATCGAACAGGCCGAAGCCGCTTTTGAGCGCGACCACCAGCCCGCCCGCCGCGCGCAGGCCGATCGAGCCGACATGCTCCGGCATCGGCCAGGAGCGGTGCTCGCCGGTGGCCGGCGCCAGGCGATGGATCGCCGGCCCGACGATGTCGACCCAATACAAGGCCTGCTCGGACACCGACCAGATGGGCCCCTCGCCCAGCCGGTTGCGGCAGGCCAGGACCGACGTGGCTGCGATCATGACGGCGGTACCTCCAACCCAACTTTTTTCGTGTTATCGACCAGCCTGGCATTGGCGGCACCAGCTCGGCAAGCGCTTGCCATGACCGTAGCGCGCACCGCGCGTGCCGGCCAGATCCGGGCTGCAACCCTGCCGCAAGCAGGTCCCGCTGACGGACTTCAGTCGTTTGACAGCGCTCGCCATTGTGGCACAGTCTGGGACACAGCAAACAAATCGTCCGGGCGCTGCACAAAAAGCGCGGGCCCGGTCTGCCATCAGGGGAGGCAGCAATGAGCGACCAAACCGATGCGGTCGAGGCCGGCAAGCCGAGCGGCCGCCGCAAGTTCCTGACCGGTGCTGCCGCGACCGCGGCAGGTGGTGCTGCTTTGCTCGCAGCACCCAACATCTCGCGCGCCCAGACCGTGACCCTGAAGATGCAGGGCGCCTGGGCGCCCAAGGACATCCTGAACGAGTTCGCCGAGGACTACGTGGCGCGGGTCAATGCCATGGGCGGCGATCGGCTGAAGATCGACTATCTGGTGTCCGGCGCGGTGGTCAAGGCGTTCAGCGTCCACGACGCGGTCAATACCGGCGTGCTCGATGCCGGTCACACCGTACCGGCCTATGTCTACGGCAAGAACAAGGCCGCCTCGCTGTTCGGCACCGGGCCTGCCCTGGGCTGGGACTCTCACCAATTCCTGTCCTGGTACTACAATGGCGGCGGCGCCGATCTCTATGCCGAGCTGATGCAGCAGATCGTCGGGCTGAACATCGTCAGCTTCTTCAGCACGCCGATGCCCGCCCAGCCGCTCGGCTGGTTCAAGAATCCGGTGACCTCGGCCGCCGATCTGCAGGGCATGAAGTACCGCACCGTCGGCTTGGCCACCGAGGTGTTCCAGCGCATGGGCGCGGCCGTGACCCAAATCCCCGGCGGCGAAATCGTGCCGGCCATGGAGCGCGGCCTGATCGAGGGCTTCGAGTTCAACAATCCCAGCTCCGACCGGCTGCTGGGCGCGCCCGACGTCGCCAAGAACTACATGCTCGGCAGCTACCATCAGGCCAATGAGTGCTTCGAGATCACCTTCAACAAGACCAAGTGGGACAGCCTCGCCGCCGAGCAGCAGGCGATCCTGAAGCATTCGGTCGAAGCCGCGTCCTCGGGCACCTTGTGGGAGGCGTTCGACCGCTATTCCAAGGATCTCGAAGCGTTGCAGGCTGAGGATGGCGTGACCATCCAGCGCACCCCGGCCGATGTCTTCCAGGCCCAGCTCGCAGCTTGGGACGACGTGGTCAAGACCTTCGGCACCGATCCCTTCTTCGCCAAGGTCATCGAGTCGCAAAAGGCCTTCGCCAAGCGGGTCGTCCACTACTCCCTGTTCAACTCGCCAGACTACCGGCTCGCCTACGAGCATCATTTCGGCAAGGTCGCGATCTGAGCCGCACGGCCCGACATGCCGCATGACCGGGGTGGCGTCCGACGACGCCACCCCTCGTCTTGCGCCCCAATCAAATCATAACGAGCGCGGGTCGGGAGGCAGGTCTTGGAACGCTTTCTCTGGTTCGTCGATCGGCTCAGCATGTGGACCGGCAAGACCTTCGCCTGGTGCATCCTGATCGTGACCTTGAGCATCAGCTACGAGGTGTTCGTGCGCTACGTGCTGCGGGCGCCGACCAGCTGGGCCTATGACATGAGCTACACGATGTACGGCGCCCTGTTCATCATGGCGGGGCCCTACGTCTTGTCGCGCGACGGCCATGTCCGGGGCGATTCCTTCTACCGGTTCTGGCGCCCGCGGGTCCAGGCGACCATGGACCTGGTGCTCTACGTCATCTTCTTCTTTCCGGGCGTCCTCGCCCTGTTCTATTCCGGCTTCCGCTTTGCCGCGATGTCCTACCGGTTCGGCGAGACCAGCGTCTACAGCCCGGCCGGCTTTCCGATCTGGCAGCTGAAGGCGCTGATCCCGATCGCGGGGTTCCTCCTGCTGCTGCAGGGCATCGCCGAGGTGATCCGCTGCATCCGCTGCATCCGCGATGACGCCTGGCCGGAGCGCTACAAGGACGTCGAGGAGATGGAGAGCGCGCTGCAGCATTTCGAGGAGGACCATCGGGCGATCGAGGAAGCCCATAGTGGCCGACCGGGAGAGCGGCCATGAGCAATCCCGCCATGGGCATGCTGATGCTCATCTTGTTCCTGTTCGTGATCCTGCTCGGCTTTCCGATCACCTTCTCGCTGGTCGCGATGGGCGTGTTCTTCGGCTACTACGCCATGGGCGACCGGATCTTCGATCTGCTGGTCCAGAACACCTACGACGTCATGGCCGACGACACGCTGGTGGCCGTGCCGTTGTTCTTGTTCATGGGCTACATGGTCGAGCGCGCCGGCATCATCGACCGGCTGTTCCACTCGATCCAGATCGCGGCCCGGCGGGTGCCGGGCGCGCTCGCGGTGGCGGCCCTCCTGACCTGCGCCATGTTCGCGACCGCGACCGGGATCGTGGGCGCGGTCGTGACCCTGATGGGCCTCCTGGCGCTGCCGGCGATGCTCAAGGCCGGCTACGACATCCGCCTCTCGACCGGGGTGATCTGCGCCGGCGGCACGCTCGGCATCATGATCCCGCCCAGCGTGCTGCTGATCGTCTACGCCGCGACCGCCGGGGTGTCCGCAGTCAAGCTCTACGCCGCGGCCTTGCTGCCGGGCTTCCTCCTGGCCGGCCTGTACATGCTCTATGTGGTCGGCCGCGTGCTCGTCAACCCGAAGCTCGCTCCGCAGCTGCCGCCGGATCCCGAGGCGACCTTCGGCCGGACGGTGAAGGAGCTGGCGACCTCGTTCTTCCCGCTCGCGGTGCTGATCACCTGCGTCCTGGGGGCCATCCTGTTCGGCCTGGCGACCCCTTCGGAGGCGGCCGCGGTCGGGGCGCTGGGCGCCATGGTGCTGGCCGCGGCCTACCGGGCGCTCAGCTGGGAGCGGCTGCAGGAGTCGGTCTATCTGACCGTGCGCACCTCGGCCATGGTCTGCTATCTGTTCATCGGCTCGACCACCTTCTCCTCGGTGTTCTCCTATCTGGGCGGGCACACCATCGTCGAGCAGTGGGTGACCGCGCTCGATCTCTCGCCGACCATGTTCCTGATCCTGGCCCAGATCATCATCTTCATTCTCGGCTGGCCGCTGGAATGGACCGAGATCATCATCATCTTCGTGCCGATCTTCCTGCCGCTGCTGCCGCTGTTCGACGTCGACCCGATCATCTTCGGCATCCTGGTGGCGCTGAACCTGCAGACCTCGTTCCTGACCCCGCCGGTCGCCATGTCGGCGTTCTACCTGAAGGGCGTCTCGCCGCCCCAGGTCACGCTGACCCACATCTTCCAGGGCATCACCCCCTTCAATCTGATGGTCGTGCTATCCATGGTCATCGTCTACCTCTTCCCGGGAATCGCGATGTGGCTGCCGAGCGTCCTCTACCCCTGACCGCGCGCCAGCTCGCGGCCGACCTGCAGGCCGGGCTGATCACGGCGCGCGCCGCGACGGATGCCTATCTGGAGCACATCGCCCGGCACGAGCCGGCGGTCCTGGCGTTCGCCCACCTCGATCCCGAGCATGCGCGGCGCCAGGCCGATGCGGCCGACGAGCGGCGCCGGCTGGGCAAGCCGCTCGGGCCGCTGCATGGCGTGCCGGTCGGCGTCAAGGACATCATCGACACCGCCGATCTGCCGACCGAGAACGGCACCGTGCTGCATGCCGGCAGGCGGCCGCGGACGGATGCCGCGGTGGTCGCCCAGCTGCGCCAGGCGGGTGCCATCATCCTCGGCAAGACGGTCACCACCGAGCTCGCGGTCTACGGCCCGAACCAGACCCGCAATCCGCACAATCCCGCGCATACGCCGGGCGGCTCGTCCTCCGGCTCGGCGGCGGCGGTCGCGGCCGGCATGGTGCCCCTGGCGCTCGGCACCCAGACCAACGGCTCGGTGATCCGGCCGGCGTCCTTTTGCGGCGTCTACGGCTTCAAGCCGAGCCACGGCCTGATCTCCCGGCACGGCATCCTGAAGCAGTCGCCGCCGCTCGACACGGTCGGCGTGATGGCGGCCGATCTGCTGGATCTCGCCTTCCTCGCCGAGCAGCTCATGGCCTATGACGAGCGCGATCCGGCGATGACGCCGCAGGCCAAGCCGCGGCTGCTCGCCGTCGCCGAGAGCGCCCCGCCGGTGCCGCCGGCGCTCGCCTTCGCGCCGACGCCGGTCTGGGACCGGGCGAGCGCCGATTGCCAGGCGGCGTTCGGCGAGCTGGCCGAGGCCCTGGGCGAGCGGCTGCCCGAGATCGCCCTGCCAGCCCCGTTCGGCGAGGCGATCGAGCTGCATCGGCGGATCATGGAAGCCGATCTCGCCACCAGCTTCGCGCGCGACTATGCGACCGGCCGCGACCGGCTGAGCGCCATCCTGTGCGAGATGCTGGCGCGCGGCGAGCAAGTGCGCGCGACCGAATACCGCCAAGCCCTGGAAGCGACCGCCGGCCTGGGCCAGGCGCTGGCCGAGGTCTTCACCCACTACGATGCGCTGGTGACGCCGGCCGCCCCCGGCGAGGCGCCGGCCGGCCTGGGCGCCACCGGCAGCCCGGCGTTCTGCACGCTCTGGACCCTGTGTGGGCTGCCGGCGGTCACCCTGCCGCTGCTGCAAGGGAGCAACGGCCTGCCGATCGGCGTCCAGCTGGTCGGCGCCAAGGGCGACGACGCCCGCCTGCTGCGGACCGCGCGCTGGCTGATGGCGACGCTGCGTGGCGCCGACGCCTAGGGGCGAGATCCATCAGGCGCACCGCGCGCAGCCTGGTTAACCAAGCCTTCACCTCAGCCAGCGATCCTGCCCATGGTCCATGCGACCCTGGGAATCCGCGCGCCGATTGAGTGACTTGTCGACGGGGCGGAGTCCCAGGGTCGCATGGACCAGGCAGGCTGCGTCAGCTTCAGGCCAAGACCTTAAGAAACGGTTCGCAGCGCCGACCGGAAAGCCGGCGGCGATCGTAGCGGCGGCCGAGTGGGGCTGGCCGGTCAGCTGCAGGAACTGATTGGGTTTGGCACCACGCTGCAGAAGCAATCAATCCACCAGATGATTGGCGCTGAGCCCAGCAGATGAGTTCAAAGCAAAGGAACTACGCCCTTGGGTGAAAACATTTCCAGACCAGTTCTATGATGAATTGTTCAGGCTTCGCGGTCTAAAGTATCCGAAGGACCGCGCAACTCGACCGCGATACTTCGGCCATTTGACGAATGATATCATTTACAAGCGTTTGGCGCCCAGCGTTTTGGACAAGCTCAAAAGAGTCACCCCCAAGACGCCGAGTGGTCGACAGGGAAAATTTCCTCAGCGATTAACAGAGGACGTCGGAAACCCGAAGCTGCGAGAACATTTAGCATCTGTGGTGACTGCTATGCAATTGAGCAAGAGCTATGACGACTTCATTAGAAAACTC
>CADEGR010000078.1:17426-20434 GCA_902826935.1 uncultured Alphaproteobacteria bacterium | reverse complement strand
CCGGGCGAGACCTATACCGCCAACTCGCCCAACATGTGGTCGACCGCGAGCGCGGACGAGGCGCTGGGCCTGGTCTATCTGCCGCTCGGCAACCAGACGCCCGACCAGCTGGGCATGAACCGCAGCGCCAATGTCGAGCGCTTCTCGTCCTCGATCGTGGCGCTCGACCTGGCAAGCGGCCAGCTGCGCTGGGTCCGCCAGACCGTGCATCACGATTTGTGGGACATGGACGTGCCGGCCCAGCCGAGCCTGGTCGATCTGGCGACCAGCGAGGGCGTGGTGCCGGCGCTGGTGGCGCCGACCAAGCAGGGCGACATCTACGTGCTCGACCGACGCACCGGCGAGCCGATCATCCCGGTCACCGAGATGCCGGCGCCTGCGGGCGCGATCGCGGGCGACCACACCGCGCCGACCCAGCCGGTCTCCGGCCTGACCTTCATGCCGCCGCCCTTGACCGGCGCCGACATGTGGGGCCTGACCCTGCTCGACCAGCTGGCCTGCCGGATCGCGCTCAAGCGGCTGCGCTACGAGGGCCGCTACACGCCGCCCTCGCTCGAGGGCACGCTGGTCTATCCCGGCAATTTCGGGACCTTCAACTGGGGCGGCGTGGCGGTCGATCCGGTCCGCCAGGTGCTGTTCGGCATGCCGACCTACCTGGCTTTCACCTCGACCCTGATCCCGCGCGCCGAAGTGCCACCGCCGGGCGATCAGAAAGCCAGCGAGCAAGGCCTGAACCGCAACGAGGGTGCGCCCTACGCGGTCGAGATGGGACCGTTCCTGTCGCCGCTCGGCCTGCCCTGCCAGGCGCCGCCCTGGGGCTATGTCGCCGGCGCCGATCTGCGCAGCGGCCAGATCGCCTGGCGGCATCGGAACGGCACTGTCTGGGACATGACGCCCCTGCCCTTGCCGTTCAAGCTCGGCGTGCCCGGCATCGGCGGGCCGATGATCACGGCGGGCGGCGTCGCGTTCCTGGCGGCCACGGTCGACAATTATCTGCGCGCCTATGACCTCGCCACCGGCCGGCAGCTCTGGCAGGCGCGCCTGCCGGCCGGCGGTCAGGCGACGCCGATGGCCTATACCGCCGCCGACGGCCGGGCATTCGTGGTGATCGTCGCCGGCGGCCATGGCTCGATCGGCACCAAGGCCGGCGACTATGTCATCGCCTATGCCTTGCCCGCTGGCTGACCCTGGCCCGGCAGCGGCGAGATTAAGGCGAATTCACGCCGCGGCCAGGCTGGCGCAATCGTGCGGTTCTACAGTCTTGGGAGCCCGCGCCCGGTGGCGGGCGCGGCATGCTGGACGAACGACCATGCCCCAGATCCGGCTCGAGCCTGCGGCCAGCAGGCCCCTCGCCAATCCCATCAGCGACGCCTTGCTGCGCAGCCTGGCCAGCGCCGACGAGCGGCGTCTGCCCTTTCGCCATTGGCGCCTGGCCACGCCGCTGCCGCCGAAGCTGGCGCGCCAGCTCGGCGCCCTGCCGATCCCTTCCGCCGATATCGGCGATGGCGGTGGCCGGCGCGCCAGCCACAATGGCGCGCGCGTGTTCTTCACTCAGGCCTTGTGCGCCACCTACCCGCCGGCCCGTGGGCTGATCGAGGCCCTGAGCGATCCGAGCACCCTGGCCGAGCTCGAGGCCACTCACGAGATCGATCTGGCCGGCAGCTACCTGCGGGTCGAATATTGCCAGGACCGGGATGGCTTCTGGCTCGAGCCGCATACCGATATCGGCGCCAAGCTCCTGACGCTGCAGATCTATCTGTCGCGCGGTCCAGGCGCTGGCGGCTGGGGCACCGATCTGTTCGAGAGCCCGACCGCCTGCATCGAGAGCGTGCCCGCCCCCTTCAACAGCGGCTTGTCCTTCGTGCCCGGTCCCGCTACCTGGCATGGCTTCCGCCGCCGGCCGATCACCGGCCTGCGCCGCTCGATCATCGTCAATTACGTCAAGCCCGAATGGCAGGCCCGGCACGAGCTGGCGCGGCCGGAGCAGCCGATCGCCGCCGCCGGCGCCCGCTGGCGGCCAGCGCGCTGAGGTCGCAGCCGCCCCGCCCGCGGCCATGGCTGCGCCGGCGCGGCCGGCAATGCCTGATCTGGCCGACATTGCTGCTGCTCGGCCGCGCCTTGACCGCGCGCTGCGGCCATCGCGCCAGGGAGTTCGAGGCGGATCTCGCTGCAACCGAGGCAAAGCGGCGGGCTGATCCCGAGTGATTGGGCGCGCGCCGTGGCGCGCCCTGCAGGACTCGAACCTGCGACCATCGGCTTAGAAGGCCGGTGCTCTATCCAGCTGAGCTAAGGGCGCTCGCCTGCGGCCGGCTGCTGGCGCAAGGACGGCTCATACCCGACGGATGAAGTTGTCGGCGTAGGATTTGGGCCGCACGAGACGCTGCTTGGGCTCGAACAGCCGATACTCGATCTGGTGGCGCTTGGCGTAGTCGAGCGCCGCCTCCTTGGTCGGGAACTTCAGCAGCAGCTGCTGCTCGGTATCGCCCGAGCCCGACCAGCCGCACAACGGGTCGATCCGCTTGCGATCGGTCGGCTCGATCTCGAGCACCCAATAGCGGGTCTTGGCGCGGCCCGACTGGGTCGCCGTCTTGGCAGGCTGATAGATTCGCGCGACCATCGTTCGAGCCCCACGCCATGCGCCAGAACCGGCACGACAGATAGCGCCTGCACGCCCAGGCCGCAAGCGCGCCGGCTGAGCCCCGCCTCAGCTGGCCGGTGGCCGCTTGGCGGCATGCTCCTCGATGAAGTGCCGCAAGGTCTGCTTCAGCCGCGCCGCATGGACCAGATCGCCGCGCTCCTGCGCCGCCCTGATGTCCTCGATCAGGATATGCTGGACCAGCACCTGGCCATCGGGCCCGCGCATCAGATAGGCGCCGAACTCCAGCGCCGGCAGCAACGGCAGATGCTCATGCTCGCTGATCGCGGCGACCTCCGCCTCGGTCAGCTGACTGAGCCCCAGGCAATCCTCGAAGGTCAGCATGATCGCCTCCAATCAGCAGCAGCTGGAA
>CADEGR010000078.1:0-17326 GCA_902826935.1 uncultured Alphaproteobacteria bacterium | reverse complement strand
GCCGGGAGAGCCTTTGCAGACCGTAGGACCGATCCTCCTTGCCCGTGGCGTCGCTTTGGGCCGGCTGCAGCTGGCGGCCCTGCTGGCATTGCCCGAAGCCGCCTCGCCGCCGCCGCTGATCGGCTCGGATGGCGCCGCGGGAGCCTGGACCTGCCTCTATCGGGGCCACGGCGGCCAGGTCTGGCGCAACGATTTCAGCCTGCCGATGCAGCCGGACGCCGGCTATTCCCTGGCCGGGGTCAACTACCCGGTCGCCGCCGATCTGCAAGCTGATCTCGTCGTCGCCTTCGTGTCCTGCAACGGCCAGGAAGAGCATGATACCGAGCGCGCGCTGGCCGAACGCAACGCCATGTGGGACCGCCTGGCGGCCGAGCATGCCGCGACCCCGTTCAGCCTGCTCCTGCAGGGCGGCGATCAGCTCTATGCCGACGAGGTCACCAAGGCGCATCCCGTCCTGTCTGCCTGGCACGATCGCAGCCGGCCCGACAAGGCGCAGCTGGACTTCAGCAGAGCGGTCGAGGCGGCGGCCGAGGCGTTTTACCTGCAGCGCTATCTCGACACCTACAGCCAGCCGGTGGTGGCCGGTCTGCTGGCGCGGGTG
Source organism: uncultured Alphaproteobacteria bacterium (assembly GCA_902826935.1). Lineage (GTDB taxonomy): Bacteria > Pseudomonadota > Alphaproteobacteria > Geminicoccales > Geminicoccaceae > CADEGR01. Next base: position 16,725 of record CADEGR010000078.1, on the reverse strand, counting down.
CCCTCCCTCATGATGTGGGACGACCACGACATCACCGATGGCTGGGGCAGCCTGCCGGCCGAGCTGCTGGATTGTCCGGTCGGCCAGGGCGTGTTCGGCGTCGCCCGGCGGATGTTCATGCTGTTTCAGCTCGGGATCGCGCCGGATGCCAGTCCGGTGCCGGAGCTGGCGCCGGCCTTGAGCCTGGGCTACGCCATGCGCTTTCCGGGCTTCTCGGTGCTGCTGCCGGATCTGCGCTCCGAGCGGCGGCCGGATCGGGTCATGGCGGAGGATGGCTGGCACCGGCTCGATCAGCTGCTGGCGGCAACCCCGAAGGGCGACCACATCCTGCTGGTCTCGAGCGTGCCGGCGCTCGGGCCGCGCCTCAGCTGGGTCGAGCGGGCGCTGCTCAAGCTGCCGGGCACCCAGGGTTTCGAGGACGATCTGCGCGATCAATGGCAAAGCCGGATGCATCGGCCCGAATGGCGCCGCCTGCTGCGCCTCCTGGAACACCACGCCATCACCGGCGACCATGCGATCACGATCGTCTCGGGCGAAATCCATCTGGCGACCCAGGCGTCGATGCCCTTGGCCGATGGCCGCCAGCTGCGCCAGCTGGTCGCTTCCGGCATCGCCCATCGGGCGCCTGGCAACGCCTATGCCATCGGCCTGGGCTGGCTCGCTCGGTTCGGCGAGGATCCCCTGCCCGGCCAGCCGATCACGTTGCAGCCGCTGCCGGGCCAGCGCCGGATCTACGCCGCCGAGCGCAACTATCTGGTCCTGCGTCGCGCCGCAGGCGCCTGGACGGCGGTCTGGGAGCTGGAGCGGAGCGGCCGCACGCCGGCTTTGGCGCTCTAGTCCCGCTGCGAGCGAACCTGCGAAGGAGGCGCGCATGGCGCTGATCATCCTGATCTTGAACATCTTGTGGATTCTCACCGGCGGCATCTGGATGGCGGCCGGCTGGCTGCTGGCCGCCATCTTGATGGCGATCACGATCGTCGGGCTGCCCTGGAGCCTGGCGGCCTTGCGGATCGCCCGCTACACCCTGCTGCCGTTCGGCTACCAGGTCGTGCCGCGCGGCGAGCTGACCGGCCAGCCGGATCTCGGCACCGGCCCGCTCGGCATGCTCGGCAATCTCATCTGGCTGCTCCTGGCCGGCTGGTGGCTGGCGCTTGGCCACGTCCTGACCGCGGTCGGCCTGGCGGTCACGCTGATCGGCATCCCGTTCGCCTGGGCGCATCTCAAGCTGGCCTGGCTGTCGCTCTGGCCGATCGGCCGGGCGATCGTGGCGAACGACCAGGGCCAGAGCCTGGTGCTGCCGGGCGGCTATCGCCGGCTGGCGCCGTAGCGTGCCGGCTCGCCCGTGACACGCGTGCCGCCGCTGGGCCGTGCCGCCGGCGGCAGCATCCGCTCGAAGACACCGTCCTGGCGCTGGAAGCGATGGTGCAGGGCGCCGGCCACATGCAGCGCTGCCACGGCGTAGAGGATGAACTGCGAATAGATGTGCATCGCCTCGAACAGCTCGGCCGCGGGCTTGTTGTCGGGCACCAGCTTGCCGAGGTCGCCCAGGCCGAAGAACGGCACCGGATAGCCGCCGAGCGCGGTGTACAGAAAGCCGGTGAGCGGCATCCAGAACAGCAGGATGTAGAGCAGCGCATGGGTCACGCGCGCCGAGGTCGCCTGCCAGCCCGGCAGGTCGGCGGGCAGGCTCGGCACCGGCTGGGTCAGGCGCCAGCCGAGGCGAAACAGGGCGAGCAGGAAGATCACGATGCCGATCAGCTTGTGGCTCGTGAACAGCACGTTCTGGAGCGTGCCCTGGGACAGCGACACCATGATCAGGCCGACCGGCACCTGGACCAGCAGGATCAGAGCCGCGACCGTCCAGTGCAGCGCAATGCTGACCTGACCCCATTGGGTCCGCGTGTTCTGCTTCATCGCGTCCAGCCCTCGCCCGTTGTTGCTGTTTGACAAGACACCTCGCCCGGCGGTGGGTTCCAGCCGGCAACGGCCACCATGGCTCAGGCCGGGCTGAGCAAGGCCAGCCACCAGGCCAGGCCGAACAGCGCCAGGGCAAGCAGACCCAGCGCCCATTGGGCGCCGCTGCGCTCGGTCCAGGCCGGATTGGCGCGGCCCAGCGCCAAGCCCAGGGCGATGCCGACCACGAAGCCCGCAACATGGCCGCCGATGTCGGTCTGCTCGCCGCTGAAGCCGAGATAGGTCAAGAGCATGGCGCCCGCGCCGAAGGGCAGCCAGTGGCGCGGACCGCGCTGCCAGAGGGTCGCATGACGCCGCCAGGTCAGGGCCGCCAGCATGCCCAGTGCTGCGAACACTGCGGTCGAGGCGCCGATGGCGCCGTGGGTGGGCGGATGCAATGAAGCGTTCAGGCCGTTGCCGAGGGCGCCGGCCAGGAGGATCGCGAGCCAGGCGAGGCCCGGGCCCAGCTGCTGCGCCAGGAGCAGGCCCAGCCAGCTGCCGAAGGCGACATTGCCGGCGAGATGGCCGAGATCGGCATGCAGGCCGAGCGCGGTCGCGGCGCGCCACCATTCGCCCGCCGCGATCCGGCCGGCATCGGCCAGGCCGGCCGCCTGCCAGTCCCAGCCGAAGCTGTGCCGGCGGGCGGCGCCGTAGAGGAAGAACAAGATCGCGCTGTAGATCAGAACGCAGTCCACGCCGCCGCGCAGCGCCCGCAGCGGCGGCTGGCGTGGCCGGCGGTTCTCCTGGCGAAACAGGCCGATCTCGTGCTCGGCGCGCAGGACATCGGACGGCGCCACCGCCAGCGCCACCGTGCCCAGGTCGCGCTGCAGCCGGCTGACCACGCCGCGCGCGGCCAGGACCAGGGCGTGCTGCTCGGCTTCGGCGCGGCTGCGATAGCGGCCGATCGTCACCCATTCGGGGTCCGGCCCGTCCATGCCGTCTCGCCCATGCTGCCGCCCGAGCGCTATCAAACCAGATCGCGGGCGGCGGCGGCAAGCCGGGGCGGACGGCGGCGCGGGCTCAGGCGGTGGGCGGATCAGCGCGGCCATGGCGGACCGCGCCCTCGATCTCGCTCCGGCTCACGCCGAGGTCCTTGAGCATCGCGTCGCTGAGCGCCATCAGCTGCCGCGCGTCGCGCCGGAGGCGCAGCTCCTGCGCCAGGCGTCGCATCAACCGCGCCAGACCGACGCGCCAGAGGCTGCGCTCCGGGCCGGCCTGACGCACGGGCTGCGACGCTGCGAGATGGGTCATGGCCAGGGCTCCGCTTGCTGAGAAACTCAAGATAGGAGCTGGCTTGGCATCATGGAAACGAATGTCTATTATACCTTCAATAATGATTCGTGATGACCAAGGTTCAGCGGATGCGCAACATCGACCCGGCGCTCTTGCGCGCCTTCCTCGCGGTCGCCGAGACCGGCGGCATGACCAAGGCCGGGCGGCTTTTGCACCTGACCCAGGCCGCGGTCAGCCAGCAGGTCAAGCGGCTGGAGGAGCTGCTCGGCCACCAGCTGTTCCTGCGTGACCGCGCCGGCTTGCCCATGACCCCCGCCGGCGAGCGGCTGCTGCCGCGCGCCCAGCGTCTCCTGGCGTTGCATGACGAGATCTGGGCGCTGATGACCGCGCCGGATTTCGCGGGCGAGGTGCGCCTCGGCGTGCCGCTCGATCTGCTGGCGCGCTACATGCCGCCAGTGCTCAAGAGCTTCGATCAGGCCTGGCCGGCGGTCCGGGTGAGCCTGGTGGCCGACCACAGCATGGCGCTGCTGGCAGCGCTTGAGCGGCAGGAGCTGGATCTGGCGCTGACCACCGAGGCGGCCTGCGGGCCGCAGGGCGAGATCCTGCTCGATGACGCGCTGATCTGGCTCGGCGCCCCGAACGGCCAGGCCTGGCGGCGCACGCCCCTGCCGCTCTCGATCGGCGACGAGCGCTGCGCCTTCCGGCAGCCGGTGCTGAGGGCGCTGGCCGATGCCGGGCGCGACTGGCGGCCGGTCTGCGAGCTCAGCAACATGGAGGCGCTGTGCGCCACCGCGGCGGCCGACCTCGCAGTCACCGCCTTCCTGGCCTCGACCGCGCCCGAGCGGCTGGAGCCGGTCCCGCCCGAGGCCGGCCTGCCGCCCTTGCCGGTCTTCAAGATCAACCTGTATCTGGCGCAGCGCAGCCCGAGCACGATCGCGCGGGCGCTCGCCGCCCATCTGCGCACCCAGTTCGCCGCCCGCTACCAGCGCGCCGCCTGATCCCGCAGCCCCCTCGCCCTCAGGCGGCCGCCCGCTCGTCGACCTCGAGCTCGGGCCGGCTATGGCGGTTGGAGGCGAAGGGCAGCGCCAGGACGCCCAGGACCATGCACAAGCACAAGATCGCCCAGGCCTCGTTGATGGCGGCGACCTGGCTCGCGGTCTCGACCAGCGGCTGGACCATGGCGGCCATGGCCGGCGTGATCTGCTCGATTGGCTGGCCGGTCACCAGGCCGTCGGGCAGGCCGATCAGCCGGGCGGTCGCGGCGTCGCCGGCTTTCAGGCTGGCGATCAGCGCCTCGGCGTGGATCGGGGCGCGGGCGTAGATCACGGTGTCGATCAAAGCGATGCCGATGGCACCGCCCAGATTGCGCATCAGGTTGAACAGGCCGGAGGCATTGGCGACCTCGCCCGGCGGCAGGTGGCCCAGCGCCAGGCGGGTCGGCGGCAGGAGGCAGAGCATGATGGCGCCGCCGCGCAGCACCTGCGGCAGGATCATCTCCTCGAAGTCGGTGGTCCGCGTGTCGAAGGCGCTGAGCGCCAGGCCGAGCGCGAACAGGCCGAAGCCGAACAGGGTCAGCTTTCTGGCGTCCAGCCGCTTTTCCAGCTGGACCGCGAGCGGCGCCACCAGCAGCTGGGCGATGCCGGTGACCAGCATGATCTCGCCGATCCGCAGCGCCCCGTGGCCGCGCACGAAGGCCAGGAACACCGGCATCAGATAGGTCGAGCCGAACAGGCCGATGCCGAGCGCGAAGCTGAGCCAGCAGCCGACCGCGACATCGCGATCGGCGAGCACGCGCAGCTCGACCACCGGATAGCGGGCGCCGAGGCTGCGGCCGATGAAGATGGCACCGGCAACCAGGCAGAGGGCGAACAGCCCGAGCACCGGCCAGGCGGTCCAGCCCTGGCCCGGCGCCTCCTTCAGGCCGATCTCCAGGGCGGCCAAGGCGACCGCCATCAGGCCGAGCGAGGGCCAATCCAGGCAGCGCAGCTCGCCGGGCTGGGCGGGCTCCCGCGGCAGGCAGCGCGCGCCCACCAGGACCGCGACCAGGCCGGGCAGGACGTTGATCAGGAACAGCCAGTGCCAGGAATAGGTCTCGGTGATCCAGCCGCCGACCACCGGCCCCAGGGTCGGCGCCAGGACCGCCAGCGCGCCGCCGATGGTGGTGGCGAGCGTCTGCTGGCGGACCGGGAAGAGGAGGAAGACCGCCGAGAACACCAAGGGGATCAGGACGCCGCCGGCGAAGCCCTGGACGATCCGCCAGGCGATCAGGACGGCAAAGCCGGTGCTGGCGGCGCAGCCGACCGAGGCCAGCGTGAACAGGCTGAGCGCCAGGACGAACAGGCGCCGCATGGATAGGACCTTGGTCAGCAGGCCGGTCAGCGGGATCGCGATGATCTCGGCGATCAGGTAGGCGGTCTGGACCCAGCTCATCTGGTCGGGCGCGATGCCGAGCGCTGCCTGGATCGTCGGCAGCGAGGTCACGACCACCTGGATGTCCAGGATCGCCATGAACATGCCGAGGCCCATGGCGCCGAAGCCGAGCCAGATCGACGCCGGCGCTGGCGCCTCCGGGTTCACGCGGCCAGCGCCCCGTTCTCGGCGCGGATCCTGATGGCCAGGACCGCGGCGTTCAGCGCCGTGAACAAGAGGCCGAACCAGGCCAGGCCGAAGGCCAGCGGCAGGACCAGGATCTCGGCCGCCACCACCCAGTAGTTGGGATGGCTGACATAGCGATAGGGGCCGGCCTGGACCAGAGGTGCCCCTGGCAGGACGATGATGCGCGTGGTCCAGCGCGGTCCCAAGCTCATGATGACCCACACCCGCAACAGCTGCAGCAGGATGAACAGCCCAAGCCAGCCGAGCGCGACCTCGGCAGCGTGGCCCCAATACCACAAACCCGCGAGCCAGGCCGCATGCATCAGCACCAGGAGCGGATAATGGCCGGGCGCCACCTCGAGCGCGCCTTGCGCCAGGAGGCGCGCGGTGTTGCGGCGCGCCAGGACCAGCTCAGCCAAGCGCTGCAGCGTGACCAGCGCCAGCACCAGGACGGCCAGGCTCATGCCGCCCTCAGGAACGAGACGCAGCTGGCCGAGAAGCCCGGGCCGAGCGCGGTCAGCGCGATCCGCTCCGGCAGGCCCGCCTTGATCAGCCGGTCGAGCACGAACAGGACGGTCGGCGCCGACATGTTGCCGTAGTCGGCCAGCACGGCGCGCTCATGGTCGAGGGCGCCGGGCTCCAGCTCGAGGGTCTGCTCCAGGGCCTTCAAGACCTTGCTGCCGCCGGGATGGCAGCAAAAGCGGCTGATCGTGGCGCGCTCGACGCCGATCCGGCCGAGGATGTCATGGATCGCGGGGCCGAAATACTTCTCGGCAAAGGGCGGGATGTCGCGATCGAAGATCACGCCGAAGCCTTCCGGATCGACGCTCCAGCCCATGATGTTCAAGGTGTCGGGCCAGGTCTGCTCGCCCGCCCCCTCGACATGGCAGAGCCCTTCATCCCCGGCGCGCAGCACGCAGGCGGCGGCACCGTCGCCGAACAGCGCGGTCGCGACGATGTTGGCCTTGGTCAGCTGGTCCATGCGAAAGGCGGTGGTGCACAGCTCGACCGCGACCATGAGCACGGTCGAGCCTGGCCGCGCCTCGGCCAGGCGGGCGGCCAGCGACAGGCCGGTGGCGCCGCCGGCGCAGCCCAGGCCGAACACCGGCACCCGGGCGACATCGGGCCGAAAGCCCATGCGCTGGCTGGCGCGGGCCTCCAGGCTGGGTGTCGCGATGCCGGTCGAGGAAATGGTGACGATGGCGTCGACGTCCGCGGGCGTGCAGCCGGCCGCGGCCAGCGCCGCGGTCGCGGCCTCGACGAACAGCTCCTGGGCGCCGTCCAGATAGGCGGCGGTCCGGTCCGGCCAGGCGCGCGGCTCGTGGTACCACTCGACCGGCATGACCGTGTGGCGCTTGTCGATGCCGGCCGACTTGAACACCGGCATCAGCCGCTCGAGGTCGCCGTAGCGGCCGCCGAAGATCGCGCGCGCCCGCTCGGCCACGTCCTCCTGATAGAGGATATGCGGCGGCACCGCGGTCGCCATGCCGAGCAAGGCAGCGCGTGCCGTCGATCGGCCGTTCTGGGCATCGTCATGTCCCACCCTATTGTTCATTCTTATTCTTTCGCGGTTGTTGTCGGGAAAAATACCTGGCGGTTGCTTGATCGATTGTTGCGCCAGCCGTCTCGTCATCGGTTGATTACTGCATCACCGCGGGCAGCTCCGGCGCTGCATTGACTCGAATCCGGCCTTGCGGACCGGGTGATCCGGCTATCGACCTAGCGCATTTCGACGAAATCGCAACCAGCCCAGGGCGGCGGCACCCGCTCACGCCGGGCCCGCCGCGGCCAGGGCTTCGGCCCGGAGCAGCGCCATGACCTCGCGCTTGAGGGCGGCAAAGGCCGGCGTGGTGAGCAGCTCCGGCCCGCGCGGGCGCGGCAGGTCGATCGGCAAGGTCGCCTTGATCCGGCCGGGCCGCGCGGTCATGACGTGGACCACGTCGCCCAGGAAGATCGCCTCGTCGATGTCGTGGGTGATGAACAGGACGGTCTTGTGGTGATGCTCCCAGATGCCGAGCAGGAGCTCTTGCATCAAGGCGCGGGTCTGGCTGTCGAGGGCGCCGAACGGCTCGTCCATGAGCAGGATCTCGGGCTCGTTGGCGAGCGCGCGCGCCAGCGCCACCCGCTGCATCATGCCGCCGGAGAGCTGGCTCGGATAGGCGTCCTCGAAGCCGGCGAGGCCGACCTCCTGGAGGAGCGCCTGGGCACGGCGCCCGCGCTCGGCGGCGGCGACGCCCTTCAGCTCCGGGCCGAACTCGACATTGCGCTGGACGGTCAGCCAGGGGAACAGGGTGTAGCTCTGGAACACCATGCCGCGCTCGGCGCCCGGGCCCTTGATCGGCCGGCCGTCCAGGGTGATCCGGCCAGCGCTCGGCCGGTTGAGGCCGGCGACCAGGCGCAACAGCGTGGATTTGCCGCAGCCCGACGGCCCGACGATCACCGCCAGCTGGCGCGGCGGGATGCTGAGCGTGATGTCCTCCAGCGCGGTGACCGAGCGGCCGGCGCGGCTCTGGAAGTGGACCGCGACCTGCTCGATCGCCAGCGCTCCGGCGTCGTTCGCGGCCATCAGAAGCTCGCCGACCAGGGCAGGAGCCAGCGCCGGAGCAGCTTGAACAGGAGGTCGGTCAAGAGGCCGAGCAGGCCGATCACGAAGATGCCGAGCAGGATGACGTCGGTGAACAGGCCGCGCATGGCGTTCAGGATCATGTAGCCGAGGCCGGAATTGGCGGCGACCAGCTCGGCCACGACCAGGTAGGTCCAGGCCCAGCCCATGGTGACCCTGAGGTTGTCCATGACGCCCGGCAGGCAGGCCGGGAGCAGGACCCGGGTCACGACCTGCGCCCGGCTGGCGCCCAGGGTGTAGGAGACGTCGATCAGGTCCTTGCTGACCCGGGCGGAGACATCCGCGATCAGGATCAGCTGCTGGAAGAAGGTGCCGAGGAAGATGACCGCGATCTTCTGCTCGATGCCGATGCCGATCCACAGGATCAGGAGCGGGATCAGGGCGCTGACCGGCAGATAGCGCATGAAGCCGGTGATCGGCTCGAGCACCGCCGCGACGGCCTGGAAGCTGCCCATCAGGATGCCGAGCGGCACGGCCAGGAGCGAGGCGAGGGCGAAGCCGGCCAGGATCACGACCAGGCTGGAATAGATATGGCCGAACAGCGTGCCGGTGCGCACGCCCTTCCAGCCGGCCAGCAGGACCTGGCCGGGCGTGGCCAGGAAGTCCGGCCGGACATAGCCGCCATAGCTCAAGAGGCACCACAGGCCGAGCAGGCTGAGCAGGGCCGCCGCCCCCAGCGCCAGATGCAGCCCGGCCGGGATCTCGGTCTTGGGGGCCAGCAGGTCGATCAAGGCCGCCGGCCCCGGCGCCCGGATGGCGCCACTATTGGTTCACGATGTCGAACGCGATCAGCTCGGCGGGCGTGACCTGCAGATCGAAGGTGCCGATCTCCTTGCCCAGGGCGACGGCGTTGTCGATGGTCTTGGCGATCGGGCCGGGCGCGCCGTCCGTGCCGATGAAGGTCTGGTTCATGGCGCCGTCATAGTAGACGATGCCGGCGCGGGTCTCGGCGAACACCGCCGGATCGTCGAGCCAGCCGCCGACGCCCTTGGCCATGATCGCATCGGCCGCCTCGGGGTTGGCTTTCTGGTAGTCGACCGCCTTGACCCAGGCGCGGTAGAGGGCGGCGAGATCGGCCTTGCGGGCGGCGGTGGTCTCGGCGGTGGCGATCGCGACGTCGGTGATCAGACCCGGGCTGGTCGAGCTGTCGACCAGGAGATGGCCATGCGGCGACTGCTTGCCGCGGGTCAGCCAGGGCTCCCAGGTGACCGCGGCATCGACCCGCTCGGCGACGAAAGCGGCGCCCGCATCCGCCGCGGTCATGTTCTGGCCGGTCACGTCCTTGAGGCTGAGGCCCGCACCCTTGAGCAGGACGCCCAGATAGAACTGCGAGACCGAGCCCTCGCTATAGGCGACCGACTTGCCCTTCAGGTCGGCGAGCGACTTGATGTCCTGCTTGGCGACGATGCCGTCGCCGCCCTTGGAATCGTCGAGGGCGAACAGATAGCGGTAGCTCTGCTGGCCGCCCAGGAAGTTCAAGAGCGTGTCGACGGTGCTGACCGCGACGTCGATCTGGCCGGCCGCCAGCGCCGGGAAGCGGACCTTGGGGTCCTCCATCACGATCAGCTCGACCTCGAGCCCTTCCTCGGTGAAGTAGCCCTGATCCTGCGCGATGTAGAGCGGCCCGTAGCCGACCCAGGTGGAATGGGCGAGCTTGAGCGGTGCGGCCTGGGCCGACAGGGTCATGACGGCCGTGAGCGTCGCGAGCACGAACGGACGGATGATGGGCATGGGCGCTCCCTCCCGATTGGACGCGGCGCCAGGGCGCTGCAAGTTCCATGCCTAGCCCTCGGCGGCGGCCGGAACAAGAGGCAGGCTGCGCGCGCGCCGGCAACGCCAACCGCGACGCGCCCGGCTTAGCAGGGCGCGCAGCTGGCGCGTTTAGAGAGCGCCGGCGAGCTGCCGGACGGTTTGCCGGTAGCGTTGCTCGATCCGATCGCGGGCGTGATGGCGGCCGCCCTCGACCACCCGGCGGCCGGCGGACCAGATGTCCATGACCACCCGGTCGTCGCCGGCGAACAGCCAGCCATCGAGCAGCCGGTCGTCCCGCCGGCCGGCCAGGCACAAGGCGTCGGCGTCGAGGGCGACCAGGTCGGCGAAGCGGCCGGGCGCGATGGCGCCGGCGGCGCGGCCGAGCGCCTGGGCGCCGCCGGCCAAGGCGGCGTCGTAGAGCGTCCGGCCGGTCGAGCGCGGCGGCTGGCAGAGCACGGCGCGAGCCTGATCGCGCAGGCGCTGGGAATAATCCAGCTGGCGCAGCTCCTCGGCCAGCGCGATCCGGAGATTGGAGTCCGAGCCGATGCCGAACCGGCCGCCGGCGGCGAGATAGGCGGCACCCTGGAAGATGCCGTCGCCGAGATTGGCTTCGGTGATCGGGCACAGGCCCGCGACCGCGCCGCTGGCCGCCAGGGCGCCGGTTTCGGCCGGGGTCATGTGGGTGGCATGGACCAGGCACCAGCGCCGATCGACCGGCTGGTTGGCAAGCAGCCATGCGACCGGGCGGGCGCCGAGCGCCGCCTCGACCGCCTGGACCTCGCGCACCTGCTCGGCGATGTGCAGGTGGATCGGGCCGGCCGGGCACAGCGCCAGCGCTTCGCCCAGCAGCGCCGGCGGCACGGCGCGCAGCGAGTGCGGGGCGATGCCCAGCACCGTGTCGGCCGGCCGGTCGGCAAGGCCGGCGGCAGCGGCGTGCCAGAGCGCTGTGAAGTCGTCGAGCCGGCCGCCGAAGCGGCGCTGGCCGCCGGCGAGCGGCCGGCCGTCGAGGTCGCCGGTGAGATAGAGCACCGGCAGCAGGGTCAGGCCGATCCCGGTCGCTTGCGCGGCGGCGGCAATCCGCAAGCAGGTCTCGGCCGGGTTGGCGTAGGGCCGGCCGTCCGGCCCGTGGTGCAGATAGTGGAACTCGCCGACCGCGGCATAGCCCGCCTCCAGCAGCTCGACGAACACCTGAGCGGCGATCGCCTCGATCTGCGCCGGGGTGAGCACGGCCACGAAGCGGTACATCAGCTCGCGCCAGGTCCAAAAGCTGTCCTGGCCGGCCGCGCCGCGCGCCTCGGTCAGGCCGGCCATGGCACGCTGGAAGGTATGGCTGTGCAGATTGGCCAGCGCCGGCAGCAGGATCCGGCCGGGCAAGGCCTGAGCATCGGCAGGCGGCGCCTGGCCGGCGGTGACCGCCGTGATCCGGCCGTCCGCGCCGATGGTCAGGGCGACGTCCCGGCGCCAGCCGTCGGGCAGGAGGGCGAGCTCGGCGAACAGGCTGGACATGAGCGGGCTCCCTCCGGCCGGGCCAGCCTGTACCTTAGCGGCTGGCTGGCCTAAGAAAAGAACAGGTGCAGCGCCCTGTCGCAAAGGAGCCTGGCTTGCCCTGCCGCGTGCTGAGCCATGGTCGGATCGCAAGCCTGGCGCCGGGCCGGCCCGGCTATGGCCTGATCGAGGATGGCGCGATCGCGATCGAGGCCGGCCGGATCGCCTGGCTCGGGCCGACCGCCGAGCTGCCACCCGCCTTGGCCGCCTGGCCGCGCACCGATGTCGGCGGCCGGCTGGTCACCCCGGCGCTGATCGATTGCCACACACACTTGGTGTTCGCCGGCAACCGGGCGCGCGAGTTCGAGCTGCGCCTGGAAGGCGCCTCCTATGCCGAGATCGCGGCCGCGGGCGGCGGCATCCGCTCGACCGTGGCCCAGACCCGGGCGGCCAGCGAGGCAGCGCTGCTGGCAGCTGCCCTGCCCCGGCTGGACGCGCTCCTGGCGGAAGGCGTCGGCACGCTCGAGATCAAGTCGGGCTATGGCCTCGACCAGGCGACCGAGCTTGCCATGCTGCGGGTCGCGCGCCGCCTGGCGGAGCTGCGGCCGGTCCGGATCAAGACCACGTTCCTGGGCGCCCATGCCGTGCCGCCGGAGTTCGAGGGCGAGCCGGACGGCTATCTGGACCGGGTCTGCCTGCCGAGCTTGAAGGCGGCGGCGGCCTCGGGGCTGGTCGATGCGGTCGACGGCTTTTGCGAGACCATCGCCTTCCAGCCGGCCCAGATCCGGCGGGTGTTCGAGGCGGCCGCAGCGCTGGGCTTGCCGGTCAAGCTGCATGCCGAGCAGCTCTCGAATCTGGGCGGTGCGGCGCTGGCGGCCGAGTTCAAGGCGCTCTCAGCCGATCACCTGGAATATCTGGACGAGCCGGGCGTCGAGGCCATGGCGGCCGCAAGCACGGTGGCAGTGCTGCTGCCGGGTGCGTTCTACAGCCTGCGCGAGCGCCAGGCGCCGCCGGTCGAGCTGCTGCGCCGGCATGGCGTGCCGATGGCGCTGGCGACCGACTGCAATCCCGGCTCCTCGCCGCTCGGCTCGCTGCTGCTGGCGCTCAATCTCGGCTGCACGCTGTTCCGGCTGACCCCGCTGGAAGCGCTCGCCGGGGCGACCCGCGAGGCAGCCCGGGCGCTGGGCCTGGCGGACGAGCTGGGCACGCTCGAGCCGGGCAAGCTCGCGGATCTGGCGGTCTGGGACGTCCAGGCGCCGGCCGAGCTGGCCTATCGGATCGGCGGCAACCCCCTGCAACGGCGGATCTTCGGAGGCATCGGATGAGCGAGGCGATCCCGCTCGCGATCGGCCAGACCTCGCTCGCGACGCTCCTGAGCGTCTATCGCTCGGACCGGCCGGTGGTCCTCGAAGGTGATCTCGGCCCGGTCGAGCGGGCGGCGGCGAGGATTGCCGAGGCGGCGGCCGGCTCGGCCGCGGTCTATGGCGTCAACACCGGCTTCGGCAAGCTCGCCCAGCATCGCATCCCGCCGGCCGACACCGCCGATCTGCAGCGTAATCTGATCCTGTCGCACTGTTGCGGCGTGGGCGCCCCGATGCCGGCGGCGGTGGTCCGGCTGATGCTGGCCTTGAAGCTGCTCTCGCTCGGCCGGGGTGCGTCCGGCGTGCGGGTGGCCTTGCTGCGGCTGCTCGAAGGCATGCTGGCCAAGGGCGTCATGCCGGTGGTGCCGACCCAGGGCTCGGTCGGCGCGAGCGGCGATCTGGCGCCGCTTGCCCATGTCGCCGCGGTCATGATCGGCGAGGGCGAGGCGGAGGTCGAGGGCGCGCAGCTGCCGGGCGCGGCGGCGCTCGCCAAGGTTGGCTTGGCCCCGGTGGTGCTCGGCGCCAAGGAGGGGCTGGCGCTGATCAACGGCACCCAGTTCTCGACCGCGTTCGCCCTGGCCGGGCTGTTCGAGGCCTGGCAGCTGGCGGCGACGGGGCTGGTCACCGGTGCCCTTTCGACCGATGCCGCGATGGGCTCGGCGGCCCCGTTCCGGGCCGAGATCCATGCGTTGCGCGGCCAGCCGGGCCAGATCGCGGCGGCCGCCTGCCTGCGCGGCCTGATGGCGGGCTCGGCGATCCGCGAGAGCCACCGCGACAATGACGAGCGGGTCCAGGATCCCTATTGCCTGCGCTGCCAGCCGCAGGTGGTCGGCGCCTGCCTCGATCTGCTCCGCCAGGCCGGCCACACGCTCCGGATCGAGGCCAATGCGGTGACCGACAATCCGCTGGTCCTGGCGGAGGATGGCAGCATCGTCTCGGGCGGCAATTTCCATGGCGAGCCGGTTGCCTTCGCCGCTGATCAGATGGCCCTGGCGATCGCCGAACTGGGGGCGATCGCCCAGCGCCGGGTGGCGCTGCTGGTCGATCCGTCCTTGAATTTCGGCCTGCCGCCGTTCCTGTCGCCGGCGCCGGGGCTGAACTCCGGCTTCATGATCGCCGAGGTCACCAGCGCCGCCCTGATGTCCGAGAACAAGCAGATGGCGGCGCCCTGCTCGGTCGATTCGACCCCGACCTCGGCCGATCAGGAGGACCATGTCTCGATGTCGGCCCATGCCGCCCGCCGGCTGCTGCCGATGACCGCCAATCTCGCGGTGATCCTCGGCATCGAGTGGCTGACCGCGGCCCAGGGCGTCGAGTTCCGCGCCCCCTTGCAGACCAGCGCGCCCCTCTGCCGGGCGCTCGACGCCTTGCGCGCCGCCGTGCCGCGCCTGGAGCGGGACCGCTATCTGGCGCCGGATCTGGCCAAGGCGGCCGAGCTGGCGCGAACCGGGGCGGCGCTCGGCGCCGCCGGTCACGAGCTGTTCCCGCTGCTGGAGGCCTAGCATGCCGACCATCCAGAACCGCCGCGAGATCAAGGCGCCGACCGGGCCGACGCTGACCTGCCGGAGCTGGCAGACCGAGGCCGCCTTCCGGATGCTGCACAACAATCTCGACCGGCAGGTTGCCGAGAACCCGGACGAGCTGGTGGTCTATGGCGGGATCGGCCGGGCGGCGCGCAGCTGGCAGGATTTCGACCGGATCGCGGCGAGCCTGCAGGACCTGGCCGAGGACGAGACCCTGCTGGTGCAGTCCGGCAAGCCGGTCGGCGTGTTCCGGACCCATGCGGATGCGCCGCGGGTGCTGATCGCCAACTCCAATCTGGTGCCCCATTGGGCGACCTGGGAGCATTTCAACGAGCTCGATCGCAAGGGCCTGATGATGTACGGCCAGATGACCGCGGGCAGCTGGATCTATATCGGCAGCCAGGGCATCCTGCAGGGCACCTACGAGACCTTCGTCGAGGCCGGGCGCCAGCATTATGGCGGCGTGCTGGCCGGCCGCTGGATCCTGACCGCCGGGCTGGGCGGCATGGGTGGCGCGCAGCCGCTGGCCGCGACCATGGCCGGGGCCGCCTGCCTGGTGGTCGAATGCGATCCCGAGCGGATCGAGTTTCGCCTGCGCACCCGCTATCTCGACCGGCGGGCCGACACGCTCGACGACGCGCTGGCGCAGCTGGCGGAGGCGGGAGCGGCGCAGCGGGCGGTCTCGATCGGGCTGCTGGGCAATGCGGCCGAGGTTTTCCCGGAGCTGGTCCGGCGCGGCGTGCGGCCGGACATGGTGACCGATCAGACCTCCGCCCATGATCCGGTCAACGGCTATCTGCCGGCCGGCTGGAGCCTGGCCGAGTGGCGGGAACGGCGCGAGCGCGAGCCGGCCGCGGTGGCCAAGGCGGCGCGCGCCTCGATGCGCCAGCAGGTCGAGGCGATGCTGGCCTTCTGGCGGGCCGGCGTGCCGACCTTGGACTACGGCAACAACATCCGGCAGATGGCCAAGGAGGAGGGCCTGGCCGACGCGTTCGCCTTCCCGGGCTTCGTGCCGGCCTATATCCGGCCGCTGTTCTGCCGCGGCATCGGGCCGTTCCGGTGGGTGGCGCTCTCGGGCGATCCGGAGGACATCTACCGGACCGATGCCAAGGTCAAGGAGCTCCTGCCCGAGGACCGGCATCTGCATCACTGGCTGGATCTGGCCAAGGCGCGGGTCAGCTTCCAGGGGCTGCCGGCCCGGATCTGCTGGGTCGGCCTGGGCGATCGCCACCGGCTCGGCCTGGCGTTCAACCAGATGGTCGCGGCGGGCGAGCTGAGCGCCCCGATCGTGATCGGCCGCGATCATCTGGACAGCGGCTCGGTCGCCTCGCCCAATCGCGAGACCGAGGCGATGCTGGACGGCTCGGACGCGGTCTCCGACTGGCCGCTCCTGAACGCCCTGCTCAATACCGCGTCGGGCGCAACCTGGGTCAGCCTGCACCATGGCGGCGGGGTCGGGATGGGCTTTTCGCAGCATGCCGGCATGGTGATCTGCTGCGACGGCAGCGAGGCGGCGGCGCGCCGCATCGAGCGGGTGCTCTGGAACGACCCGGCGACCGGCGTGATGCGCCATGCCGATGCCGGCTACGACATCGCGCTGGCCTGCGCGCGGGAGCAGGGCCTGCGCCTGCCGGCGATCCTGGGCGAGGGCTAGGGTCCGCACCAATCGGCGCAGGACGGGAGCCGGTTAACCCAATCTTCAGCTGCTCCGGCGATCCTGCCCTTGGTCCATGCGATCCTGGGAATCCGCCCAAGCAAGGCTGACAAGACCACGGAGCGGATGCCCAGGGTCGCATGGACCGGGCACATGCCATCAGCTTCGGCCCAAGACCTTAAGAAATTGCTGGCGGAGTGGATGCAGGCGGGTGCGGCGGCGGCGCCGTTGGCTGGGGCGAAGGTTGGACCTTGCCGGCGCCGCCGCACCTGAACGGTTCGATTGAGCTGGTCTTGCGGTTGAATCCTGGCGTGCGAGCGGTTGGCTCCACCCGCCGGAAAGCCTGTGATCGCCATGCACTGCAGCCAGACCAGCGTTTCCAACTGTGCGGTTCTCCAGAGTCGAATGGGCGGTGAAATTTGCGGCCGCGGTGTGCGTGGTGGCGGCTTGAGGGCCTGGTCGCTGAATGAATAACCAGGCGCCGATGTTGGCTAGGGTCCAGGCTCAATCAGCCCACCAGAAGATGGTTGCGGCGCGTGTGACGGC
>CADEGR010000077.1:12679-20574 GCA_902826935.1 uncultured Alphaproteobacteria bacterium | reverse complement strand
GTCGGCTCGAACGACCTGCAGTCGCTCTACGTCGCCAACAATGTCTGTTCGGCGGTCGACTACTTCCGCAATCTGGGCGGCAATGTCGGCGTCGCCGGCATGGTCATCAACAAGGATGACGGCACCGGCGAGGCCCAGGCCTTCGCCGACGCGGTCGGCATCCCGGTCTTGGCCGCGATCCCGGCCGACGACGACATCCGCAAGAAGAGCGCCAACTACGAGATCATCGGCCGGCCTGGCGGCCGCTGGGCGCCCTTGTTCGAGCAGCTGGGCCAGCAGGTCGCCAATGCGCCGCCGGTTCGCCCGAGCCCGCTCAGCCATGACGGCCTGCTCGATCTGTTCAAGGGCGACACCGTCGGGCGCGGCGTGACCCTGCAGCCGGCCAGCTTCGAGGACATGTGCGGCAGCGCCTTGGTGCACAAGCCGTCCCTCGAAGTCATCTATGAAGGCGTCTAGCTGGGCAATATGGTCATGAGCCCCCAGGACATCGCCCAGCAGGCGCCGCCAGCCGCCCAAGCGGCCGCGGGCGGCTGCCATGGCGGCCGCGAGACCATGCTCGAGGCGGCCAAGGCGGCCGGCAAGAGCGAGGTGCTGGCCAAGCTCGCGAGCGACTATCCCAAGGGCCCGCACGATCAGCCCCAATCCATGTGCCCGGCCTTCGGCTCGCTCCGGGTCGGCCTGCGCATGCGTCGCACCGCGACCGTGCTCTCGGGCTCGGCCTGCTGCGTCTACGGCCTGACCTTCACCTCGCACTTTTATGGCGCCCGGCGGACCGTCGGCTACGTGCCGTTCGACAGCGAGACGCTGGTCACCGGCCAGCTGTTCGAGGACATCCGCAAGGCGGTGTTCGAGCTGGCCAAGCCCGATCTGTACGATGCCGTGGTGATCATCAATCTTTGCGTGCCGACCGCGTCCGGCGTGCCGCTCGATCTCCTGCCCAAGCAGATCGAGGGGGTCCGGATCATCGGCATCGACGTCCCGGGCTTCGGCGTGCCGACCCATGCCGAGGCCAAGGACGTCCTGGCTGGCGCCATGCTGCGCTATGCCCGCCAGGAGGCCGAGCAAGGCCCCGTCCAGCGGCCCCGCCAGGCCGCCGACGATCGGCCCTCCGTCGCCCTGATCGGCGAATTGTTCCCGGCCGACCCGGTCGGCATCGGCGCGCTCCTGGCGCCCATGGGCCTGACCGTGGCGCCCCAGCTGCCGTCGCGCGAATGGCGCGATCTCTATGCCGCCCTCGACTGCAAGGTCACGGCCGCGGTCCATCCCTTCTATACCGCCGCGGTGCGGGAGTTCCGCAGCGCCGGCCGGCCGGTGGTCGGCTCCGGCCCGGTGGGCGTCGAGGGCACCGCCGCCTGGCTGCAGGCGATCGGCGCGGCGGCGGGCGTCGACGCTACTGCGATCGATGCCGCCAAGGCCAAGGCGACCGCGGCCGCCGCGGCGGCGCTGGCCGCCAGCCCGATCCAGGCGCGGATCACGGTCTCCGGCTACGAGGGCTCCGAGCTGCTGGTCGCCCGCCTCCTGATCGAGGCCGGCGCCGAGGTGCCCTATGTCGGCACCGCCTGCCCGCGCACCGAGTGGAGCGAGCCCGATCGGCAGTGGCTTGAGGCCCATGGCGCCCATGTCCAGTACCGCGCCTCGCTCGAGCAGGACGTGGCGGCGATGCGCGAGGTCAAGCCGGACCTGGCGCTCGGCACCACGCCTCTGGTCCAGGCGGCCAAGGAGCAGGGCACGCCGGCGATCTACTTCACCAACATGGTCTCGGCCCGGCCCTTGTTCGGTCCCGCCGGGGCGGCGGCGCTGGCCGGGATCGTGCGCACCCAGACCGCCGGCCGCGAGCGCTTCGGCCAGATGGTCGCGTTCTTCGCGGGCGTCGGCCAGGGCCAGGCGACCGGCTACGGCATGTCTGGAGCGCCCGCCAAGCAGCCGGCCGCCAAGGCAGCGCCGGCCAAGCCCGAGGCGCCCAAGCGGCTGGTCGAGCAGTCGATCGTCGAGGATCCGCCGGCCGAGCGGCCGGCTCCGGTCCCGCTCAGCGCCAAGCCGAACGGCGCCGCCAAGGCGGTCCATCGGGTCCATGTGGCGCCGGCCGTCGCCGCCGCCGGCGTGCGGGGAGGCTGAGCCCCATGCTGGTGCTCGACCACGATCGTGCCGGCGGCTACTGGGGGGCGGTCTACGCCTTCACCGCGATCAAGGGCCTGCGGGTCGTGATCGACGGCCCGGTCGGCTGCGAGAATTTGCCGGTCACCGCGGTCCTGCACTACACCGACGCCCTGCCGCCCCATGAGCTGCCGGTGGTGGTCACCGGCCTCGCGGAGGACCAGCTCTCGATGAGCGGGACCGAGGGGGCGCTCCGCCGCGCCAGCGCCACGCAGGACCAGAGCCAGCCGGCGGTCGTGGTCACCGGCAGCATCGCCGAGATGATCGGCGGCGGGGTCACGCCCGAAGGCGCCAACCTGCAGCGCTTCCTGCCACGCACCATCGACGAGGACCAGTGGCAGAGCGCCGATCGGGCGATCTTCTGGCTGTGGTCCGAATTCGGCGCGAAGAAGGCCAAGGCGAGGAAGCCGGCGGCGCGGGCCGAGGGCGCCAAGCCCAAGGTCAACATCATCGGGCCGATCTACGGCACCTTCAACATGCCCTCGGACCTCGCCGAGATCCGCCGCCTGATCGAGGGCATCGGCTGCGAGGTCAACCTGGTCTTCCCGCTCGGCGCCCATATCAAGGACGTGCCGCGCCTGGCCGATGCCGAGGTCAATGTCTGCCTCTATCGCGAGTTCGGCCGCAAGCTTTGCGAGGACCTGGACAAGCCTTACCTGCAGGCGCCGATCGGCGTGTTCGCGACCACCAACTTCCTGCGCAAGCTGGGCGAGCTGACTGGGGTCGATCCCGAGCCGTTCATCGAGCAGGAGAAGCACACCACGATCAAGCCGGTCTGGGATCTCTGGCGGAGCGTCACCCAGGACTTCTTCGGCACCGCGTCCTTCGCCGTGGTCGCGACCGAGACCTACGCCCGCGGGCTGCAGCGCTATCTCACCGACGAGCTCGGCATTCCCTGCACCTTCAGCTTCGAGCGCAAGGCCGGCGTGAAGCCGGACAACGCCGCGGTCCGGGCGGCTCTGCAGAGCACGCCGCCGCTCGTGCTCTACGGCTCCTACAACGAGCGCATGTACGCGGCCGAGCTGGGCACGCGCGCGATCTTCATCCCGGCGTCCTTCCCGGGCGCTCTCATTCGCCGCGCCACCGGCACGCCGTTCATGGGCTATGCCGGCGCCACCTACGTGCTGCAGGAATACTGCAACGCCCTGTTCGATGCGCTGTTCCACATCCTGCCGCTCGGCACCGAGCTCGACCGGGTCGAGGCGACCCCCGCCCGGCTGCCGGCCGCGGCGGTGGTCTGGGACGAGGCCGCCCAGGCGCTGCTCGACGCGTTCGTCGAGACCCAGCCTTTCCTGGTCCGGATCTCGGCCGCCAAGCAGCTGCGCGATCGCGCCGAGCGGGCCGCTCGCCAGGCCGGCGAGGTCGAGGTCACGGCCGCCCGGGTCCAGGCCGTGCAGGCGCTGCTGGCCGAAGGGCAGGCGGCATGACCCGCACTCCCGCCATTCATGTTCACTGCCAGCGCGCACTCTCGGCGTTCGCCGAGACGTCGTCCGCGCCGGCTCGACTCGTCCGGCCCATCATCTGGAGGGCACGCCATGGCCGCTCAGCTCGACCGTTCCCAGTTCGCGCCGCCGCGCGCCCGGCTGGAGTTCCGTCTCATCTTCACGGCAACCTTCCTCGTGTTCCTGGCGGCTGCCGTGGTTGCACGCTGCCTGCCTTGGCGCTGGCTGCCGTTCACTCAGGATCGGCCGCGTTCGTTGATCGACGAAGCGCGCGCCGCCGCCAATACCTTCATCCCGTTCGCGTTCATGGGTTAACCGGAGGTCCGGTTTTGCCCGACGTGGGCGGATGATGGCGCCGTCGTGGCGGGCCCCGTCACGGCGTTCCCTGCTGCGCGGGACAAGCGCGGTAACGGCCAAGAGGCCATCAGCCGGAGATAGAAATGGCTGTGGATACAGAAAGACGAACCGGTTCGTTGACGGGGCTGAGCGAAGCCGAAGCCCAAGAGTTTCACCGCATCTTCATGACCAGCTTCGTGGTCTTCGTGATCGTGGCGGTGATCGCGCACATTCTGGCGTGGGCCTGGCGGCCCTGGCTGCCGGGCGAGCAGGGCTATGCGTCGCTCGCCGATGGCGTGACCGTCGCGATGACTCAGGTTCTGACCTACCTCGCCTGACGGCGACGACGGAGAAACGATCATGTGGCGAATTTGGCTTCTCTTCGATCCGCGGCGAACGCTGGTCGCGTTGTTCACGTTCCTGTTCGTGCTGGCGTTGCTGATCCACTTCATCCTGCTCAGCACCGACCGGTTCAACTGGCTGGAAGGCCCGCGCGCCAATGCGGCCGCGGCGGCCGGCCAGATGTCGCCGGTGCCGGACGCACAGACCGGCACGCAATAGCGCCAGCTGGAGGATGCGGCGGGGCTGGCCGGACGTTCGGCCAATCCGCCGCATCCAGCGTGGCTGCCAGGACCAATGTGCTCGCCTCCCGGCCGGAGGAATGACAAATGGCGATGCTGAGCTTTGAGAGAAAATACCGCGTCCGTGGCGGCACGCTGATCGGCGGGGATCTGTTCGACTTCTGGGTGGGGCCGTTCTTCGTCGGCTTCTTCGGGGTTCTGACGATCTTCTTCGCGACGCTCGGCACGGCCTTGATCGTCTACGGCGCCGCAATCGGCCCGACCTGGAACATCTGGCAGATCAATATTGCCCCGCCGGACCTGAAATACGGCCTGGCGCTGGCGCCGCTCAAAGAGGGCGGGCTCTGGCAGATCATCACCTTCTGCGCGATCGGCTCCTTCGTCTCCTGGGCGTTGCGCCAGGTCGAGATCGCCCGCAAGCTCGGCATGGGCTACCACATTCCCTTCGCCTTCAGCTTCGCGATCCTGGCCTACGTCACCCTGGTGGTGGTCCGGCCGGTCCTGCTCGGAGCCTGGGGGCACGGCTTCCCCTACGGCATCATCAGCCACCTCGATTGGGTCTCGAACGTCGGCTACCAGTATCTCCACTTCCACTACAACCCAGCGCACATGATCGCGGTCAGCTTCTTCTTCACGACGACGCTGGCGCTGGCGCTGCACGGTGGCGTGGTCCTCTCCGCGGCCAATCCGGCGCCTGGTGAGACGATCAAGGGCGCCGAGCACGAGAACACCTTCTTCCGCGACACCATCGGCTACTCGATCGGCACGCTCGGCATCCATCGCCTGGGCCTGTTCCTGGCGCTGTCCGCTGGCTTCTGGAGCGCGGTGTGCATCGTCATCAGCGGCCCCTTCTGGACCCGCGGCTGGCCGGAATGGTGGACTTGGTGGCTTAACCTGCCGATCTGGCGCTAGGCGAGGGCAGCCTCATGGCGGAATATCAGAACATCTTCACGCGGATCCAGGTGCGGGGACCGGCCTATGCCGGCGTGGTCCTCCCGGCTGGAGACTCCGAGCGCAGCGGCGCGCCCCGCTACGTCCACTGGATGGGCCGCTTCGGCGACGCCCAGCTGGGGCCGATCTATCTCGGCTGGTTCGGCGTCCTGTCGCTGATCAGCGGCTTCATCGCGATCGAGATCATCGGCCTCAACATGCTGGCCTCGGTCAACTGGGATCCGGTGCAGTTCATCCGGCAGCTGCCATGGCTGGCGCTCGAGCCGCCGGCCCCGGCCAACGGCCTCAAGATCCCGCCCTTGAACGAGGGCGGCTGGTGGCTCATGGCCGGCATGTTCCTGACCACCTCGATCCTGCTCTGGTGGGTCCGGATGTATCGCCGCGCGCGGGCGCTCGGCATGGGCACCCACGTGCCCTGGGCGTTCGCCTCGGCGATTTGGCTCTATCTGGTGCTAGGCTTCATCCGGCCGCTGCTCATGGGCAGCTGGGGCGAGGCGGTGCCGTTCGGGATCTTCCCGCATCTGGACTGGACCGCGGCCTTCTCGATCCGCTACGGCAACCTGTTCTACAATCCGTTCCACATGCTCTCGATCGCCTTCCTGTACGGCTCGACCCTCCTGTTCGCGATGCATGGCGCCACCATCCTCGCGGTCAGCCGGTTCGGCGGTGATCGGGAGGTCGAGCAGATGGTCGATCGCGGCACGGCCGCCGAGCGGGCCGCGCTGTTCTGGCGCTGGACCATGGGCTTCAACGCCACCTTCGAATCGATCCATCGCTGGGCGTGGTGGTTCGCGGTCCTGACCACCCTGACCGGTGGCATCGGCATCCTGCTCACCGGCACCGTGGTCGACAACTGGTACCTCTGGGCGGTCAAGCATGGCGTCGCGCCGGCCTATCCCGCGGTGTTCCCACCCGTGCCCGATCCCAGCGCGATTTCGGGGGTATCACAATGAAACTGGGCGTCTCCCTCCTGACGACGGCCGGGGTGCTCCTGACCATCGCCATGCTCACCACGGTCGGCTGGGACTATCCACCGATCCAAACCATCCAGCGTGGCTTCCGCGGCCTCGGCATGGTCGAGGTCTACAATCCGCGGACGGTCGAGGCGCAGCAGGCGCAAAACCAGCTGCCCGAGATCACCGCGCTGGAGGAGCCGATCGACGAGACCCCGGCCTCCGAGGTCTACGAGAACGTCCAGGTCCTGGGCGCGCTCGGGGTCGATCGCTTCAACCGGCTGATGACCGACCTCACCACCTGGGTGGCGCCCGAGCAGGGCTGCGCCTACTGCCATGGCGAGGAGGGCAACTTCGCGGAAGATGCGCTCTACACCAAGGTGGTGGCGCGGCGCATGCTGCAGATGACCGAGCACATCAACGCGACCTGGGGCAACCATGTGAAGCAGACCGGCGTCACCTGCTACACCTGCCATCGCGGCAAGCCGGTGCCGGCCTACACCTGGTTCAAGGATCCCGGCCCGGAGCGGGTCCGGGGCAGCATGGCCGGCAACCGCGCCGATCAGAACGCCCCGGCCTCGACGGTCGGCTACACCTCGCTGCCCTACGATCCGCTGACGCTCTACCTCGAGCAGGACGCCAACATCCGGGTGATCTCGACCGAGGCGCTGCCGACCGATCAGGTCCATGGCTCGATCAAGCAGACCGAGGCCACCTACGGCCTGATGATGCACATGTCGACGTCCTTGGGCGTCAACTGCACCTACTGCCACAACAGCCGCTCGTTCTTCGCCTGGGATCAGAGCACGCCCCAGCGGAGCAGCGCCTGGTACGGCATCCGGATGGTGCGCGGGCTGAACAACGAGTACCTGGTGCCGCTGGCGGCGCAGCTGCCCAAGCAGCGGCTGGGGCCGCTCGGCGATGGTCCGAAGGTCAATTGCGGCACCTGCCATCAAGGCGCCTTCAAGCCGCTCTACGGTGCCAGCATGTTGAAGGAATACCCGGAGCTGGCCGGTCCGGTCGCCGCCGCAGCACCGGCCGCCGCCCCGGCTGAAGCGCCGGCCGCCCCGGCGGCACCAGCGCCGGCCCAGACCGCACCTGGTCAGCCGGCCCAGCCGAACTAGACCTTGTTGGGATCGGGCGCTTCGGCGCCCGATCTTTTCCCTTCTGCAAGACGTTCCAAGCCGAACAAATCGCGCTACCTTCTGTGTGATCAAGGCAGTCGGAAGGGCTTGAGATGGCACGAATCGCAGTTGCATTGGGCGTGGCCGTGATGGGCGTCCTCTACGGACTTGGCGCGCAAGCCGCCGAGAGCTACGACAATCCCACCACCGCGACGTCGGCACCTTGCGTCGTGCTCAGCCACTACGACGCCCAGGCGGTCGCTCGCTCGACCGGCTACAAGGGCCGGGCCAAGATCGAGAACATCTGCGGCCGCTCGATGGCCGTGCTGTTCTGCTTTCGCTATGCCGAGCCGG